>JAYURW010000097.1:0-3032 GCA_043756025.1 Novosphingobium sp. | reverse complement strand
GAGCACTGTAACCCTGGGTCCGCCCAGATCCGCACGCTGGCCCAAGCGGACTTCAGTTGATCCGTCAGGATTGACGCGCGGCATGGAAACGCAGCCTGCGGTTAACGCGGCGGCGATGGCGACAGAGGCAATTGATTTGATCATTGTTCATTATAGCCCCCGTTTTAATGAACGGTTCCCGAATGCTTGGCCTTACCCGTGCGGCAGGCTAGAGCGCGCTGGATGACTGCTTGCCAATTTTATCTGATTTCCCCGCTCGACGTGTCGGGCGATTTCCCCGAACGGCTTGCCCGCGCGCTTGATGCGGGGGTGGTCGCCGCGTTCCAGTTTCGCGTCAAAGATGTGAATGAACACGAGGCGGCGCGGCTGGCCGAGCCGCTCCAGGCGCTCTGCGCGGCGCGCGAGGTGGCCTTCATCGTCAACGATTCGATCTCGCTGGCCAAGCGGATCGGCGCGGACGGTGTCCATCTGGGGCAGGGCGATGGCCAAGTGGCCGATGCCCGCGCAGCGCTGGGCCGCGATGCGCAGATCGGCGTTACCTGCCACGCCAGCCGCGATCTGGCGATGGAAGCGGGCGAGGCGGGGGCCGACTATGTCGCCTTCGGGGCATTCTTTCCCAGCGCAACCAAGCCGGTCCAGCATGTCGCCGAACTGGCGCTGCTCAGCTGGTGGCAGGGCCTGATGGAACTGCCCTGCGTTGCGATCGGCGGGATCACGCCCCAGAATGCCGCGCCGCTGGTGGCGGCCGGTGCCGATTTTATTGCCGTCAGCCATGCCGTCTGGGGCGGTGATGAGGCGGCGGCGGTGCGCGCCTTTGCCAAGGTTCTCGGCACTGCCAGCTAAGCGCAAAGTGTGGGCTTGTCAGTCGCGCTGGTTATCTGTGCCAGCATTCGCGCTTGAGGCCGCAAGGCTGGCATTTGCCGGGGCGGTGGGGTGATGGGCGATCCCGCGAAGCTGGCGATTGTCGGCGAAGACTTCGCCGGGACTTCCCAATGGATCGGGGTGATCGCGATGACGGGCCTGCTATGGGCAACCTATGCGCGGACCAAGCGCCGCGCGATTGAAACAGGCTAAGGCGTCAGGCGTCGGGCCAGCGGTAGTAGCCCAGCACCTTGCGCACGCAGCGCATCGCGGTGTCTTTGCCGTCAGGGCCGATCTGGCGCAGGAAATTGTTGCTGATCCGGTGGTACTTGGCACCATAAAGCGGTCCGCTGGTCAGCTGCAGCAGATCGCCGGTCAGCAGATAGGTGCCGCGGCCTTGCGGCGTTTCATAAGTATTGGCGTTGATCACGTTGAAATCCGCCGCGGGCACCCGCAGCCCCACCGGGCCGGTGGCATCGCCGGGCATCTCGCACTGGAAGGTTGCGGGGCGCAGCCAGCCGATCTCGCCGCCCGGAACCGCGAGGGCAGGGGCAGCAGCTGCTACGGCCAGCAAAAGGATCACGCGCTTCATAACCTCCATCCTATCAGCAAGCGCTGGGCGGGGCCAGAGACCTTGCCGTCAGCACCGCGCTGGGTTATGGGCGCGCTTCTTCCGGCCCCGTGGCCGGGCTCTTTCTCATCCTTGAAGAGGCACCCATGGCCAAGATCAGCGGCGTGGACATCCGTCCGGGCAATATCATCGAATACGAAAAAGGCATCTGGAAGGTTGGCAAGATCCAGCACACCCAGCCCGGTAAGGGCGGGGCCTTCATGCAGGTTGAGATGAAGAACCTGATCGACGGGCGCAAGACCAACGTGCGCTTCCGCAGCCAGGACACGATCGAGAAAGTCCGGCTCGACACCAAGGATTTCCAGTTCCTTTACGTCGATGGTGACAGTCTGGTGTTCATGGACCAGGACAATTACGAGCAAATCAACCTGCCTGCCGACCTCCTCGGCGATGCAGTCGCGTTTCTGCAAGATGGCATGGAAGTGACGCTGGAAATGTGGGAAGATCGCCCGATTTCGGTCGCTCTGCCCGAACAGGTCGAGGCCACCATTGTCGAGGCCGATGCAGTGGTGAAGGGGCAGACCGCATCGTCCAGCTTCAAGCCCGCGCTGCTTGATAACGGCGTGCGCGTGATGGTCCCGCCGCACATCGGCAGCGGCACCCGCATCGTGGTCGACGTTTACGAACGCGCCTACGTGCGCAAGGCTGACTGAACCAGATGGCTGTCATCTCCGCCATTATCCGCGTCATGGAAAAAGCCGCGCGCAAGGCCGGGCAGCGCTTGCGCCGCGATTTTGGCGAGGTCGAACACCTCCAGGTCAGTCGCAAGGGCCCGGCCGATTTCGTCTCCAAGGCCGACCAGCGCGCTGAGCGGACGCTGTACGACGAATTGCTGCTGGCGCGGCCCGAATGGGGCTTTGTGCTTGAAGAAGGCGGCGTCATCGAAGGCAGCCCGACCAGTCCGCGCTGGATCATCGATCCGCTCGACGGGACTAGCAACTTCCTCCACGGCATTCCGCACTTTGCGATTTCGATCGCCGCGCAAGAACCTAAACTTGACGGCAGCGGTTGGGGCGATGTGGTGGCTGCATTGGTCTATCAGCCGATCACCGATGAGAGCTACTGGGCCGAGCGCAGCCGCGGCGCATGGCTGCAGGACCGCCGCCTGCGCGTGTCCTCGCGCCGTCACCTCGACGAAAGCTTGATCGCCACCGGCATTCCGTTCGCGGGCCGCGGTGATGCGCCCGAATGGACGCGGATCTACAATGCCTTGGCCCCGCAGGTTGCGGGCATTCGCCGGTTCGGCGCAGCGTCGCTCGATCTCGCGTGGGTCGCCTCGGGGCGGTTCGACGGATTCTGGGAAAGCGATCTGTCGTCGTGGGATACTGCGGCGGGCTGTCTGCTGGTGCGTGAGGCGGGCGGTTTCGTCACCGACTGGCGGGGCACTTCGGTGCCCATCTGCGACAAGCAGGTGCTGGCCGGCAACGATGTCCTGCATTCGCGTATGCACAAGGCGATTGCGGGAGTTTTGAAGGGCGGCTAAGCGCGCTTTCACAGGTTTGCCCCTGTGGCGGAATGGTAGACGCGAACGACTCAAAAT
>JAYURW010000096.1:0-6665 GCA_043756025.1 Novosphingobium sp. | reverse complement strand
AGCACCGGGTTGGCGGGCACGCCGAGGCTGTGTTTCTCCCCCCACTGGCGCAGCGCGAGCATGGCGGGCAGCAGGTCAAAGCCGCGTTCGGTCAGCCGGTATTCGATCTTGCGGCGATCATCGGGCAGCGGTTCGCGCCGCATGATGCCGTTTTCGACCAGCCGGGCGAGGCGGTTCGAGAGGATGTTGCGGGCGATGCCAAGTGCGCCAAGGAACTCTTCAAAGTGGTGCAGGCCGTTGAACGCGGCGCGCAGGATCATGAATGACCAGCGTTCCCCCATAACTTCCAGCGCAGCGGGAAGCCCGCAGTTCTGCATATCATTGAGCGGTTCGTGCAGCTTACCCATTGTCACATCCCTTATCCCGAGCCCGGTCTAACCTAATTGCGCTTGCACACCGACAAAAAAATCTTTGCTGCCAATTTGCTGCGACGCACAGTTTTCAGTTGCAACTTAATACCTATCGCAATAGGTAGTGATTCGCAACGCAAATCGAGTCTTCCCTCCCAGGACCCTTCGATCGCTGCGAGCAAAAGCAAAACAAGGGATAAGATCATGATTACCGCAACCAACCGCAGCCTCTCCCGCAATCTGGTGCTCGCCGGTCTGGCGCTGTTCGGCACCGTCGCCAGTTTCTCCGCCACCGTTTCCCCGGCGCAGGCCGCCAGCCAGCGCTACAGCGCCAAGCTGAGCACCGCGCTGGAAGCCCCGGCCAAGAAGGTCGTCAACGGCGTACTGTGGAACTGCGCGGGCGATACCTGCACTGGCGCAGTCGATGGCGCCCGCCCGCTCAACACCTGCGTCAAGGTCGTCAAGGCTTTCGGCCCGGTCACCACTTTCGCCACCCCCAAGGGCGAACTCAGCGCTGACGATGTTCAGAGCTGCAACGCCGCCGCCTGAGGCGTAATTTCAGGCACCCCTAAATAGCCCCCCAATTGGCCCTCGTCCGCAAGGACGGGGGTCTTTTTTGGTTCTGGAGAGGATTTCTCACGCCAAGACGCCAAGATGTAGTGCATTTGTAGCCCTTGGCTCTGCTCCTGCGCAGCATAAGAAAATTTCAACGCAGATTGATTGGCCGCATTCGCGGGGCAAACTGACCGCCGGAACAATGCAACATCTTGGCGCTTTGGCGTGAAACAACTCAACCCAGCAGCCCGCGCTCAAGCAGATCGGCGCGCAAGCCTTCGGCGTTCTGGAAGTGGTGCCCATACCAGCCGCAGGCGCGGGCGCTGGTCACGTTGGGCAGGCTGTCATCGATGAACAACATCGCCTGAGGCGCCAAGCCGAACCGCGCCTCGGCCAGCGCGTATATTGCGGGATCGGGCTTGGCCAGTTTCTCCACACCCGACACAACGATATCGCGGAACCGTTCGAACAGCGGGAAAGTCGGGGCGAAACCGGCCCAGGTGTCAGCGCCGAAGTTGGTGATCGCAAACAGCGGCACGCCAGCGGCATCGAGTGCTTCGACCAGTTCGACCGAGCCGGGCACCGGGCCGGGGATGGTTTCGTTGAAGCAGTCCAGCCAGGCCCGAATCAGCTGGGCGTGATCGGGGTATTCGGCGCTGCGCTCCGCGATCATGTCTTCGGCGTCGCGCCCGGCATCATGTTCGGCGTGCCACTCGATCGGGATCACGGTGTCCATGAACCAGGCACGCTCAGCCGGATCGGGGATCAAGCGGCGGAACGGCAGGTCGCGCTCCCACTGGACCAGCACTTTGCCGACATCGAAAACGACGGCTTCGATTGGTCCGGGCATCGGGCAAACTCCTGCGATTAAAACACTTTCGGCCCGCACCCCGGATGGGAAGCGGGCCGTCAGAATGCCAGAGCAGAGCCGAAAGGCCCCGCCTGCGCCGGGCGTTAGCCCTGGCGCGCTTTGAAGCGGCGGTTGGTCTTGTTGATCACGTAAGTGCGGCCACGGCGGCGAATCACGCGGTTATCGCGGTGGCGGCCCTTGAGCGACTTGAGGCTGTTGCGAATCTTCATAGTTTCCTCGGGGGCGGCTTCTTGCCGCTGAAAATTGAAGTCGGGCCGTTACGGGTGACTCGCTGCGAAGTCAACCATTAGGCGGCCCGCTCAGCGAGTTTCCGCTCCCATTGCAACGCATGGCTGACGATCAGGTCCAGATCGGCATACTGCGGCACCCACGGCAGGACCAGCTTGATCCGCTGGTTGTCCGAAATCAGCGAATCGGGATCACCGGCCCGGCGCGGGCCAAGCACGCGGGTGATCTGCTGGTTGGTCACGCGGTCGACGGCATCGAGCACTTCCAGCACCGAATAGCCCCGGCCATAGCCGCAGTTCATCGTCAGCGATCGTTCTGGCTGTTCGATCAGCGCAGCCAGCGCCAGCACATGGGCCGCGGCCAAATCGCTGACATGGATATAGTCGCGCACCCCGGTGCCATCCGGTGTGTCAAAATCGGTCCCGAACACGTCGACCTGCGCGCGTTTGCCTAGCGCAGCTTCGACCGCGACCTTGATCAGGTGGGTCGCGCCCGCCGTCGATTGCCCGGTGCGCGCGCGCGGATCTGCGCCTGCCACATTGAAATAGCGCAGCGCGCAAAAATTGAGCGGGTGCGCGGCGGCGGTATCGCGCAGCATATATTCGCTCATCAATTTGGACATCCCATAGGGATTGATCGGGCGCTGCGGGGTATCCTCGGTCACCGGGGAAACATCGGGAATGCCATAGGTTGCAGCGGTCGAGCTGAAGATGAAGTGCGCTACGCCGCCTGTCACCGCGCTAGCGATCAGGCTGCGGGTCTTGGCGGTGTTGTTGTGATAGTATTTAAGCGGGTCGGATACGGATTCGGGCACAACCACGGACCCGGCAAAATGCATGACCGCACCGATCTGCTGTTCGGCGATGATCCGCGCCAGTAGCCCTGCGTCTTCGATGTCGCCTTCGTAAAACGGCACACCTTCGGGCACGGCCCAGCGGAACCCGGTGACCAGATTGTCGATCACTGTCACCGGCCAACCGGCGTCGGTCAAAGCGAGCACGGCGTGGCTGCCGATATATCCGGCACCGCCGGTAACGAGCACAGGGCATTTCTGGGTCATGATGGGGCCATCGGCTAGCAGCTTTGCGCAATCAAGTGGTTAATGCGGGCGGCCGAGCCTCGATGTTCATCACCGGGCAAGGTTGAGAGCGGAAGAGAGGGCCGGTCGGGGCAATGTTCATTCCCCAGCAAAGGGCCCTAATTTCATGCAGCATCTTTCTGCCAAGCTAACCTCTGCGTTTGTTGTAGCCGCATTGGGCCTGACCGGCACGGCGCTGATGGCGCGGCCCGGTGCTTGGGGCGCAGAGCCGGGCTGGGCCAGCCGCACCGCGCGGCCAGCGCCCTCCATCGAAGGCACGGTCGATGTCGCGCGGTTCCGGGCCGATGGGATTGATCCTGCGGCGCTGGTCAAAGGCGGGATCGTGGTGATCGCAATGCCCGGGCAAGACGCCGCGACCGATCCCCGGCTCAACGCCACATTTCAGGCTGCGGTTGAAACACAGCTAATTGAGGCGGGCTATCAGGCCGCGCCGGGCGGCGCAGCGCCGTCCAGCCAGATCGCCGAAGTGCGGATTGTCCGCAGCGAAACGGTTCCGGCTGAAGGCAAGCGCGATCCGGTCAGTGGTGAGATGTCGATGGGCGTGTCCAATCGCGGATCGATGTTGGGCATGGCGGTCCAGATCGACGGGACCAAGCCGAAAAAGGCTGTGATCGAAACCCGGCTTGAGACGCGGATCCGTGATCGGGCCAGCGGCGAAGTGCTGTGGGAAGGGCGTGCAACCATCTATACCCGCGATGGTGACGAGCGCTGGAGCGACGATGCGATTGCCGCTCGGCTGGCCGGCGCGCTGTTCGATGGCTTCCCGGCCCGCACCGGCGAAGTACGCGAACGCCGGTAACAGGCTTGCATCGCATTCGGATCGGATTCACAACCCGGCAGTGGAATCGCCGCGAAAGGGTGCAGCCGATGAACAGAAACCGTTTTGCCGCGCTGGCTTTGGGACTGCTGGCCCTGTCTGGCTGCGTCACCCCGATCGGGCCGGTGCAGGTCACCCGGTTTCACGCGGCGGATATTTCGCCGTTGGGCAAGGGCACGATCTCGATCGAACCCGCACCGGGCAGCGATGGCAATTCGATCGAGTGGCAAACCTACCGCGCGGCAGTGATGCGCCAGCTGGAGCGGCTCGGCTACACCGCTGCCAGCCCCGGCGCCGGGGCGCAGATCGCCCATATGAAAGTAACCCGCAGCACTTTTCAGCCGAGTGGCAGCTCCAGCCCGGTCAGTGTCGGACTGGGCGGATCGGCTGGTTCGCGTGGTACGGGACTGGGGCTGGGGATCGGCCTGAACCTGTCACCCAAGCCCAAAGAGCAGGTCGCGACCGAACTGGCGGTTGCAATCCGCGACCGGACAAGTGGTGCGGTGTTGTGGGAAGGGCGGGCCAGCTTTACCGTCACCACCGCCTCGCCGCTCGCCGGGACCGCGCTTGGCGCCCCGAAGATGAGCGAAGCCCTGTTCCTGAACTTCCCCGGCCAATCGGGTGAAACGATAGAGGTTAAATGAACCCGATCCTGATCGACGCCGCCTTTGACAGCGGCAATATCGAAGTCCTCGGCATCGACGGCACCACCGCGCGACTGACGATCCGCAAGGACCATCAGTCAGACTTTTACCAATGGTTTCATTTCCGCGTCGCCAATTGCGCCGGGCGGGAATTGACTTTGAAGATCACGGGCCTGGGCGGATCGGCCTATCCCGGCGGTTGGCCCGGCTATAACGCGGCGGTCAGCGAGGACCGGGAGTTTTGGGGCCGCGCTGATAGTTCGTATAACAAGGCCGAGGACGGCGGCACGCTGACGATCCGCTATATGCCCGAAGCCAGTCTGGTCTGGTTCGCCTATTTCGCGCCCTATTCGATGGAACGGCACCACGATCTGGTCGCGGGCGCGGCACTGAGTGAAGGGGTCACCCACCGGGTGCTGGGGCATTCGATCGAAGGCCAGCCAATCGATTGCCTCGAACTGGGCGAGGGCGACAAGCAGGTCTGGCTCTATGCCCGCCAGCATCCCGGCGAATCGATGGCCGAATGGTGGATGGATGGCGCGCTGGAGTGTTTGACCGATCCAGCCGATCCGACCGGGCGGCGGTTGCGCCAGCTGTGCCGGTTCCATATCGTGCCCAACTGCAATCCGGACGGATCATGCCGCGGCCACTTGCGGACCAATTATGCCGGGGTGAACCTCAACCGCGAATGGGCCGAGCCCAGCCTTGAACGCTCTCCTGAAGTGCTGTGCATTCGGAACGCGATGGACGAAACCGGGGTGCACTTCGCGATGGATGTCCACGGCGATGAAGCGATCCCGGCGGTGTTCCTCGCGGGCTTCCATGGTATTCCGTCGTGCACTGACGAACAGCAAACCGGCTATGATCGCTACTCGGCTATTCTGAACCGCCGCACGCCTGATTTCCAGACCCGGCTCGGCTATCCGATTGCCGGGCAGGGCAAGGCAAACCTGACGATGAGCACCAATCAGCTGGCGGAGCGGTTTGGCGCGGTCGCGATGACGCTGGAAATGCCGTTCAAGGACAACGATGATCTGCCTTGCTTCGCGCAAGGCTGGTCACCCGAACGCAGCGCAATTTTGGGGCGCGATTGCATGGGCGCGCTGCTCGAATGGCTCGAAAGCTAGTTCGTCAGCCGCAGATCGGCGATTGACGTGGCAATCGCTGTGAAGGCTGCGATCAGCTCATCGCCGTCTTCGGCTTGAAAAGAACGGCCCGGACCGGCGCAAGCCTCCATAACTGGGTTGATTTGGGTGCCAAAAGCAATCACCCAGACAGTGATATTGCGTTTCTTCGCCTCGCTGCAAATCAAGGCGAAACGAGCCTCAACCGTCTCGGTCAGGTTCATTACCGAACTGGGGCTCCATCGCCGCCGATCAAGCGGTTCAAACCCGTAAGCGGTATAACTAAGGTCGAGTGCGGAGGTCTGCCCATCGGTCATGAACAGCAGATGGCGGCTGGTTGGCTGGCCAGCGGAGACATCGGCATTGTCATCGGCAAATAGCCCGGTCGGCGACAGCAACCGCGCAGCCCACAGCATCCCGATATCGTGATAGGTACTGCCGCCAGCGCGTAACGACCCCAGATAGCTGTTGACGTCGCTGGCAGACATTTCTTCCAGCGCCCGGGCCGGATTGGGGCAATGCGAAGTGCCGCCCACCGAAGGCGTGAAAAATTCTTCCGTCGTCGTCACCGTCGCAAGATCGAATGCGCCGGTGCCGTTGAAGCGAAGCGCCCTGCCAAAGACGTAACCCGGATACATCGGGCGCCATTGGCCAGACGGATCGCCGGCCGGGACATGATCGAGATCGAGGTCCTTGGCCAAACTGAAGTCGACGCTATCGTAATCGTCGATTTCATAAGTGTCGGGCTCTTCCATGCAGCCAGTGGTCTCTGTCCGCCAGTTGGACACGTCGTATTTGCGCTGGGAGTATTGCCACTTCGAACTCTTGGCGAGCGCGGGCTGGGTAACCCAATCATAGCTGACCAGATAATTGGTGTGTGCCGATTGATGTACTTCGCAGGTCGCACCGTTCAGCTTCACTGCGTAAGTGTTGCCGTTGTAGGTATAGTGGTACTTGTCCCGCCTGATCGTCCCAGC
>JAYURW010000095.1:0-17522 GCA_043756025.1 Novosphingobium sp. | reverse complement strand
ATCAATCCAGCGGCGAACAGCCAGCTGATGGGGCTCTATGCGTCTGGCGGAATGCTCTGCACCCAGTGCGAATCTGAAGGGTTCCGGCGGATCACGTTTGCGCCCGACCGGCCCGATGTGCTGTCGGTCTATTCGGTCCGGATGAGCGGCAGCAAGGCGGCGTTCCCGGTGCTGCTATCCAACGGCAATTGTACCGCGACCGGAGCGGGGCCGGACGGCACGCATTGGGCGCAGTGGCACGATCCCTGGCCCAAGCCGAGCTATCTGTTTGCACTGGTCGCGGGCGATCTGGTTGCCAACCACAGCACTTTTACCACCAGCTCCGGTCGCACGGTCGCTCTGGGCATCTGGGTCCGAGACGGCGATCAGGACCGCACTCACCATGCGATGCAGGCGCTGAAGGATTCGATGAAATGGGATGAAGACGTGTTCGGGCGCGAATACGATCTCGACCTGTTCAACATCGTCGCGGTCAGTGATTTCAACATGGGGGCGATGGAAAACAAAGGCCTCAACGTGTTCAACACCCGCTACATTCTGGCCGATCCTGATACCGCAACCGACATGGACTATGACGGGATCGAAAGCGTGGTCGCACACGAATACTTCCACAACTGGTCGGGCAATCGGGTAACCTGCCGCGACTGGTTCCAGCTGAGCCTGAAGGAAGGCTTCACCGTGCTGCGCGATCAGCTGTTCAGCCAGGACATGGGCAGCGCTGCGGTCAAGCGGATCGAGGACGTGCGGGTCTTGCGCAGCGCCCAGTTCCCCGAAGACTCGGGGCCATTGGCGCACCCGATCCGGCCCGATTCGTATCAGGAGATATCCAACTTCTACACCGCGACGGTCTATAACAAAGGCGCCGAAGTGATCCGGATGATGCGGACCTTGGTGGGGGCCGTTCGGTTCCGCGCGGGCACCGACCTCTATTTTGAACGCCACGATGGCCAAGCAGCGACTTGCGAAGATTTTGTCACCGCGATCGAGGATGGGGCGGGGATTGACCTTGGCCAGTTCCGGCTGTGGTACAGTCAGGCTGGGACCCCCAAGGTAACCGCGCAGCTTAGCCACGACGGCGATGTGGCGACACTGACACTGCGGCAGGAAGTGCCCGCCACGCCGGGGCAGACCAACAAACTGCCGATGGTAATCCCGCTGGGGCTGGCGTTGTTCGATCCGGCCACTGGTCAGCACCAAGGCGAACAACTGGTGGTCCTCGACCGGACCGAGATGGAGTTTTCCTTCCCCGGCTTTGCGGCCCGCCCGGTACTGTCGATCAATCGCGGCTTCTCGGCTCCGATTACCATCACGGCGGATACCAGCGGCGCTGATCTGGTGTTCCTGGCGGCGCACGATGACGATGCCTTTGCTCGCCAAGAAGCGTTGCAGCAGCTGGAGGTTCAGCATTTGGTTGGGGCGGTGAACGGGGCCGATGTTGCCGCCGGTGCAGCCGCCATTGCCGATGCCCTGGCCAGGGTCATTTCCGATCCTGCGCTCGATGATCTGATGCGCGGCGAGTTGATGATCCTGCCGGGCGAGGCCTATTTGGCCGAACAGTTTGCCGCCGCTGATCCCGGGGCGATCCGGGCCGCGCGTGAGGCGCTGAAAGCGCAGCTCAGCACTGCACTCCAAGATCAGCTGGTTGGGCTTCACGTCCGCGCCGGCGCGGTGCCTTACGATCTGTCTGCCGCCGCCAAGGGCGCCCGCAAGATCAAGACCCAGGCGCTGGCCCTGCTTGCCGCCGGGGTACCCGATCTGGCCGCTCAGTTGGCCGCCGCGCAGTTTGATGGGGCCGACAATATGACCGACCGGCAAGGCGCACTGATGGTACTGTGCGGCCTAGAAACCCCGCAGCGGGCGGAAAAACTGGCGCAGTTTCATGCCCGCTATGCCGGAAACGCGCTGGTGATCGACAAGTGGTTTTCGCTTCAGGCGGGGTCGCTCCACCCGGCAGTGCTCGATCATGTTCGCGCGCTGGCGGACCACCCAGAGTTCACGTTGAATAACCCCAACCGGGCCCGCGCGCTGTATATGGCGGCGGCGGTCAATGCCGGGGCGTTCCATGCGGTGGACGGCGCAGGCTACCGGCTGATCGCCGATCTGATTCTCAAGCTTGATCCGCTCAATGCCCAGACGGCAGCACGGTTCGTTGCTCCGCTGGGGCGCTGGCGGCGGATCGAGCCGGGCCGGTCGGCACTGATGCGGGCCGAACTGGAGCGGATCGTCGCCGCTCCGGGCCTGTCGAAAGACACCTTCGAGCAGGTGAGCAAAAGCCTTGGTTGAGCCGGTTGAAGTCAACCGCGCAGAAGTGCTGCAAGGGCTGCCGCATGGCTTCCTCGGTCGGCGCGGCGGGGTTTCCTGTGGCGTCGTGGCTGGGCTCAACCTGGGGCTTGGCACCGGCGATGCCGCGGTGGCCGAAAACCGGGCCCGCGCAGTCGCAGCGGTGTTGCCCGGCGCGCGGCTCGTTACGGTCTATCAGGTCCATAGTGCCAGTTGCGTGGTGGCAGGGGACTGGAGCACGGCGGACCGGCCCCATGCCGATGCACTGGTTACCAACCAACCGGGCACGCTGCTCGGCATCCTGACCGCCGATTGCGCGCCGGTCCTGCTGGCTGACCGGCGGGCCGGAGTGGTTGGTGCGGCTCACGCTGGTTGGAAAGGCGCGGTTGCCGGAGTGACCGATAGCACTATCGCCGCGATGGAAGCGCTGGGGGCCCAGCGTGGAGATATCGTCGCCGCGATCGGCCCGTGCATTGCCCAGCCGAGTTACGAGGTCGATTCAGGCTTCCAGCAGCGGCTGCTGGGCGACGACCAAGCCAACGCCCAATTTTTCACCGCCGGGCGCTCCGATCACTGGCAGTTTGACCTGGAAAGCTACGTTGCCGGACGGTTGGAGCAGGCCGGAATCGGCATGATTGAGCGGCTCGGGCTCGATACCTATGTCGATGATGCGCGGTTCTTTTCCTTCCGCCGGGCGACCCACCGGGCCGAGCCTGACTATGGCCGCCAGATGTCGCTGATCGGGCTCGATTGAGCCAGTTTCATTCCGTGCAACGGCCATGCACAAATTGGCAGTTGGCAGGGCGAGGCTTCGAGTCTATCAGGCGCGCCAAACCGACCGGTATGGCTGCATCTTGCAGCGCTCGGGCGGTTGGCATAGGGGCTTCAAAAGAGGCTTTCCAAAGCTAGTATTTAAGGGGGCCGTTTCAGTCAGGTGCAGTCGCACTTGCCCGGGCGGTCACAGCAACAGGATCAGTTCGACCATGGCACATGATGCTGGCATCGATACTCTGGCCGCACCGGGCGGCGAAGGAGTGCGGCGGCGTGATTTCATCAACATCGCAGCGGTTAGCGCAGCTGGCGCTGGCGGGGCCGCAATGTTGTTGCCGCTGATCAGCCAGATGGCCCCTTCGGCTGATGTGCTCGCGCAAAGCTCGACCGAGGTCGATATCAGCGCCGTGCAGCCGGGCCAGGCGATCAAGGCGGTGTTCCGCAAGCAGCCGGTGTTCATCCGCAACCTGACGCCGACCGAGCTGGCAGACGCCAGCAAAGTTGATGTGTCCGACCTGCGTGATCCGCAGACATTGAAAGAACGGACCAAGGAAGGCCACGAAAACTGGCTGATCACCATGGGCATCTGCACCCATCTGGGTTGCGTGCCGCAGGGCGCTGCGTCCGGCGAAGTGAAAGGCGAGTTCGGGGGCTATTTCTGCCCCTGCCACGGTTCGCACTACGATACCGCAGGCCGTATCCGTAAAGGCCCGGCTCCCAAGAATTTGCAGGTTCCGGAGTATGCATTCACCTCCGACACTGTCGTCACGATCGGCTGAGGTAACAGACCATGAGCTTCCCTTGGGCAAACGAATACAAGCCGAGCCACCCCGCGATGGTGTGGATGGACGAGAAGCTTCCGCTTCCCCGGCTGGTCTACAACGCGGTCGGCGGCGGCTATGAAGTCCCGCGCAACCTCAGCTATTTCTGGAACTTCGGGTTCCTCGCCGGGCTGTGCCTGATCATCCAGATCGTCACCGGTATCGTGCTGGCGATGCATTACGCCGGTGATGCGCGGATTGCGTTCGATTCGACCGAACACATCATGCGCGACGTCAACTGGGGTTGGTTGATGCGTTACAGCCACGCGAATGGGGCCTCGGCGTTCTTTGTGGTGGTTTATTTGCACATCTTCCGCGGCTTTTATTATGGGTCGTACAAGGCCCCGCGCGAAATGATCTGGTTGCTCGGCGTGGTGATCTTCCTGCTGATGATGGCCACCGCATTCATGGGCTATGTCTTGCCGTGGGGCCAGATGTCGTTCTGGGGCGCGCAAGTGATTACCGGGCTGTTCTCAGCCATTCCGCTGGTCGGCGATGCTTTCCGCGAATGGCTGCTGGGCGGGTATTCGCCCGACAACGCGACGCTGAACCGGTTCTTCTCGCTGCACTTCCTGTTGCCCTTCGTGACGCTGGGCGTGGTAATCCTGCACGTTTGGGCGCTGCACATTCCGGGCTCCTCGAACCCGACTGGGGTCGAAGTGAAAAGCAAAAGCGATACCGTGCCGTTTTATCCTTATTACGTCGGCAAGGATGGCTGGACGGTGGGCCTGTTCATGGTGATCCTCAGCCTGTTCGTGTTCTTCATGCCGAACGCGCTGGGCCACCCGGACAATTACATTCCGGCCAACCCGATGCAGACCCCGGCGCATATCGTGCCCGAATGGTATTACTGGCCGTTCTACGCAATTCTGCGCGCCTTTACGGTCGACTTTCTGATCGTTCCGGCCAAGCTGATGGGCGTCCTGGCGATGTTCTCGGCGATCCTGGTGTGGTTCTTCCTGCCCTGGCTGGATAAATCGCCGGTCCGTTCGGCGCACTATCGGCCGCTTTATCGCAAATTCTTCTGGTTCGGTCTGATCCCGGCCATGGCGGTGCTGTTCTATTGCGGCGGTGCCCCGGCTGAAGAACCCTATGTGATGCTCAGCCAACTCGCCACGTTGTACTACTTCGCCCACTTCCTGATCATCGTCCCGATCGTGTCGTCGATCGAACGCCCCGATCCGCTGCCGTTTTCGATTACCGAGGCTGTCCTTGGTAACGATGACAAGGCTGCGCTTGGCGGCAAGAGCTGAACTCCTAGAGAGGGACTAGAGATACCATGATCCGCATCATCTCTCTCGCTGTCGGCGCGTTTTTCTCGCTGGCGCTGTTGCTTGGTTTCGGCACCGGGCTGGTGAGCTATATCACCGAGCCGCCGTCCAAGTCGGCTGAAAAGCTCTATGTGAAGCACGAACTCAAACCGCTAAAACTGGCCAGCAACGGCCCGTTTGGCCATTTCGACGAAGCCCAGCTGCAGCGCGGCTTTGCGGTCTATCAGGGCGTCTGCGCTTCGTGCCATTCGATCAAGCAGGTCGCCTACCGCGACTTGACCAAGCTGGGCTACAACGAAGCCGAAGTGAAAGCGATTGCCTCCAAGGCGACTATTGCCGCTGCGGATCCGTTGACGGGCGAAGTCAAGGACCGGCCCGGCATGGCTTCGGATAAGTTCCCGGCAGTGGTCTATGCCGGGGTCGGCAATCCGCCAGATTTGTCGCTGATCACCAAGGCCCGGCAAGGCGGAGCGGCCTATATCTACTCGCTGCTGACCGGCTATGAAGCCAACCAGCCAGCCGATCTGGTTAAGCGCTTTCCCGATTCCAAAACCGGCGCCGGGATGCACTACAACCCCTATTTCGCGAACCTCAACATCGCGATGGCAGCGCCGCTGGGAGCGGACGATCTGGTAACCTATTCGGATGGGACCATGGCAACCAAGGACCAAATGGCGCAAGACGTCGCCGCGTTTCTGGTCTGGACCGCCGAACCGGAACTGGAAAAGCGTCACCAGACCGGCTTTGTCTGGACCCTGTTCATGCTGTTCGCGACGGTACTGGGCTATATGTCTTACCGGAATATCTGGGCTGATAAAAAGGGCCACTAGGCCGCTAACCCTAACGCAAAAGCGCCCCGGTACCGCATGGTGCCGGGGCGCTTTCGTTTCAGGCTGAGCGCCGGACTAATCGTTGTCGGCAATCAGAGTGCGATAACCGATCCCGCCAAGGACACCGCCAAGCAGCGGAGCCAGCCAGAACAGCCACAGCTGCTGCAATGCCACGCCACCTTCGACCAGCGCCGGGCCGGTGCTGCGGGCCGGATTAACCGAAGTGTTGGTGATCGGGATCGAGATCAAGTGGATCAGGGTCAGCGCCAGACCGATTGCAATCGGCGCCGCTCCGGCTGGGGCCAGCTTGTGCGTTGATCCCATGATAATCATCAGGAACATCGCGGTCAGCAGCACTTCGGCCACAAACGCCGAGCCAAGGCTGAATTTGCCCGGTGAAGCCGCATCATAGCCATTGCTGGCCAATTTTCCGGCTCCCAGTTCCCAGCCGGGTTGACCCTTCAGCAGCCAATACAGCACAAACGCCGCGACAATCGCGCCAACCACTTGTGCGACAATATACGGCAACACGTCTTTTTGCGGAAAGCGTCCGCCGGCCCACAATCCCACTGTCACCGCCGGATTGAAGTGTCCGCCAGACACGTGCCCGACGGCATAGGCCATGGTCAGTACGGTCAGGCCGAACGCCAGGCTGACCCCGGCAAAGCCGATCCCCAACTGCGGGAAGGCAGCGGCAAATACCGCGCTACCGCACCCGCCGAATACCAGCCAAAACGTTCCAAAGGTTTCAGCCCACAGGCTGCGTGTATCGGTCATAGTCCCCTCCATTTTTTTGCGCCGTCACTGCGGCGGGGAGAGGCTGGGCCTGCTATCCAATCAGGTAAAGCTGTATTTACTGTAGGTTGGGTGCTGCGGATTGACCACGCGGCGGGTCTGACGCATAGGGCGGACGCAATCGCTCTGGCGCGCGCGGGTATAGCTTAGTGGTAAAGCACCAGCCTTCCAAGCTGGCTATGCGGGTTCGATTCCCGCTACCCGCTCCAGCCCGGCTACCATGCCGCTGCTAGTCGGCCGCAGGTTGTGACCCAATTCCATGAATGTTTGTATTCCTGCACGGAAAGCCGACCTATCGTGTCGTTAGCGTCGCCAAGCGGGACGCAGGCGATGTCACGCGGTATTGGAATTTTTCATGATTATTGATCGGCGTAATTTACTGGGCGGGATGGCTGCGTTGCCGCTGGTGGGTGCGGCTGCGCCGGATCGCCAGGTCACCGTGTTTGAAGCAGGCCGGATCATCACAATGGAACCATCGCAGCCCACGGCCCGGTTTGCGGCCGTGGCCGATGGAATGATCCTGTCTGTCGCCGACAACCTCGATGCTCTGGCGCCGTGGACCACTGGGCAGAGCGTAACAGTCAACCGGCAATTTGCCCGTAAAGTGCTGATGCCGGGCCTGATCGATCCGCATATTCACCCGATGCAATCGGCGGTGATGCTCAACATTCCCTTCGTCTCGCCAGAAGATTGGGATTTGCCCGGCGGACGCTATCCCGGCACCCGCACCCCGCACGGCTGGCGGACCCGGCTGGCCGAAGAGCTGGCTCGTTCGCGCGATCCGCTGTTCATCTGCTGGGGCTATCACGAGCTCTTTCACGGCCCGCTTGATCGCCGCGCGCTCGACGCGATTGCCCCGGACCGTCCAATTGTCATCTGGCAGCGCAGTTTTCACGACGTGATCCTGAACAGCGCAGCCATGGCGGCCTGGGGCTTTTCCGAACGCCCGGCCTTTGATGCGGCGGTCGCTGCAGTCAAAGCTGATCCGGCACACTGCGATTTCGACAAGGGCTATTTTTCCGAAACTGGCCTGCCCATTGCGCTCGACAAGATGCGCTCCACCATCATCACGCCTGCACGAATTCAAAAAGGGATGGCCGGGCTCAAGCGGATATTCCTGACCAAGGGGGTTACCACCGCCGCCGATCTAGCGACCGGAATTCTCGCGGGCTTTGACGTTGAGGCGGGGCTGATCAAAGCGGCGTTTGAACAACCGCACAATCCCTCGCGGGTCCTGTTGATGCCGTTTGGACTCGGAATGCAGAAGGATGCCGATCCGCTGGACTGGTTCAAAGCCGCTCAGCACCGCTTTTCAGGCCCACATTTGCGGATCGACAAGCGGATCAAATTGTTCGCTGACGGCGCCTTCTTTTCGCAAGGAATGCGCATGAATGCCCCGGGCTATAGCGATGGGCATCACGGCAAATGGATCACCGAGCCGGAAATCATGCGCGGGCAGATGGAGACATACTGGTCGCTTGGCTTTTCACTGCATATCCACGTTAATGGGGATGAAGGTCTCGATGTGGTGCTTGCCGCGATTGAGTTGTTGCCGCGCCGCGCCGCGCAAACCATCACGCTGGAACATCTGGGCTATTCTACCGAAGCCCAAAACCGGCGGATCGCGCGGCTCGGGCTGATGGTGTCAGCCCAACCCAATTACATTCGCGTGCTGGGCGATGTCTATGCCCAGGGACTGGGGCCAGATCGTGCCGCGGCGATGAACCGGCTGGGGTCGCTCGAGCGCAAAGGGGTGCCGCTGGGGCTGCACAGCGATTTCAACATGGCGCCGATCGATCCGCTGTACCTCGCCTGGATTGCCGCCAACCGGGTGACGATTGGCGGTAACCTGAAAGCGCCTGACGAGCGGCTCAGCCTCGACAAGGCCCTGCGTGCAGTCACAATCGAAGCGGCCCAAGTAATCGGGCTGGATCATATGGTTGGCTCGATTGCAGCGGGCAAGAAAGCCGATTTCACCGTACTCGATCGCGATCCGTACCGCGGCGGCGCGGCAGCCCTGCGTGACGTGCAGGTTGAAGGCGTGATTTTTGAGGGGGTCCACACGGCGGTCTGACGCGGGTCGGGCGGACCTGCCTGAGCAAGCCCGCCCTGCCCCCGGCAAACGCGGGTTCAAGCGCGCTGCCTTGCTGCTGTGATGGTCCAATCAAACGCAGACGAATTGCACAAATCCGCCAACTTGATGCCTAGACCGCCATATTGTCGATCAGCCGGGTACCGCCGATCCGGGCTGCTACCAGCAACCGGCATGGTTCCGGGCCGATCTGCTCAAGCGGCATCAGGCTCGCGGGATCGCAAATTTCGGCATACTCGACCGCGCTGAATCCACCAGCTAGCAGCGCCGCTTTGAGCTGGGCCAGTGTTGCGGAAACTGCGCTCCCGCCCCGCGCCGCCGCAATCGCCGCCCGCATTGCGCGCGGCAAGGCGGCGGCGGCGGCTCGGTCGGCGGGCGAAAGGAAGGCATTGCGCGATGATCGGGCCAGGCCATCGGCTTCGCGCACGGTCGGCACGCCCAGGATCGCTTCGGCCCGCGGCTCGAGCAGATCAAGATCGCGGGCCATCCGGCGAATCACGGCCAGCTGCTGCCAGTCTTTTTCACCGAACAGCGCGATGTCCGGGCGGACTTGATTGAACAATTTGCAGACCACGGTCGCCACGCCATCGAAATGGCCGGGCCGGACGGCACCGCACAGTCCGGCGCTGACTCCGGCAACCGACACAGTGGTGGCATAGCCGGCCGGATACATCGTGGCCGCATCGGGCGCCCACAACAGGCTGACCCCTTCGGCTTCAAGCAATGCCTGATCGGCTGCCAGCTGACGCGGATATTTGTCCAGATCCTCGTTCACGCCGAATTGCCGTGGATTGACGAAGATCGACACGGCGACATGGGCAGCGCGTTTTTGCGCCTCGCGCACAAGCATCAGATGCCCCGTATGCAGAGCACCCATGGTCGGGACCAGCGCCAGCGGCCCATCAGCTTTCAGAGCCAAAACTGCACTGCGCAGTGGATCAAGTTGCCGCAGTGTTTGCACCTGCGATTCCCCTTGGATAAGACGCTCAAGCAGCAAGAGCCCGCCCGCCTTACGTTGCACTGCAGCACGCGGCAACCACTCAAAATCAGGTTCACCCCAGACAGTGTCTTTGCATTCCGGCCCTCACCGAATCGTTTTCGCCAATGAAAAAGGCGGCACCGGAAAGTCGACCACGGCGGTGCACATTGCGATCGCGCTGGCCTATCAGGGCGCGAAGGTAGCGGCGCTCGATCTTGATCCGCGCCAGCGCACGCTGCACCGCTATCTCGAAAACCGGGCCGAAACCGAACGGCGGCGCGGGATCACTCTGCCGACCGCCCGGTTCGACGTTTTCAATGGCAGCACGATTGAAGAACTCGATGCTCAAGTCACCGAACTGGCTCAGGGGATGGATTTCATCGTTTTCGATACGCCGGGCCGCGATGATCCGTTTGCCCGCCATGTCGCGACCGAAGCCGATACGCTGGTCACGCCTTTGAATGACAGTTTCGTCGATTTCGATCTGATCGGGCAGGTTGATGCCGAAACCTTCAAAGTCCGCCGCCTGTCGTTCTATGCCGAACTGATCTGGGAAGCGCGCAAGAAGCGGGCGATGGCGACAATCAAGGAAAGGCGTCGCGAAATGGACTGGGTGGTGGTGCGAAACCGTACCCAGCACACCGAGGCGCGCAACATGAAGCGGCTCGATCAGGCGCTGACCGAATTGTCAAAGCGGGTCGGATTCCGGGTCGCCAGCGGCCTGTCTGAACGGGTGATCTACCGCGAACTGTTCCCATCTGGCCTGACGCTGCTCGACAAGGGCCATCTTGGCGAACTGGGCACCAGCCACCTCGTCGCGCGGCAGGAACTGCGCGCGCTGGTCGCTTCGCTGGGCCTACCGATGCCAGCCAAAGCTGCACCGGAACTGGCGCTGCCTGCACCGGCCTGATAGGCCGGGGTCATGGCCCGACTTTTGATCCTTGTTTTGCTAGGCTGCGTGGCAGTCCGAATGGCCACCGGCAAATGGCCGTGGGCGTGGCTCGCGGGGTCTGAGCGTTCTGCCGCCGAAACGCAGGCCCGCAGCCTGCTGGGGGTGAACCGAAATGCAACCCGCGAGGCGATAGCAGAGGCGCACCGCCGTCTGCTGATCCAGGTTCACCCTGATCGCGGCGGCAGCGATGCAGCGGTCCATCAGGCCAACGCTGCTCGCGATCTGCTGCTTAGCCGGGCCGGGCCCAGCAATATGGAGAAATCATGACCCACCAGTTCCATTCCACCGTGCTGCGCGAATACGATATTCGCGGGATTATCGGCGAAACGCTAAGTGAGGCGGACGGCTATGCCATCGGCCGCGGTTTTGCGACGCTGCTAGGCCGGGCCGGAGGGCGCGCGGTGGCGGTTGGCTATGACGGGCGGCTTAGCTCGCCGATGCTGGAAGCAGCGGTGGTCAAGGGGATCAACGACAGCGGGCTGGATGCCGTTCGGGTTGGTATGGGGCCAACCCCGATGCTGTATTATGCCGAAGCTTCAGCCGAAGATGTGCAGGGCGGCATTCAGATAACTGGCAGCCACAATCCCGCCAACTACAATGGCTTCAAAATGGTATTTCAGGGGCGGCCGTTCTTTGGCGAGGACATCCAGGAATTGGGCCGGCTCGCCGCTGCGGGAAGCTGGACTGACGGTACCGGGACCCATCAGCAGCGCGAGGTCCTTCATGCCTATGTTGCGCGGATGCTCGAAGGGATCGCCGGGATTGACCGGGATTACCTCGCCCGGCTCAAAATCGGCTGGGACGCGGGAAACGGGGCCGCCGGCCCCGCGCTCGAACTCTTGACGCAAAATCTTCCTGGCGAACACCATCTGCTCTTCACCCAAGTGGATGGGACGTTCCCGAACCATCATCCGGATCCCACTGAAGAAAAGAACCTGGCCGATCTGAAAGCACTGGTCGCGGCCAAGAACCTCGATTTCGGGGTGGCTTTTGATGGCGATGGCGACCGGATTGGCGCGATCGACGGCATGGGCCGCGTGATCTGGGGTGACCAATTGCTCATGATCTACGCCGAAGACCTCCTGCGGGTTTTGCCCGGAGCCGCGATTATCGCGGATGTAAAGGCATCTCGGGCTCTATTTGAGAAGATCACAGCGCTGGGTGGACGGCCGACTATGTGGAAAACCGGACACAGCCTTATTAAATCCAAAATGAAGGAAATTGGCGCACCTTTGGCTGGCGAGATGAGCGGCCACGTGTTCTTTGCGCACGAATACTATGGGTTCGACGATGCGCTGTACGCCGCGATCCGGCTGATTGCGGCCTCGGCCCGGCTGGGCAAATCGGTGACCGAGTTGCGCGGCGAAATGCCTGCACTGGTCAACACGCCCGAGCTGCGGTTCCAGGTCGATGAAAGCCGCAAGTTCGCGGTGGTTGAAGAAGTGCGCGGACGTCTTTCGGCCTCAGGCGCGGACGTTGATGCCACCGATGGCGTGCGGGTTTCGACGCCTGACGGTTGGTGGCTGCTGCGCGCCTCGAACACGCAGGACGTACTGGTCGCGCGGGCGGAAAGCGACGATCAGGCCGGGCTCGACCGGTTGCTGGAACAGATCGACGCGCAATTGGCCGCCAGCGGGCTGGAGCGCGGACCGCAAGCTGGGCATTAAGCTCTAGTAGACGGCGAGCACTCCGCCGCACAGCGCCAGCAGGCTGACCAGCATCACGCAGGCACCGGGCCAGGACGTGCGCCACCCGGCTAGGCTGAGCAGCGTGGCAGTCTTGAACAGGGTGTTGAGCGTGACCGGCAAGGCCAGCACCAGCGCGGCAATGCGCGCGGTCAGGGTGCCGGGCGGCAGATTGCCCATGGTGATAATCGCCGAATCGACATCGACGGAGCCCGATATCGCCAGTACGATCGCCAATCCCGCATCGCCGTACCGCTCCAGCACCCAGCGCGCCGCCAAAGTCAGCGCCATGGTCAGAGCCATCAGCAACAGTGCCGGTTTGAGATCGAACGGATTGCGGACGGTGATCGCTTCAGCGGCGTCTGCACCCACCGCTGCCGGCTGCCGCAGAATCAACCAGCAACCGAGCAGGCTTGTCAGCATTGCCGGCAGCGCCATCGCCGCAAAACCGGGCAGTGCGAACGGTGCCAGCGCGGCGGTCAGCAGCGTGACCCGAAGGAACATCACTGCGCTGGCCAGCGCCACACCGGCGTTATGCAGCCGCGGGTCGCCCGCCCCGTCGCGCAGCTTTCCGGCCAGCGCTGCAGTGACTGCGGTGGACGATACCATCGAACCTGCTGCCGCTGTCGCCAGAATACCCCGCGCCGGGCCAAGCAATTTGACCCCGGCATAGCCCGCAAAAGAAAAGCCCGAGACCAGCACCACCACCAGCCACAACTGGCGCGGCCGCCAGGCGCCATAGGGGCCGAACGGCGTGTCGGGCAGCAACGGCAGGATCACCAGTGCGATCAAAGCGAACCGGGCGATCGCCTGCATTTCGGGCGCTTCGATGTGCCGCAGCCAATGATGCCAGCGGTCGCGTTGGGCCAGCACGATCACTGTGGTTCCGGCTAGCGCCGATGCCAGCGCAAAGTCCCCGCCGCCGGCCAGAAATCCAGCGGCCAGCGTGATCAACCCGGTCAGGCTGGCGGTCCCGCTGATCGAAGCGCGGCCTTTGGTAGCGCGCCAGTAGCCAAGCAGGACCAGCGCCGCACAGGCCGCCAGCAGGACGAACGCAAAGCCCGAAGCGCGGGTTTGCAGCACTCCGGCGATCCCGCCGGCCAGTCCGAACAGGCCAAAAGTGCGAACTCCGGCAAACCGGCTACCAGCAGGACCGCTGCGACTGGCCCAGCCGCGCTGTACGCCAATCAGCAGCCCCAGCGCCAAAGCCAGGCCGGTTGCATAAAGGTCCGAGTAGGCAGCTGCGGTCATGTCGCGGGCTTGGGCCTAAGTTAGTCCGATGGGAAGGACCAAGGTGCGCCGCGCAGCGATCCATGGCAAGGTCAGCGGCGATGACCAGCGCCCAGCTCCCCCCTGAACTTGCACAATGGTTCGCGGCGCGCGGCTGGCGGCTGCGGCGGCATCAGGCCGAGATGCTGGAGGTCGCCGCACAAGGCCGCCATGCGCTGTTGGTCGCCGATACCGGGGCGGGCAAAACGCTGGGCGGGTTTCTGCCAACACTGGCTGATTTCTGCCCATCCCGGTTGAGCGGGGCGCCGCCGCCCGACGGGCTGCACACGCTCTACGTCTCGCCGCTGAAAGCGCTGGCCCACGATGTGCAGCGCAATTTGCTGACCCCGGTGGCGGAACTTGGCCTGCCGCTGCGGATCGAAGTGCGCAGCGGCGATACCCCATCGGATCGCAAGGCCCGGCAGCGCGTGCGGCCGCCGCAGGTGCTGCTAACCACGCCTGAATCGCTCTCGCTGCTGCTGTCCTATCCTGAGGCCGAGACGCTATTTTCGGGGCTCAAGCGGGTTATCATCGACGAGATCCACGCGTTCGCACCGACCAAGCGCGGCGATCTACTGTCGCTGGCATTGGCGCGGCTGCAAGCTTTGTCGCCGGGCCTGCAACGGGTCGGACTATCCGCTACACTGGCTGATCCGGCTGACTTTGCGCAGTGGTTGGCGCCGCACGGCGATGCCGGACGGGTTGCGATTGTGGAAGGTGAGTTGGGGGCCAAGCCCGAGTTGACAATCTTGTTGCCCGAGCAAGCGCGGGTGCCGTGGGGCGGGCACGCCGCGGCTTGGGCGGTGCCGCAGCTCTATCAGGCGATCAAGGCCAACCGGACCACGCTGATTTTCTGCAACACCCGCTTTCTGGCTGAGTTCATTTTCCAGCAGTTGTGGAACGCCAACGCGGATGTGCTGCCGATCGGGGTCCATCACGGTTCGCTGTCGAAAGAGGCCCGGCGCAAGATTGAAGGGGCGATGGCGCGCGGGGAACTGCGCGCGCTGGTCGCCACATCCAGTCTCGATCTGGGGGTCGATTGGGGCGATATCGATCTGGTGGTGCAGATGGGCGCTCCCAAGGGGTCCTCGCGGTTACTCCAGCGGATCGGGCGGGCGGGCCACCGGCTCGATGTGGCTAGCCGGGCACTGCTTGTGCCGGGCAACAGGTTCGAATTTCTCGAGGCTTTTGCGGCTGAGCAGGCGGTTGAGGAAGGTCAGCGTGATGGTGAGGCGTTCCGGCCGGGCGGGCTCGATGTGCTGGCCCAGCACGTGATGGCGCGGGCCTGCTGCGGTCCGTTTGACGGCGACGCTTTGCTGGCCGAGGTGCGCTCGGCCTCGGCTTATGGCTGGGTCGATGAACCGATTTGGGCACGAGTGCTCAGCTTTGCCAGCAACGGCGGTTATGCCTTGCGCGCCTATGACCGGTTTCAGCGGATTACGTTGGGCTGCGATGGCCAAGCGGGACCAGGGCTGTGGCGGTTGACACATCCGGATCACGCCAAGCGGTTCCGGCTCAATGCCGGGATCATTATCGACAGCGAAATGGTCGATGTGCGGTTCCGCAACGGTCGTTCGTTGGGGCGTGTCGATGAGAGCTTTGCCGCAAGTCTGCGCCCGGGCCAGACGATCCGGTTTGCCGGGCTCGATCTGGAAATTGAGGCCATGCGCGATACCGAGTTGGTGGTCCGGGCGGCCAAAAAGACTGGGCAAATTCCCAGCTACATGGGCCAGCGCCTGCCACTGACCACCCATTTGGCCGGACGGGTTCAGGCCTTGCTGGCTGATCGTGCGGGTTGGGTGCTGTTTCCGGACGACGTTCGCGAATGGCTGGAAGTACAGGATTGGCGCTCGGAATTGCCAGGGCCGGGGCGGTTGCTGGTTGAGAGTTTTCCGGATCAAGGCAAGCACTATACGGTGTTCTATTGCTTTGCGGGTTGGCCTGCGCACCAGTCACTGGGGATGCTGGTCACTCGGCGGATGGAGCAACGCGGCCTTGCGCCAATGGGGTTCGTGGCCAACGATTATTCGTTCGCGGTGTGGAGCCTGCGCCCGGTCGAAGACCCGGCGGCGCTGCTTTCGCCCGATATTCTGGCGGATGAGTTCAGCGAATGGGTTGAAGAGAGCTTTTTGCTGCGCCGGGCGTTTCGTGAAGTGGCGGTGATTTCTGGCTTGGTCGATCGGCAGCTACCCGGGCAGCGCAAATCCGGGCGGCAGGTGACCTTTTCGACCGACCTGATCTTTGACGTGTTGCGCAAGCACGAGCCTGGTCATGTCTTGATTGAGGCGGCGTGGGCCGATGCCCGGGCCCGAATGACCGACGTTGGGCGACTGGCCGATTTGCTGAGCCGCGCTGCGGGCGAGGTGCGGCATGTGGTGCTCGACCGGGTTAGTCCGCTGGCAGTCCCGGTGCTGGTGATGATCGGGCGGGAAAGTGTGCCGCAGGGCATGGCTGACGATGAGCTGCTGATGGAGGCAGAGGGGCTGGCCAGCGCGGCGATGCGGATTGATCCGCCGGGTGGCGAGCCGGATTAGGCCGGCTCTGGCGAGAGTTGGAATGGAACGAGGGGCGCAATAGAAGAAGGGAGCGGATTGCTCCGCCCCCTTTATCAATTTCCAGATCTGAACCTGACGCGTTGTCTGGTCAGTTCTTGCCAGCGTTGGCGGCTTTGCCGAACACGGCGTACTGTTCGTTGCCGACAAACCCGAAGGCGGTCACGCCCGAGCCCTTGATGATGTTCAGCACCTGGATGGTGGTGTCATAAGGGGCCTGAGCGTCCGGCTGGAATTGCAATTCCGGTTCCGGATTGATCGCCATGGTCGATTTCAGCAGACTGACGAGTTGCGAGGTTGTTATCGCTGCGCCGTTCCACATGATTTCGTTGTTGGGCATAATCACGAGCTTGTTCTTATCGCGTTTGATCACGACGTCCGGCGGCGGAGCCGACGGATTGGGCAGATTGATGTCCACCGCGTGAGTGGCCACTGGAATCGTAATGATGAACATGATGAGGAGAACGAGCATGACGTCGATAAGCGGCGTCGTGTTCATTTCCATCATCGGCTCGCCATCATCGCTGCCGCCTGACATTGACATGGTGGGATACTCCTAAAAATGGGGCCGGTGAAGGCCGCCGCTTAACCGTTCGGGTCAACCGGGTTTGAGATGAAGCCGACGGTTGGATAACCAACGATCTGCACGTTGTAGATCGCACCGGCCACACAGCGCCACGGGGCAGAAACGTCGCCGCGGATGTGAACCTGCGGAATCAGTTCGGGATTGTCCTTCAAGGCTTCTGCACCACCGGCGCGCTTAATGATCGCATCGAGACGATCATAGGCTTGCTTGGCGAGCTCATTCGAGTCCACCGGAGTGATGTTGTTGAAGTAAATGCGGCACTCGCCACCCATCGAAGCTCCTTCAAAACCGGGGTCCCCGGCGCTCCGGCCACCAGCATCGGTTGTGCTGACGGTGAGCAGGAGATTCTCGACCTTGTCTTTCGATTCCTGTGAAGGCATCACAGGAAGCTTGAGCTTCTGGATCGTCTGGATGGCAATCGGAACCGCGATGAGGAAGATGATCAGGAGCACCAGCATCACGTCCACCAGGGGCGTGGTGTTGATATCCGACATTGGCTTTTCCTCGCCGCCGCCTCCCATCGAAATTGCCATGGGCTAATTCCTATCTTTGCTTTTCCTCGGACCCGGGCGGGACGTTGGTCCCGGCCCGGTCCGACTGGATGCCGGCGTTTGGCCTAAAGCCAAAGCGCCGACTTGG
>JAYURW010000094.1:0-103766 GCA_043756025.1 Novosphingobium sp. | reverse complement strand
TAACCGGGTTCGTGTTCAAGGTGCAGGCCAACATGGACCCGATGCACCGCGACCGGATCGCGTTCATGCGGCTGGTCTCGGGCACGTTCAGACGCGGCATGAAGCTGACGCCATCGGCGCTGGGCAAGCCGGTGGCGATCCATTCGCCGATCCTGTTCTTTGCGCAGGACCGCGAATTGGCCGACAGCGCCGAGCCGGGCGATATCATCGGCATTCCCAACCACGGCACGCTGCGGGTCGGCGATACCTTGTCCGAATTCAACAAGGTGCGGTTTACCGGTTTGCCCAACTTCGCGCCCGAGATCCTGCGCCGGGTCGCGCTCAAAGACCCGACCAAGACCAAGCAACTGCGCAAGGCGCTCGACGACCTGTCCGAAGAAGGCGTCATCCAGGTGTTCTATCCCGAGATCGGCGCGCAGTGGATCGTCGGCGTGGTTGGGCAATTGCAGCTCGAGGTGCTAATCTCGCGGCTGGAGGCGGAATACAAGGTTGAAGCGATGCTCGAGGCCTCACCGTTCGATACGGCCCGCTGGCTGAAAGGGCCGGATGCCGCGCTGGGGCAATTCGCTGATTTCAACAAATCGAACCTCGCCAAAGACCGCGATGGCGATCCGGTGTTCATGGCGCGATCAAGCTGGGATGTGAGCTATCAGCAGGAGCGCAATCCCGAGCTGGTGTTTTCGGCGACCAAGGAGCGCTAGGCTGGGTGGGTCTCACTTTCGCCAGTTATAACATCCACAAGGCGGTCGGGCTCGACCGGCGGCGCGATCCTGAGCGGATTATGGCGGTGTTGCACGAGATCGGCGCCGATGTGGTGGCCTTACAAGAAGCTGATCGGCGGTTTGGGCGGCGCGAGAGCGTGCTGCCGCGCCAGCTGCTTGATGATCTGTCGCATTACCGCGCGGTGCCGCTGGGTCACCGGCCCGATTCAATCGGCTGGCACGGCAATGCCCTGCTGGTGAAGCGCGGGATCACGGTGATCGAGGCCGGGATAGTGCCGCTGCCGACATTGGAGCCGCGCGGGGCGGTGCGGGCCGATCTGCTGATCGCGGGCACGCGGGTCCGGGTGGTGGGGATGCATCTCGATCTGTCTGGCCTGCGCCGCCGCCAGCAGCTCCGCACGATCCTGTCCCATGTCGAGCGCTGCGGGCCGCCGTGCCCGATAGTGCTGATGGGCGATTTCAACGAATGGTCGCTGCACGGCGGTGCGCTGGGCGAGTTTCACAGCGACTGGCGGGTGCTTGCCCCGGGCCGTTCGTTCCCTTCGCGGCGGCCGGTCGCCCAGCTCGACCGGATCGTGATCTCGCCCGAATGGGAACTGGCTGAGGCCGGGGTCCACCATTCGGCGCTGGCGGCCCGGGCATCGGATCATCTGCCGGTATTCTCGCAGCTGGAACTGCCTAAAAAATAGGCACGTTGCGCAGGTAGCGGGCGGCGTACGGCGGTGCCGGACATTGCCACTTCCCCTTAGTCTCTGAAATACCTTGGAATCATAAAACTGGCACAGTGCTTGCTGCATATGCGAAGCCGGTAATGTTCCGGCAGGCAATCAGGGGACTTGGCCTGTGAAATTGATCATCGCCATTATCAAGCCCTTCAAGCTCGACGAAGTGCGCGATGCGCTTTCGGCGCTGGGCGTGGCGGGTATGACCGTATCCGAAGTCAAAGGCTTCGGGCGGCAAAAGGGACAGACCGAGATTTATCGCGGGGCCGAATACACCACCAATATGCTGCCCAAGGTGAAAATCGAAGTGGCGGTCAGTGATGCGCTGGCGGACCAAGTCGTGGAAACGATCCAGCAAGCTGCCAGCACCGACGCCATCGGCGACGGCAAGATTTTCGTGCTCGATCTGGTTTCGGCCACGCGCATTCGCACCGGTGAAACCGGGGACACGGCGCTGTGAGCGCAGATCGCCACACTGCCAACAGGAGGGAATCAACAATGATCCGCAAGTTTTTCTGCGGCGCGAGCGCGATGGGGGCATCGCTCCTTACCGCCACCGCCGCTTTCGCCCAAGAGGCCGTTGACGCTGGCCCAATCAAAGCGCCATCGGTTGAGCAAATGGCCGGAATGGTCGACAAGGGCGATGTCGCCTGGATGCTGACATCGTCGGTGCTGGTGCTGATGATGAGCATTCCGGCACTCGCGCTGTTTTACGGCGGCCTGGTCCGCACCAAAAATATGCTGAGCGTGCTGATGCAGGTCTTCATGATCGTCAGCATCGCGGCGCTGGTCTGGGTTGGCTGGGGCTACTCGATGGCCTTCACCTCCACCAATTCACCGTTCCCGAGCCTGTTTGGCGGGCTCGACAAGGCGTTCCTCGCCAATGTCACCTCGGGCACTTACGCCGCGACATTCAGCAACAATGTCTATCTGCCCGAATTTGTCTTCGTGGTGTTCCAGATGACTTTCGCCTGCATCACTCCGGCGCTGATCGTCGGGGCCTTTGCAGAACGGGTCAAGTTCTGGCCGTTGATGCTGTTCATGGTGCTGTGGCTGACCATCGTCTATTTCCCGGTCGCGCATATGGTGTGGTACTGGGCCGGCCCTGATTTCCTGCCCGATGCGCAAACCGATACTGGCCTGCTGTGGGGCATGGGCGCGCTCGATTTCGCCGGCGGCACGGTGGTTCACATCAACGCCGGGATCGCGGGTCTGGTTGGCTGCCTGATGATCGGCAAGCGGATCGGGTTTGGCAAGGAAGCCACGCCGCCGCATTCGCTGACTATGACCATGATCGGCGCCTCGCTGCTGTGGGTCGGCTGGTTCGGCTTTAACGCCGGGTCCAATCTCGAAGCCAACGGGGTGACCGCGCTGGCCTTCATCAACACCTTCGTCGCCACGGCCGCTGCCGCCCTGTCATGGGCCGTGGTTGAACAGATCCACCACAAGAAACCATCGATGCTGGGCGCGGTTACCGGGGCCGTTGCCGGGCTGGTCGCGATTACCCCGGCTTCGGGCTTTGCCACGCCGATGACCGCGATCTACCTCGGTCTGATCGTCTCGCCGCTGTGCTACTTCTTCGTCTCGTATGTGAAGAACAAGCTGAAGTACGACGATACGCTCGACGTCTTTGGGGTCCACTGCATCGGCGGGATCGTCGGCGCGCTGGCGACCGGAATTGTCGCCGATCCGGCGCTCGGCGGGCAGGGCTACTTCAACTACAAAGTCTTCCCGGCGGTGGTCGATAGCTATGACATGGGCGCCCAGCTGTTGACCCAGCTTAAGGCTGTGACGTTGACGCTGGTCTGGTCGGGCGGTGTCTCGGCGGTGCTGTTCTACGGCATCGACAAGGTCTTTGGCCTGCGTCCCAGCGAAGAGGCCGAGCGCGAAGGGCTCGACATCACCGAACACGGCGAACGCGCTTACAACTATTGACCTTCCCGAGATTGGCGGGGCCGGGGATCCTCCCCCTCCTCCCCCCGGTTCCGCCAACCCATGTTCCTCCTGCGAACATCAACTGAAAGGGCCGGAGCAGCGATGCTCCGGCCCCCTTTTTTTGGGTCCTAGGGAGAGTTTGGGTTATCGCCCGAGCGCTGTCTCAGCCTCAGCCATCAATTGCGCAATAATCGCCGCGACCGGTTCTTCAGCAGTGACCATGCCGACGATTTGCCCGGCCATGATCGATCCGCTTTCGACGTCGCCGTCGATCACTGCGCGACGCAGTGCCCCAGCCCAGTATTTTTCGATCTCAAGCTGAGCCGCTTCCATATCGACTTTGCCAGCGTCGAGCAGCCCCGCAACTTCAATCTGCTTGGCGGAAAATTCTTCGGTGGCCTTGTTTTTCAGCGCACGGACCGGGATCACCGGCAGCCGCGGATCGACCTGAATCGATGCCATCGCATCGCGGGCATTGGCGCGGAAGAAGGCCTTCTTGAAATCGGGATGGGCGATGCTTTCGGTGGCGCAGGCGAACCGGGTGCCCAGCTGTACGCCCGATGCGCCCATTTCGAGGTAAGCCGCGATCATGTCGCCCCGGCCGATCCCGCCGGCCACAAACACCACATGATCCTCGGCCAGTTCGGGCAGGAATTCCTGCGCCAGCACCGATGTCGCGACCGGGCCGATGTGCCCGCCGGCCTCGCTGCCTTCAATCACCAAGGCATCGGCCCCGCCGCGCAGCAGCCGCTTGGCCAGCGCCAGAGTAGGAGCAAACACCAGCGCCTTGCCGCCGAACGCCTTGATCGCCTCAACGCTGCCGCGCGGTGGGATCCCGCCGGCCAGCACGACATGGCTGACCCGGTGCTGCGCGCAGATCGCAATCAGATCGGTCAGCAGCGGGTGCATGGTGATCAGGTTGACCCCGAACGGCTTGCCGGTCAGCGCCTTGGTTGCGGCGATTTCAGCGTCGAGCAGTTCGGGCGTCATCGCCCCGCAAGCGATCACGCCGAACCCACCGGCGTTGGAAATCGCTGCCACCAGATTGCGCTCAGAAACCCAGCTCATCGCGCCGCACAGGATCGCGTGCTCACTGCCAAGAAAGTCAATTCCGCGCTGCATCTGTGAATGAGTTTTGTCGTACACGCGGGTTTTCCTTGGTTGTCGTAACGTCGCGCGCCTATAGGCACGCAGCGCTGCTGTGACCAGCCCTGCGCGGCATTCGCCGATCCAGAAGCCATGGCTTTTCCTGCTTGTCCTGCCCCGATTCCCGCGCCAAGGGGCTGTGGGGCAGCATCCGGATCACGTCCGGTTGGTTTCACTCCTGCTCGATAGAGGCCCCTTGCTTCAATTCTTCCGCAATCAGTTTGATGATCTCCTGATCCAGCTGCGCACCAATCCGCGCCAGCGACTGACCGGGTTTGTGCTGGCGCTGCTGGCCGAGGCTGGTCTGGTGCTGGTGGTGCTGTCGCTGGGGTGGAGCGATCAGGAACCGGCCCGGCCCGAAACGCAGCTGGTCAGCGTTGCTGTTGAAGCCGAGCGGGAAAAAGCGCCCGAGCCGAAGGCCGACGATCCAGCCAAGCCCGCCGCCTCGCGCGAAACGCCCCAGAAAACCCCTCCGGGCACGCCGCAGGCGGTCAATCCGGTCCCGGCACCGCCGGCACCGGTCACGGCGGCCCAGCCGATTATCCCGGCCACCCCCGCTCAAATGGCCCAATTTGATCTGTCCAAGCTTCCGCGCCAGCCGGCCCGCCCGGCGGCGCCCGGCCGGGGCCAGATGGGTCCGCCCGATCAAGGTGTTCCGGGTGACAGCAGGCGAGTCGGGACCGCTCCGGGCGGCCAGCCGATGTACGCGGCGGCCTGGTACCGCGAACCCTATCACGATGAACTTAGCGGCTATCTATCGACCGCACAGGGACCGGGCTGGGCCTTGATTGCCTGCCGCACTGCGCCCGATTTCCGGGTTGAGGATTGCGTCGGGCTGGATGAATATCCGGATGGCTCGCAAATCCAGCGCGCGGTCCTTGGCGCGGCCTGGCAATTCCGGGTCCGTCCGCCGCGGGTCGGTGGGGTCAGTCAGGTTGGCGCTTGGGTCCGGATCAGGATCGACTATACTCGGCGACCGGGGGCTGAGTCGGTGCGCCACTAATCGGATAGTCGCGCCACTCTATCCAGTTTTGATCGTTTTTAACGATGAGCAGGATCAGGCACCAGACAACAATTAGCTCGCTTCGAGTGCGGGCCCTTCAGGAGACTTACCATGAACGCCGAAACTGGACCGATCTCGGGCGGGTGCCCCGTTAACCGCGATGGCGGTGTGCGCGGCCTTCTGGGCCGTCAGAACCGCGATTGGTGGCCTGATTCGCTGGCGGTCGATATCCTCTCTCCCAACGGCGCAAACAGCCCGATGGGCGATGACTTCGATTATGCTGAAGCTTTCAATGCCCTGGACTATAGCGCGTTGAAGGCCGATCTGACCGCGCTGATGACCGATAGCCAGCCCTGGTGGCCGGCCGATTACGGCCACTATGGCCCATTCTTCATCCGCATGTCCTGGCACGCTGCGGGCACTTATCGCACCGGCGATGGCCGCGGCGGGGCGAACAGCGGACAACAGCGCTTTGCCCCGCTCAATTCCTGGCCTGACAACGGCAACCTCGACAAGGCCCGCCGCCTGCTTTGGCCGATCAAGCAGAAGTACGGCCAGAATATCAGCTGGGCCGATCTGTTCATCTTGGCTGGCAACGTCGCAATCGAATCAATGGGTGGTCCGGTGTTCGGTTTCGGCGGCGGCCGCGCCGACGTCTATGAGCCTGAGCGCGACATCTTTTGGGGCGATGAGGACAAATGGGTCAACGAAGGCGTTGCCACCCGAATCCGTCCTGACGAAGGCTTTGCCGAACTGGATGGCCCGCTCGCCGCGATCCAGATGGGCCTTATTTACGTCAACCCGGAAGGTCCGGGCGGTAATCCTGACCCGCTGCTGTCCGCCCGTGACATGAAGGCGACCTTCGAACGGATGGCGATGAACCATGAGGAAACTGTTGCGTTGACCGCAGGAGGCCACACTTTCGGCAAAGCACATGGCAATGGCGACGCCTCCCTGCTCGGTCAGGCTCCGGCCGGCGGTGATCTGAGTGCGCAAGGCTTTGGTTGGATCAGCAGTCATGAGACCGGCGGGATCGGCCAACACGCCGTGACGAGTGGGATCGAAGGTTCGTGGGTCAACACTCCCACCACCTGGAGCGAGAACTATTTCCGCCTGCTGCTCGATTATGACTACGAGCTGGTCCATTCGCCAGCCGGCGCTCAGCAGTGGCAACCGATCAACCAGAAAGAAGAGGACATGGCCCCGGCGGCGTGGGATCCGGCAGTCAAGGTTCCGACCATGATGACAACCGCCGATATGGCGCTCAAGATGGACCCGGAATTCCGCGTGGTTTCCGAAAAGTTCCGGACCGATCACGAAGCCTTCAAGGACGCCTTTGCCCGCGCCTGGTTCAAGCTCTGCCACCGCGACATGGGCCCCAAGGTGCGATATCTCGGCCCTGAAGTGCCGGCTGAAGACTTGATCTGGCAGGATCCGGTGCCCGCCGGGACGATGCCGTCACAAGCCGATGTCGATGCAGCGAAGACCAGAATCGCCGCCAGCGGCCTGACTGTCAGCCAGTTGATCAAGACTGCCTGGGCCTCGGCCAGCACCTATCGCAAGACGGACCATCGCGGCGGTGCCAACGGTGCGCGGATCTGCCTGACCCCGCAGAAGGACTGGGACGTCAACGAACCGGCAGAGCTGGCCAAGGTGCTTTCGGCGCTGGATGGGCTGCGCGGCTCGCTATCGATGGCCGATACGATCGTGCTGGGCGGTGTGGTTGGGCTTGAAAAGGCGATCAACGCCGCCGGTTCCACGGTGGCGGTACCGTTCACCGGCGGTCGCGGCGATGCCACGGCAGAACAGACCGATGCCGACAGCTTCGCTCCGCTAGAGCCGCAGGCAGATGCTTTCCGCAACTACCTGCCCAAAAAGCTGCGGGTGAAGACCGAGGAAATGATGCTGGACAAGGCATCGCTGCTCGGCCTTTCGGTGCCCGAGCTGGCCGTGCTGATCGGCGGTTTGCGGGTGCTGGGGACCAATCAGGGTGAGCGCGGACACGGCACCTTTACGCACCGGGCAGGCCAGCTGACGAATGATTTCTTCGTCAACCTGCTCGACATGACCAACGCCTGGACGGCGGTCGAAGGCAGCGATGAGGAAGATTACATCGCTACCGACCGGACCAAGGGCGGCGAAAGCTGGCGCGCCACCCGCGCCGATCTGGTGTTCGGTTCGAACAGCGAACTGCGCGCTGTGGCCGAAGTCTATGCCGAAAACGGCGCGGAAACCAAGTTCGTGACCGATTTCGTCAAGGCCTGGACCAAGGTGATGAACGCCGACCGGTTCGATCTGGCCTGATCGCCACTAACGCAGCAAACCCCGTCCCGCGCGAAAGCCGGGGCGGGGTTTGCTATGTCAGGCCGCCGCGTCTTCCGCATCCAGCCCATAGGCGGAATGCAGCACGCGGACGGCCAGTTCGGTTTCGTCTTCATCGATCAGGACGCTGACCTTGATCTCGCTGGTGCTGATCGCCTGAATGTTGATGCCGCGGTCAGCCATCGCCCGGAACATCGTTGCGGCGACCCCGGCGTGGCTTTTCATCCCGACGCCAACCACGCTGATCTTGGCGACCTTGCCGTCGGTGATGATCCGGTTGTAGCCGATCGCTTCCTTTTGCGCCTCGAGCAGGGTCTGCGCGCGCAGCAAATCGGCGCTGGGGACGGTGAAGGTCACGTCGGTTTCGCCTTTGTCGCGGCCAACGTTCTGGATGATCATATCGACGTTGATGTTTGCTGCGGCCAAGGGCCCAAAGATTGTTGCGACCGCGCCGGGCCGGTCGGGCACGCGGGTCAGGATGACTTTGGCTTCGTTTTTGTCAGCGGCAATGCCGGTGATCAGCTGGCTTTCCATGTCCAATCCTTCCAGTTCTTCGTCGCTGACAATCATCGTGCCGGGGATATCATCGGCTGGAGCGGCATCATCGCCGATAAAGCTGGAGAGCACTTGCACGCGCACACCCTCTTTCATCGCCAGACCGACCGAGCGGGTTTGTAGCACTTTCGATCCAACCGAAGCCAGTTCGAGCATTTCTTCGTAAGTGACGTATTTCAGCTTGCGCGCTTTGGCGACGATCCGCGGGTCGGTGGTATAGACCCCGTCGACGTCGGTATAGATATCGCAGCGGTCCGCGCCGATTGCTGCGGCGATCGCCACGGCCGAAGTGTCTGAACCACCGCGGCCTAGCGTGGTGATCCGGTTATCGTCGCTCAACCCCTGAAACCCGGGGATGACCGCGATCTCGCCCGCCGTCATGCTGGCGAGCAACGCGGCGCTGTCAATTTCCCCAATCCGGGCCTTGGCATGGGCGGCGTCGGTGTGGATCGGCATCTGCCAGCCCAGCCAGCTCCGCGCCTTGCAGCCCAGCGCCTGCAGCGTCATTGCCAGTAGACCGGCGGTCACCTGTTCGCCGCTGGCCACCACCACATCGTATTCGGCTGGATCATACAGCGGATTGGCCTCGCGGCAGAATCCCACCAGCCGGTCGGTTTCACCGGCCATCGCCGAGACGACCACGGCCACCTCGTGCCCGGCCGCCTGCTGGCGCCGTACGATACCCGCGACCCGGCGGATCCGTTCGGATCCAGCCATCGACGTGCCGCCAAATTTCATCACGATCCGGGCCACGCCGCGATCTACCCCTTGCGCAAGAATATTGCTGACAGAACCGCTCGCTCTGCAGCGGAGCCGCTGTTAAGGTCGGTCCATGGCTAATGCAAGTTCAACAACCACGATCCGGCCCGAGGAAGCCGCCCATTTCGGTCAGCTGGCGGCTGATTGGTGGGACCCAAAGGGTTCCTCCGCGATGCTCCACCGGCTCAATCCGGTGCGGCTGAGGTTTCTGCGCGACGCGATCGACGCCCATTGGGGCGTCGATGCGCGCGGCGTTCGGCCACTGGCGGGCAAGCGCGCACTTGATGTCGGCTGCGGGGCCGGGCTGCTGGCAGAGCCGCTGGCCCGGCTGGGGGCGGCGGTTACCGGGGTCGACGCGGCCCCGGAAAACATCGCGGTGGCCAGTGCCCATGCCGCCGGGGCAGGGCTTAGCGTCGACTATCGTTGCGGTGATCTGGCCGGACTGGGCCTGACCGGGTTCGATCTCGTTACTTCGCTGGAAGTGATCGAACACGTTGCCGACAAAGCCGCGTTTTTGGCTGCGCTGGCGAATACGCTGGCGCCCAAAGATCAAAATGGGGGCGGGCTGATGGTGCTGTCCACGCCCAATCGCACGGCGAAATCAAAGCTGCTGATGGTTGAGGCGGCTGAACGGATCGGACTGGTCCCACGCGGGACGCACCACTGGGATGATTTCATTACGCCAGAGGAACTGGCCGAACTTCTGGCCGGGGCTGGCCTCAAAATGGGGCAGCCACGCGGGGTTGATTGGTCACCGGTCAAGGGACTGCACTTGTCGAGCGATCTGGCGCTGAACTATATTGTGGCAGTCACTTTGGCGTAATCGCGAACAGGACCCAGGCCAGCACTGTGGCTGCGCCGAACAGCGCCCATGACCAAAAGAAGCTGTGGTTATCGATGTGGATGCGCTCGATCGCCAGCCAGCCGCCGCGCGACCCGCCTTTGCCCATGATCGCGCAAACAATGAATGTCAGCGCACTGCCGGGTATTAGAGCCTTGAAAAAGTCCATTCTGCGTCCCCCCTTTTTGGGTTTGGGGATAGAGAACCGCCGATCCCGGCTCAGGTCAAGCCCGTAACGATGGCCCGGACCCGGGCTTCGCGTTCGGCCCAGCTGCCGCTGATCCGTTCAAAGGGCACTTGGGCGCGGTGCAGCAGGCTTTCGGCCAAGTCCGCAAATTGCGCCCGCTTACCGGCGCTGCCGAACAGCCGGGTGCCGTCCTTGATCCACGGTACGTCAGGATCGAACAGCAGGTACAGGTCGGCCTTGGGGTAATCCAGCAGGACTGCGGGAACCGTGCCGAACAGCATTTGCGCCCAGGCCGCGGTCATCAGCGCATCGGTATCGAGCAAAGCGAGCGGCGCACCGGTTGCTGCCAGCGCCTGAACCTGCGCCTCGTGCCCGGCTGCTATCGCCAGCAGATCGGCCAAGCTGAACTGGGTGCCATGGGCCTCGGCATAGGCGCGGCCATATTCCGGCACCCAAGGCAGGCGCAGGTCAGCGCTCAGCTTTTGCGCCAGTACTGATTTTCCGGTGCTTTCCGCGCCGTGGAAGCAGATCCGGATCATGCTGTGCTGCGCTGCCGCCGCTCGACCTCAATCCATTCCTTCAGCCCGAACAGGCTCATCACCAGCATCCCGCCATAGAGCCCGGCAGTGGGGTAGAGCCCGCGATCAATGTACAGCAGCACCGCCGCAATATCGACCGCGATCCAGATCACCCAGTTTTCGATCCGCCGGTAACCCAGCAGGATCTGTGCCGCGACGCTGGCCCCGGCAATCGCGCTGTCGGCAAACGGCATCGCGGCATCAGTATAACGGTGCATCAGCCAGCCGAGGTTGAGGCTGATCGCAGCGGTGACTGCCAGCCAGCACATGCGGCTCGACCAATCGAGCCAGCGGACCGGCACCTTGGCATCGCCGCGCGAAGCCTTATGCCACAAGGTCCAGCCCCAGATATTGGCGAGGATGAAAAACACCTGCAGCCCGCTTTCGGCATAGAGACGGCTCTCGAAAAAGATCAGAACGTAAAGCGCGACCGAGGCAATCGCGAAAGCGAAGTTCCATTGCGACCGAAAGATCAACAGCGTGATGTTAATCAGGCCCAGCCCGGCCGCGATCCACTCCAGGCTTTTCAGCAATTCAGCATCAAAGATCATGCCAGCGCCGCCTCCCACTCATCCAGCTTGAACCCGACGAGCAAGCCGCTGGGATGCTCCACCACCGGACGCTTGATGCATGAAGGGTAGGTGGCCATCAAGGCGATCGCTTTGGCCTCGGTCAGATCAGCCTTGTCTGCATCAGGCAGCTTCTTGAAGGTTGTCCCGGGCCGGTTGAGTAGCCTCTCCCACCCGGCGACTGCGCACCACTGTGCCAATTTTACCGGATCGGTTCCGGCCTTCTTGTAGTCATGAAAGGTAAAGCTGATTCCCTGCGCATCCAGCCAGTTTCGGGCTTTTTTGACCGTGTCGCAATTGGGAATGCCGTAGAGGATTAGGCTCATCCTCCCGGCCGTTCATAGCTGCGGACCTTCGGCTCGGCGCAGGAATACATTGTGTAGCCCGCGTAATAATCGCTGCGCCCGCGCGCCTGCACGACCGAATGTTCGGGGTGGCTGCCCCAGGCTTTGGCCGCGTCTTCGCTGTCCCATTCGGAAATCGCGACTACCTCGCCATCATCCGCAACAAAGCCCTTGATCGAGCGGAAGCCAGCTTGCGCGGCGGCCAATTCCTCCATCCGGGCGTTGTCGGTATGATAGGCAGCGGCATCCATATCGGCGCGTTTGCGGTTGCGAAAGACGGTCAGGTACATGGCCGGCACTCTAAACCGGATATGGACAGCGGCGCAATCTGCCGCCAAAGCCAAATCATGTCCGTCAACACCTTCGGCCGCTTGCTGCGGTTCACCACCTGGGGCGAGAGCCATGGGCCGGCCCTTGGCGCCGTGGTTGATGGCTGCCCGCCGGGGCTGGCGATCAGCGAAGCGGTGATCCAGCCGTACCTTGATGCCCGGCGGCCCGGCCAATCGAAATACACCACCCAGCGGCAGGAACCCGATGCTGTGCGGATTTTGTCGGGCGTGTTCGAAGGCAAGACCACCGGAACGCCGATCAGCCTGATGATCGAGAATGTCGATCAGCGCAGCAAAGACTATTCCGAAGTTGCCAAGGCCTATCGCCCGGGCCACGCCGACTATGCCTATGACGCCAAATACGGGTTCCGCGATTATCGCGGCGGCGGGCGTAGTTCGGCGCGTGAGACGGCGGCGCGGGTTGCAGCGGGCGCAGTGGCGCGGCTGGTGATCCCGGAAGTGGCGGTGCTGGGCTATGTTGCCGAAATTGGCGGCGATGCGATCGATATGGCCAATTTCGATCCTGCTGAGATCGCCCGCAATCCGTTCTTCTGCCCCGATGCGCAGGCTGCAAAGCGCTGGGAAAAGATCGTTGATGATGCGCGGCTGGCCGGGTCTTCGGTCGGCGCGGTGGTCGAATGTATCGCCAGCGGCGTTCCCGCCGGATGGGGCGCGCCGGTCTATGCCAAACTCGATGCCGATTTGGCCGCCGCGATGATGGGGATCAATGCGGTCAAAGGCGTCGAAATCGGCGATGGCTTTGCCGCCGCGCGGCTGACCGGCGAAGGTAATGCCGATCCGATGCGGCCCAATGACGGAAAAGGGAGCAATGACAGCCCGGTGTTCACCGCCAACCATGCCGGCGGGATCGCGGGCGGGATTAGCACCGGTCAACCTGTGGTGGTGCGGGTCGCGTTCAAGCCGACCAGTTCGATCCTGACGCCAGTGGAAACGATCGACCGCGATGGAGAGGCCACCGAAATCCGCACCAAGGGCCGGCACGACCCGTGTGTCGGCATTCGCGGCGTTCCAGTGGTTGAGGCGATGATGGCTTTGGTGCTGGCCGATCACAAGCTGCTGCATCGCGGCCAATGCGGCTGAGATGAGCCTCTACTTCCCCATTATTCTCCTGTTCGTGGGTCTGCTGTGGTGGTTCAATGCTGCCCGGCAAAAGCGGCTTGATGCCGACCCAGGTCAGCAAAAATTGGCAGGACTACTGGCCAGTGCCGCAACCGGGCGCGGTGCCAGCAACCGCGATGTCGAGGGCCAACTGGGCCGAATCTCCAAAAACAGCGCCGACCGCCGGGTTCGCTTGAGCCACGCGGTGATGCTGGTCCGCAGCGAAGCGGCACCGGATTTGTACGAGAAAGTGCTCGCGCTTTCGCGCAAACTTGATTGATCCGGCAGCCATTTGCCGCGCGCGAAGGCTGTTCAAACAAACTGGCGAAAGGCTTCAAATACGTCTTTCAAGCCGCCAGGCTCAGCGCTGGTCTGCAAAGTCTGCAACGTAGTGTCGGTATCCAGAAGATAGTCTGATACGCCATGTTCGGTGCGCCATCGTTCCGCGCCCAGTGACAGTAATAGCCGCGCCGCAGCTTTGTTTTCGGACAAAATCTGCGCCTCCACCGTGGCGATGCCTTCTATCCGGCATTGGATCAGCAGTACGGCGGTCAGCATCCGGGCAAGACCGAGCCCATGGTAGGCATCAAGAATACCGATAGCGAATTCGGCGCTCTCGCTGTGTGCGTCGCTGCGTACGGCGTGGACCGCGCCGATAGCGGGCAGACCCGGTTCGCCAGACAGGATCGCGCCCCAGGCCAAGTGGCGATGGCCATCGACATTTACCAGGCTGGTGATCACCCGGTCGGGCAGCGCAGGCGCTCGCGAGAAGAACCGCAAGTACTGCGATTCCTGCGAAAGCAATTCTATCCCGCTGCGCATTCGTGGCTCGTCAGTGGGCCGAACCGCGCGCAGGCAGATCGCGCGGCCATCTTCCAGCTGGGAATGGACAATAATTTCGCCGATTGGGTCCTGCCCTGATGGTGCAGTCATGGCTTTCCTTTGCCGCGGTCGCTTGGGCCGGTCGTCAAGTTTAGCACACAAAGTCAGCCCGGCAGAACCAGTTTGACGCTACCCCCGCAATACTGCCCCCAACTTTGCCGCCGCCGCCGTTACGCGTTCGGCAATCGCCTTGAGTTCAGCTTCGTCATAGCTTTTCTCACCCGGCTGCAGGGTCACTTCAACCGCCAGCGATTTCTGCCCATCCGGTACGCCTTGGCCCCGGAAATCATCGAACAGCCGCACGGAAACGATGTTGGCCTTGTCCGCGCCTTTGACCACCCGGATCAGGTCACCAGCAGGCAGCGCGCTATCGACCAGAAACGCAAAGTCGCGTGTCACCGCTTGCAGCGCGGGCGGGGCATAGGCGGTGCGGGCAAAGCTGGCGGTCTTTTTGGCTGGGATCGCGTCAAGAAACAGTTCTACGGCTGCCACCGGCAGGTCGATGTCAAAACGCTTGAGCAGCGCCGGGTGGAGCATCCCGAACCGGGCCAGCACAGTTTTGGGCCCAAGCCGCAGCGTGGCCGATTGGCCGGGGTGGAACTGCGCGCCAGCCTCGCCCAGCACTTGCAGATTATCGACGGGTGCGCCGGCCTCGGTCAACAGGGCCATCGCCTCGGCCTTGGCATCGAACGCATCAAAGCTCTGCGCTTTGCCGGCGGCCCAGCCGCGCGGGGTTTTCTCGCCTGCCAGCACCAGCCCGAGCGTCAGCCGTTCGTCACTTGCCCCGGCTTCACCGCGCAAATAGCGGCGGCCGAGTTCAAACAGCCGCAGGCCAGCAGCCCCGCGATCGACATTGCGGCGCACGGCTGCCAGCAAGCCCGGCAGCAGCGAGGGCCGCATCGCCTTCATGTCTTCACTGATCGGATTGGCGAGCGTCCAGACTGCGCCGTTGCCGTCTGCGAATGGCGCAGCGTCGCCTTCGGGCAGGAATGACCAGGTTACCGCCTCATGGCTCCCACGCGATGCCGCCGCGCGGCGGACCTTACGTTCCAGTTGCTGGATCGGGGTCGCGGTCGGCCGAGCCACGCCATCGGTGCGGGGTAGGGGCACACTGGCGATGTTGTCGAGCCCATGGATCCGGACTACTTCCTCTACGATATCGGGCGCGCCATCCACATCGGGGCGCCAACTCGGCACGCTGACATTCCATGCTGCGTCCGCCGCGAAGCCCAGCGCGCGCAAGGTGGCACGTTGCTGGTCATCAGGAATCGCAACGCCGCCCAGCCGCTCGGCCAAGGCCGGATCGTAAGCGATCAGCTTGGTTCCCGCTGGCGCTTCACCGGCTCGGATGATCTCGCTTGGCTCGCCGCCGCAAGTCTCGACGATCAGCTCGGTCAGCAGTGCCAAGCCAGCATCGAGAAAGGCCGGATCGACCCCGCGTTCGAACCGCTGGCGCGCATCTGAAGTGAGGTTGAGGTTGCGGCCAGTATCGCCAATCCGCTCCGGATCGAAGTAGGCAACTTCGAGCAGAACGTCGGTGGTGGTGTCGCTGCAGCCCGAATGTTCGCCGCCCATGATCCCGGCGATATCGTGAACGCCGTTGTCATCGGCGATCACGGTCATGGCCGACGTCAGCGTATATTCCTTGCCGTTGAGCGCCAGCACGGTTTCGCCGTCCGTGGCCCGCCGTGCAAAGATCGCGCCGGTCAGCTGCGCCAGATCATAGGCGTGGGCCGGGCGGCCATAGGCCAGCATCACATAATTGGTGATATCGACTAAGGCTGAGATCGGGCGCTGGCCCGCGCTTTTCAGCCGGTCTTGCAGCCACTTCGGCGAGGCGCCGTTCTTTACGCCGCGGATCACCCGGCCATAGAACGCCGGGCAACCTTCAGGATCATCGGTGCGGATTGGCATCGGGCAGGGGAAGAAACCCGGCACCTGCTGGACCGCAATCGGCTTCAGCGTGCCAAGCCCGGCGGCGGCCAGATCGCGGGCAATGCCGTAAACGCCCATGCAGTCCGGCCGGTTGGGGGTAATCGCAACATCGAACACCGGGTCTGCGCCGTGATATTTCGCGAAAGACATGCCAACCGGGGCATCGGCGGGAAGCTCGATAATTCCGTCGTGCTCTTCGCCCAGCTCGAGTTCGCGGACCGAACACATCATCCCGTTGCTCTCAACGCCGCGGATCGCCGACTTTTTCAGCGCAAAGCCGCCCGCAGGCACCACCGCGCCGGGCAGGCCCAGCACGCCGATCAATCCGGCGCGGGCATTGGGCGCGCCGCAGACCACCTGCAGCGGTTCGCCGCTTCCGGTATCGACGCTCAGCACTTGCAGCTTGTCGGCATTGGGATGCGGCGCGGCGGTCAGGACTTTGGCGACTGTAAAGCCGGACAGGCGCGAGGCAGGATCCTCGATCCCCTCAACCTCAAGCCCGATCGCGTTCAGTTTTGCCGAGATCGCTTCAACCGATGCGTCGGTATCAAGGTGATCTTTGAGCCAGGTCAGCGAAAACTTCATGCCCGTGCTCCTACGCCAGCGGAAAGCGTTGGCACATCGAGCGGCGAGAAGCCGTAATGTGCCAGCCAGCGGACATCGCCATCGAAGAACGCGCGCAGATCGTCGATCCCGTATTTGAGCATAGCGAGCCGGTCTACCCCGACGCCAAAGGCAAAGCCTTGCCATTCATCGGGATCGAGACCGCCAGCGGCGATAACCTTGCGATTGACCATGCCGCTGCCCAGCAGCTCCATCCAGCCATGCCCCGGCGCATCGCCGCTACCACCGAGCACGCGCTTGCCCCCGACGAGGGCAAAGCCGACATCGACTTCGACCGAAGGTTCGGTGAACGGGAAATAGCTCGGGCGCAGCCGCAGGACGATATCCTCGCGCTCAAAATAGGCCTTGAGGAAAGTCTCCAGCGTCCATTTCAGATGACCTAGTGTGATCCCCTTGTCTATCACCAGTCCTTCGACCTGATGGAACATCGGAGTGTGGGTCGCGTCGCTATCGCTGCGATAAACCCGGCCGGGGGCGATGATCCGGATCGGCGCACCGCCCGCAATCATGCTGCGGATCTGGACCGGGCTGGTGTGCGTTCTGAGCAGCATTGAGCGCCCTTGTGCATCCTCGTCCGGGAAGTAGAACGTGTCGTGCATCGCCCGCGCCGGGTGATTTTCGGGCATATTGAGCGCGGTGAAATTATGCCAATCGTCCTCAATCTCGGGTCCGGTGGCGACGGCAAAGCCCATATCGGCAAAGATTTCAGCCAGTTCGTCCATCACCTGGCTGACCGGGTGGATCGTACCGCGCGGGGTTTCGGGTGCGGGCAGCGACAAATCGACCGTTTCGTTGGCCAGTTGCGCCGCCAGCGCCGCGCTTTCTAGAGCGTCCTTGGCGGAGGTCAGCGCTTCGGTCACGCTTTCGCGGAGCGCCTGAATTTGCGGGGCTTTCGCTTGCCGCTCTTCGGGGGCCATCGCGCCGAGTGTTTTCATGAGGCCAGAAATTGAGCCCTGCTTGCCCAGAAACTCAACGCGCAACTGCTCCAGAACGCCCAAATCCTGCGCGGCAGCAATGCGCGCCAGCGCGTCTTCACGGGTTGCGGCATGGTCCACGGTACAATTTCCACTCAAGTCAAAACAAACGGAACTCGGCCTTTAGCGGGGCCGTCGCCATAGTCAAAACCGCTTTGCTGTGATGGATGCTGTCAGGCCGTGTCGCGGCGGATCAGCGTCGGGGCCATTTCAACCGACGGCGCGGCAGTTCCGCCGATCCGTTCAAACAACACATCGACCATCGCGCGCGCGCCCTCTGCAATATTCTGACTGATGGTGGTCAGGCGCGGAATGGTCTGTTCGGCCAGCGGCAAATCGTCGAACCCGGTGACCGAAATCTGGCCGGGAACCGCCAGCCCCCGGTCGGCCAGCGCGCGCACGGCGTGCATCGCAATCAGATCCGATGCGGCGGCGATGCCGTCCACTTCGGCGCCGATCCGGTCAATATGCCCGGCGATCTCTTCGGCCATGATGTCCGAGGCTAGGTGCGCTTCAAGTTTGATCGGGGGTGCCAGACCGGCGGCTTTGGCCGCATCGCATAGGCCCAGGTACCGCTCAGACAATTCGGGTGCGGCGGTATCGCCCAGAAAGGCCAGCCGCTTGCGCCCTGCGCCGATCAGGCATTCCCCCGCAAGCCGCCCGCCGAGCCGGTTGTCGACCCCCACGGTGCAATGGACTTGATTGGGGCGGTGGCTGCCCCAGACCACCATCGGTCGGTACCAGGCCGCGACCCGCTCGATCGTTTCGAACTGGTTCGATTGGCCGATCAGCAACACGCCGTCGAGCATTCCCGAATCGACGATCCGCTCCAGCCAGTCGTCCGCGTCGGGAATGACCCGGCTGAGCATGATGTCATAGCCATTCTCGGTCAGCGCATCGGCCAGATGGCCCAGGATCGTCATGAAGAACGGATCGGAGAGGTGCTGGCGGCGTTCATGCCCGAGCGGCACCACCACGCCGATAACCTTGGTTTCTTTGATCCGTAGCCGTTTGGCCATCTGATTGGGCCGGAACCCATGGAGCCGGGCCAGGCCCTGAATGCTCTCACGCGTCGTTTTGTTGACCAAGCTGGAGTTGGCCAAGGCGCGCGACACGGTTCCGGCTGATACCCCGGCCAATCGCGCGAGTTCGGCGATGTTGCGGATCCGCCCGGGCGGCGATGCGCCGTCACTCATGATCTGTGACGCAGGATCTGGCGTTCATGATCGGGGCAAATCCTTTTCGTGGCCGCAATTCAACCGATTTCACTGATGCGGCTAGTGCCGGCCTGCTGTCAACCGCGTGAGAAGGCATCCACATCGTCATTCCACAGCGCAATTCGGCTGTTTTCGTGGCGATCCGGCCACAGAGCAAGCAAAATCTGCAATCGATTGCCGAAAGCTATTGCAATCGATTGTTGTATCTGTCAGTTGGAGGCTGCGACTTGTCAAAGGACAAGCGGTCTTGGCGTCCCAACGGGAGAGGGTTATGAAGAAGTCCACCTTAAAGAGCTGCGTTTCAGCTGCATCCATTGCGGTGATGAGCCTGATGGCGATGCCTGCTTTTGCGCAGGATGCTGCACCGGCCGATGAAGAAACTGTCGGCCTAGACGAAATCGTCGTCACCGCTTCGGGCCGTGACAAAAGCCGCCTCAACACCTCGGTCTCGGTGACCAGCGTTGATGCCAGCCTGGTCGATGCCTTCAAGCCCAGCTCAGAAGCTGAAGTGTTCCGCATGATCCCGGGCATTCAGGTTCCCGGCACTTCGGGTCCTGGCGGCAACTCCAACATCGCCGTGCGCGGTCTGCCGGTTGCTACTGGCGGTTCGCCGTTCGTGCAGATCCAGGAAGATGGCCTGCCAACCGTGCTGTTCGGCGATATCCAGTTCGGCAACAACGATTACTGGACCCGCTTCGATACCAGCGTTGAGCGGGTTGAATCGGTTCGCGGCGGTGGTTCGACCACTTTTGCCTCGCAAGCCCCCGGCGCTGTCATCAACTACATCAGCAACACCGGCAAAAAGGACGGCGGCTATGTCCAGTTGTCCAAGGGCGTCAACTATGACGAAACCAAGGTCGATTTCCGCTATGGCGGCGCGATCAATGAAACCCTGCGGTTCCACATCGGCGGCCAGTTCAAAAGCGGCCGCGGCCCGCTTCATGCCGATTACAACGTGTCGGATTCGATCCAGGTCAAGGGCAACCTGACTCAGGAAATCGACGGTGGTAAGGGCTTCTTCCGCTTGCTGTTCAAAGTCGCCGATACGAACGAGCCGAACTACACCGGCGCACCGGCTCTGGCGACGCTTAGCGGCAACAAGATCAGCAACGTTCAGCCGTTCCCCGGTTTTGATGGCCGTAACAGCTCGAACTATTCGATCTACAACCGCGATTTCCTGATCTACAACCGCACCGGCCAGCTGGAACGCGTTGAAATGAGCGGGATTTCAACCAAGCAAACTTCGCTAGGCGGCCAATTCCACTATGACTTTGATGGCGGCATTTCGGTCGACAACAACTTCCGCTGGTCCAAGGTGAGCGGCAGCTTCACTGCGCCGTTCCTCAACGTTTCGCGCGCCAGCGGGATCGTTGGTTCAACGGTCAACGGCAGCGTAGTTGGCTCGATCCGTTACGCCAGCGGCCCCAACGCCGGACAGGTGTTCACCGGCACCTATGTCGACAACAACGTCAACGTCCGCACCAACATCCGCGATCTGGGCAGCCTCGCCAATGATCTGACTGTTGCCGGTAAGTTCGACGTCGGTTCGATGAAGATGACCGCTCGCGGCGGCTTCTTCTACATGAACCAGGACATCGCAATGGACTGGCACGTCAACAAGTCACTGCGCGAAGTCAGCGGCAACAATCCGTCGCAGCTGGACCTCTACAGCACCACTGGCGCAAAGCTGACCCAGGAAGGGATTTCTGGCTACAACAACAATTGGGGCAACTGCTGTGCCCGTGACTATGACCTGTCTTACACCAACACCGCTCCTTATGCGGCGCTGGAACTGGACGGCGATATGTTCGCGCTTGATGGTTCGGTCCGCTTTGAAAACGTCAAAGCTTCGGGCGGCGGCCGCACTGGCGGGGCAGAATTCCCGGTCAACTCGAGCGGCGTGATCATTCCGGCGATGGCCGCGAATGGCAGCGTCGAAGTGCTCAACTACAGCCGCAGCTACACCAGCTGGACTGCCGGTGCGCTGTTCAAGGCCAATGCCGACACCAGCCTGTTTGTGCGGGTTTCGCGCGGTGGCCGGTTCAACGGTGACCGTCAGACCTTCGGCGGAAAAATCGCCACCGACGGTTCGCTGTGCACCAGCACGCAGGCTGCTGCAGGCACGCTGGGCTGCGCTTCTGACGGCGTCACGCCTTCGGTTGATTTCGTCAAGCAGTACGAACTGGGTCTGAAGAACCGCGGCAATTTGGGCGGCGGGCGCTATACGGTCGAAATGACGCTGCTCAAGGGCAACTTCAAGCAATCGACGTTTGAACTGTCGGCAACGCGTTGCCCAGGCGGTTCGGGCGGCTGCGTGATCGACGCGCGCTACAAGTCTTACGGGCTTGAATTCTATGGCACCTACAGCAACGGCGGCTTCACGCTGGTCAGCAATGCCACCTACACCAAGGCCAGCCGTTCGGGCGTGACGAGCACAGGTGCTCCCACCCCGTTCACCCGTGCGCCGTATATGCCTGATCTGGTCTACACCGTGCAGGCCAGCTACGACATTGCCGAAGCTGCCACGGTCGGTGTCAACGTCACCGGCCAGACCAGCATCATCGACGACGGCGGCCGGTCCTATCCCGGCGGCGCGGTGGTCGGCTTGAACCTGCGGGTCATGCCGCTGCCCAACATTGAATTGGGGATTCAGGCCTACAACGTGTTCGACCGTTATGACCTGCGCGGCAGCGGCAACATAGCCGATGGTTCGGTCACCCCGGTGGTAATCGGCACGGGCCCGGCACTGGGCCGGACCTTCACTGCTTCGGTCAAATATAGCTTCTGATTGCACAAATGAACCCAACAAGGGTCGCAGAAGGGGGAGGCAGTCTGCGGATTGCCTCCCTTTTTCGTGCGGCTCGACAGTCCGGCTGACAGAGGCCAAGAACCACGCATGACCACTCCCGCAGCCATCGACGCACAGGCGGCGCGCAGCCAGGGCTTTGCCCTGCACGCGCAGCAGCGCCTGGTCGAGGCTGAGGCGCTGTTCGCTACCGCCAGTGCCGCCCACCCGGTTGATCCCGGACTGGCGTTCGGGCTGGCCCAGATCCGCTACGAGTTGGGCTATCCAGCGGCAGACTTGTTTGCGCGGGTCCGGCAACTGGCGCCGGACAATCTGGATGTTGCGCGCAATCAGGCACTGGCCTTGATCTCCGAAGGGCGCGCCGATGCGGCCCGCCTCCTGCTTGAACCGTTGTTGGCGCAACACCCCGATTGGCTCGATGGGCACAAGACGCTGGCGACGCTCAAATGGACTAACGGCGACCAACAGGGCTTTTCCGATCACCTCGGCCCGGCTTGCCGCGCCCAGCCTGATAATCCGGCGCTGTGGCTGGCGTGGTTTCGCAATCTGGCGCAGGCCCGCGAATGGCAGGCGGCACTGGCGGTGCTCGATGAGGCTGAACGCCACCTTGGGGCCACCCCGGCGTTGCTGGTGTCGCGGCTATTCGTTGCGACCGAAACCGGTGATACGACGCGCGCCGAAATTCTGCTGGCCGCCACCGCGCAGATCAAAGGCGATGTCACCAGCCTGTGCCGGATTCGCCACGCCCTGCGTCAAGGCGATGCCCGCCGGGCCGAAGCCGAAGCACTGCCGCTGACCGCCACGCCATCGGCCGCGCTGTACTGGCCTTATCTCTCGCTTGCCTGGCGGCTGCTGGGCGATGACCGGGCGGACTGGCTTGACCGGCCCGATCAGCTGATCCGCCAGTATGAGGCGGGCTGGAGCGCGGCGGAGCTGGCCGAACTGGCAGAGGTTCTGCGCGGGCTGCATACGGCGGCGGCGCCCTATATCGAACAGTCAGTGCGCGGGGGCACGCAGACCGACCGGTCGGTGCTGCTGCGCCACGAGCCAGTGCTGAGGCGAACCAAAGCGCGCCTGATCGAACTGGTCCGCGATTACGTTGATGGCTTGCCCGCGCCTGATCCGCAGCACCCGTTGCTGGGCGCGCCGCGCGGGGAACTGCTGATTGAGGGCAGCTGGTCAGTCCGGCTAACCCGGCAAGGTTACAATGTGCCGCACACCCATGCGATGGGCTGGCTTTCGACCGCGTTCTATGTCTCGCTACCCCAGCCAGAACAGTTGGGCCCCGCACCCGCCGGACATATTGCGTTTGGCCAACCCCCGACCGAGCTGAACTTGCCGCTGAAGCCGTATTGCACAATCGCCCCAGCACCCGGGCGGCTGGCAATTTTCCCCTCAACCCTGTGGCATAGCACCGTGCCGTTTGGTGATGGCGAACGGCTGGTGATCGCCTTCGACATCCGCCGCCCGCGCCGATAAGGACCGTTCATGCAAACTGAAAATTCGATCCGGTCCGTAGTGATCGTTGGCGGCGGGACCGCTGGCTGGATGACTGCCGCCGCGCTGGCCAATGCGATCCGCACAGGCTGCACGATTACGCTGATCGAAAGCGATGAGATCGGCACGGTCGGCGTTGGTGAGGCAACAATTCCGCCGATCCGCACTTTCAACGAAGCGCTGGGCATTGCCGAGAATGATTTCGTCGCCGCCACCCAGGGCTCGTTCAAACTAGGGATCCAGTTTGTCAATTGGGGCAAGCAAAACCACGCCTATTTCCACCCGTTCGGCACCTATGGGCGCAATTTCGATTTCCTGCCGCTGCACCAGTATTGGCTGGCCGCCCACGCCCGCGGCGATGCACCAGAATTGGACGAGCTGTGCATGGCCTGGGCCGCGGCCAAGCGCGGAAAATTCGCCCCGCCAATAGCCGAACAGCGCAGCGTGCTGTCGACCTATGACTACGCCTATCACTTCGATGCCGGGCTCTATGCCCGGTTCCTGCGCAGCTATGCCGAAGCGCGCGGGGTGCTGCGGATTGAGGGCAAGGTGGCCGATGTCGGGCTGGATGGCGCAACCGGCCATGTCAGCCATGTCACGCTGGCTGACGACCGCACGGTTGAAGGCGATCTGTTCGTCGATTGCTCAGGCTTTCGCGGGTTGTTGATCGAAGGAGCGCTGCAAACCGGTTATCAGGACTGGCGCCACTGGCTGCCGTGCGACAGCGCTTTTGCGGTGCCGTGCGAAAAGGTTGGGGAGCCGACGCCCTTTACCCGCTCCACTGCGCGGGCGGCCGGGTGGCAATGGCGCATTCCGCTGCAGCACCGCACCGGTAACGGCCACGTCTTTTGCAGTCAGTTCCTGTCCGACGACGAGGCCGCGTCAGTGTTGATGGCCAACCTCGACGGCAAAGCGCTGGCCGACCCGCGCAAGCTGACTTTCACCACGGGCCGCCGCAATCTGTTCTGGAACAAGAACGTGGTCGCGGTGGGGCTGTCGGGCGGGTTCATGGAGCCGCTCGAATCGACCTCGATCCATCTGATTCAGGCGGCGATCGCCAAACTGATCGCGTTTTTCCCCGACCGCAATTTCGATCCGCTGGTGATCGATGAATATAACCGGCTGGCCATCGCCGAGTACGAACGGATCCGTGATTTCATCATCCTTCATTACAAGCTGACCAGCCGCACTGACAGCGAACTGTGGCGCTACTGCGCTGCGATGGATGTGCCCGATACGGTCACCTGGAAGATCGATCATTTCCGCAAAAATGGCCGTCTGGTCCAGCGCGATGCCGATCTGTTTGGCCCGCCCAGCTGGCTGGCGGTGCACGTCGGCCAGGGCAACTTGCCGCAGGGGACCGATCCGCTGCTGCCTCTGCGCGGGGTCGATCACGCTGACTATCTGCGCAAACTGGAAGGCGCACTGGCCCGCGCCGCCGAAGGTCTGCCCAGCCATCAGGACTATATCGCGAAAAACTGCGCCGCGGCGGGGTGATCACGCGCCGGTTTGAAAGCTGAGCGCCGCCGCGTCTCCCGCCATGCGGTGTTGCAGGGAAACACACACGGTTCCATCCGCCGCGATCAGCTCGGCGCTGCCATAATCAAGCCACAGCGTGAGCGCCGCGCCGGGTGCAATCCGGACCGGCTGGGCGCTATCGAGGAACGGCGAGCCCGGATCGCGGCGGGTCGTAACCAGCAAGTCTCCGCGGCGTTCCAACTTCAGCTGGCGGCCGTTGCAGTCTGTCAAAGTCAGCGCGAAATCGTTGCCTGTAGGCAGGTTTAGCCGCGCCGCTATTGGTACTGTTTCAGCGTCCAGCGCGATCACGGGAACAGCGGCAGTGGCGGCGGCCTCAACCTCTTGCCGCAGGACATAACGGTTTCCTGACCGGCGCAGTGACAACCGCCGAGGCAGGCTCATCGCGCCGCGCCAGCCCTGCTTGGGCAGACTGCCCTGATAGGCATGGTTGCCCATCCAGCCGATCCAGACCGGACGGCCAAACGCATCGCGCGGTTCATGCCAGGCGATCGCGGCATAGAAATCCGATCCCATATCGGCGACCTGCCAGTGCGGTTCCAGCGCCGGACCGTCTGGTGCAAACCGGATGCCGTCAAAAGTACCGGTTTGATAAAGCGCCCCCGATCCCGGAGCGCCACGCAGCACATCGACTTTGAACAGCCAGCGGCTTTCGGTGGTGCCTTCGACCGGCAGTTCGATCAACAACGGGCATTCCCAGATCTCGCCCGGCGCGCCGGCACTGTGGATCACCGAAAGCTCGATCCATTGCTTGAGATCGTACGAGGCATAGATCAGCGCGCGCTGCTCGTTGGACAGCACCACCACCATGATCCAGCGTTTGGTTGGCTCATGCCAGAACACGTTGGGATCGCGAAAATCAGCCATTTGCCGGTCGAGCACCGGGTTGCCGGGATACTTCTCCCAGCTGTGTCCGGCATCGTTGCTATAGGCGAGGCACTGCGATTGAACGATCTCTGGCACCAGCTGCGCGCCGGTATAAATGGCCACCAATGCGTTTGTGCCAAACCCGGCGGAACCCGTCCGATCCAGCACCGCTGAACCGGAAAAGATCATGTGCCGATCATCCTCCAGCAGCGCCGGGGGGCGTTCCTCCCATCTGGCCAGATCGGGGCTGACGGCATAGCCCCAGCTCATGTGGCCCCAATCTTCGCCATGGGGATTGTATTGATAGAACAGGTGCCAGACGCCCTGATGATAGACCAGACCGTTGGGGTCGCTCAGCCAGTTTGCCGCTGGTGCATAGTGATAGGTCGGACGCATGAACCGCTCAATCTGCCAAAGTCACACGGTCGCCGCAAAAGGCGAGTGAGAATACCGGTGAAGGCGTGCCGCCAAACTGGCCGCGCAGCAATTCTGGGTGGCTTTCAAAACTGCGGCCCTGCATTCCCCAATGGTCGATGAAACTCCAGACCTGACCTTCGCCGGTGACCCACCAGGAATAGCCCTGGGTTGGCTCACTGGCCGGATTGGCGGCGACCAATCCTTGGCCGTTGACCGGGCGCCAAGGCCCGCGCAGGCTTTCTGCGACCATTGCGTAAAGCCCATTGGGGCCGTTCGGGGTACCGGGTTTGAAAGTCCGGCGCTGGGTTGACCAGAACAGGTAATAAAGGCCTTCGCGAACAACGATGTGCGGCCGCTCCAGCTCATTGTTGACGCCGTTCGCTTCGATCAGTGGGGCTTCGAGCTGCCAATCGCCCGCCTCATCCAAAGTCGCCAAGCCGATCACGCCGTTATAGTCATCATCATCCCAGCCCGCGCTGGCGGTAAATAACAAATGACGCTGGCCGGTAGCGGGATCACGAAACCAGGCCGGGTCACGAAACGCTTTGATCAGGCCGGGCTTACCCTCAGGCTCATTGGCGATCAGATAGCGCGCCCCATCGGCACGGACCACTTCGTATGGATCGCCCCAATCACCCAGCGCGCCCGCTGCCAGCTTCGCGTTCGCCGCGAACAACCGCTGTTCGAACGAAGGCGCCTCGCCCCGCCGACCGGCGGCGGTGAAGAACAGGGTGACGTTCTCGCCATCGTCATGCAGCACCGCTGATCCAGCCCATTCGCGGGTACCGGGACTGCTGGCTTCGGGCAGAACTTCGCCATGGTCGCGCCAGCCGCCAGCCCCGAGCGAAGCCAGCCGGATCCGTGCGGCGTTGTGGCGCAAGCCGGGATCGGGAAAGCACGGAGCGCTGAGGAAAAACCAGTACTGGCGGCCGTCGATACTGGCAGTGCGGCCATCTTCGTGGGCCAGCGGCCAGCTGTCCCATAGATCGATTCCGGGCAGGATAGCTTGGGCTTCGGCGGCGCCGATCAGGGGCAGCTGGGCCCCGCCATCAAGGGCGGTCGGACGCCAGCTTGTGATGCCTGGCGCTGCGTGATCAGAATTGTTGCTGGGACGTTTCATGGCATAGCTGCGGCGGGGATTCCGCCTGTTCCTTCAATCATGATGTTGAGTGGGGCCGCCGCATGGGCGGCGAAATCGTATTCCAAGGCGGCGATAAAGCCGGGCAGTGCGCTGCGTTCCAACACTGCCACCACTGCCCCGCCAAACCCGCCGCCGGTCATCCGGGCGCCGCCGCTGGGGCCGATCGCGGCATTGGCCAGATCGACCAGCCGATCGACAGCCGGCACGCTGACTTCAAATAGATCGCGCAGCGACGCGTGGCTGGCGCGGAGCAGCTCGCCTAATGCGGCAAGGTCTTGGTTCTCAATGGCGGTGACCGCAGCACTGGTCCGTTCAATTTCGCTCACAACATGAACTGCGCGCGCGGCGATTATCGGATCGAGCCGGGCAATTTCGATCATCGCCCGATTTGCATCGCGCAGGCTGGACAGGCCCAGCGCCTCAGCAGCCGCTTCGCAATCGCGCCGCCGGGCGTTGTAGTGCCCGTCAACCAAGCCGCGGGTGACCCCGGACTGGATGACCGCCACTGCCCAGCCGGATGGCATCGCCACTTGCCGCGCCGCCAGGTCGCGGCAGTCGAGCAGCAAGGCGTGGCCCGGCTCTCCGGCGGCAATCGCCATCTGGTCCATGATCCCGCAATGGACCCCGGCCCAGTGATGTTCGGTCATTTGCGCTGCAGCAGCGAGTTCGGCCGACGGAAGTGATACCGCCGCCGCCGCGCCAATCGCCCGGCCCAGCGCAATGCACAGCGACGCCGAGGATGACAGGCCCGCCCCGCGCGGATTGGATCCGGCCAAGGCCAGCCGCAGCCCATGTGGGTCGGCGCCGCGCTGGGCCATCTCGCTGGCCATCCCGCGCAGGTATGAGCGCCAGTCAGCAGGTTGGTGCGGGGTCAGGCCAGCCAGCGTAAACCGGTCCCGCTGACCCGTAAAATCCAGCGCCACCGCTTCGATCTCTGGACTATCTGACCGGCCCCAAGCCACCGCTGTCCCGGTTGAGATCGGCATCGGCAGGACCAGGCCATCGTTGTAATCAACGTGCTCGCCGATCAGGTTGACCCGGCCCGGCGCGAAAACCACGCCAGCAGACTCGCAGCCATAGGCGGCGATGAAGCCTTCGCGGGCGCGGATCTGCGGGCTCATGCGCCGATGTCCACGGCACGGAGCCGCTCGGCGGCGCTCTCAGGCGTCAGATCCCGCTGAGTTTCGGCCAGCAGTTCGAACCCGACCATATGTTTGCGGACGCTGGCTGAACGCAGCAACGGTGGCAGGAAATGCGCGTGGAGCCGCCAATGCGCGGTATCATCGCCCAATTGATGCGGCGCGCCGTGCCAACCCATCGAATAGGGGAAATCGCCACCGAACAGCCCGTCATAGCGGCGCAGCAAGCGCGACAGAATGGCGGCCAGTGAAGCGCGCGCCGGGGCCGTTAGCTGCTCGATCCGCGCCACGGGATCACGGGCGATCAGCAGTGTCTCAAACGGCCAAGCCGCCCAGTGCGGGACCACGGCCAGCCAATGATCGTTGACTTCGACCATGCGCTCGGTGGCTTTCAACTCAGCCTCAGTGACTGCATCCAGCAGCACGGTGTCCTTTTCGGCCAACCACGCGCGCTGGCGGGCATCTTCGCGGGCAGGCAATTCGGGTACAAAATCGCTGGCCCAGACCTGACCGTGGGGATGCGGGCTCGATGCACCCATCATCGCGCCTTTGTTCTCGAACAGCTGGACATGGGCCCAGCGCGCGCCGAGTTCGGCCGACAAATCGCACCAGGTACCGATCACGCGCTCGATCGCGGGCAGCGGCATCCGGGCGAGAGTGGCGCTGTGATCGGGGGCAAAGCAGATCACCCGCGCTTCACCGGTGGCGGGTGCGGTTTCGAACAAATCGCCCGGTTCGCTGGCTCCGCCTTCGGGCAGCAGAGCGGCAAAGTCATTTGTGAATACGAAAGTTCCGGCATAGTCGGGGTTCGCCTGACCGGTGGCGCGCAGGTTGCCGGGGCACAGGTGACAGGCCGGATCGTGCGGCGGCGCGGGCGGGGCAGGCGGCGGTGCGGCTTCGCCTTGCCAAGGCCGCTTGGCCCGGTGCGGGGACACCAGCAGCCATTCTCCGGTCAAGAGATTGCGGCGGCGGTGCGGCAGATCGTTCAGGCTCATGCCGCAACCTCGATGTGAAAAATTGCGGCGCTTTCGGCCTTGAGCGGCGGCAGCGGCAATCCGGCGTTCGCCAGCCACGATCCGCTCCAGCTTTGCGGGTGATCGAACAGGGCCGGGCAGTGCGCCGCGTAGCCGCGCTGGCCGCCGCCGATCCGCAGCAATTCAGTGGTGCATTGCGCTGCCCCGGCCAGAAACGGCAGGCGGAGCGGTTGCGGGCGGCGATCCTGCGCGGGTGCGGTGCGGACCACGATCAGTAGAAACTCTCGTTGGTTCCCGGCGGCTTGCCAGACCAGTCCGTCGGAACCTTCGCCCAGCCAGGTCGCAGTTCCATGCAACAGATGACGCCAGGTCTTGCTGAAGCCGATCCAGTCGCCCAGCTCGGCCAGCTCAGCCTCAGGCAGCCGGCGCGGATCAAGCTCTACGCCAAAGTGCCCGGGCAGAGCCACGGCGGCGCGAAACCCCAGCGACTGACTGCGCCCGGTGGCATGGGCCGGGCTGGCGCCGACATGGGCACCCATCAGTTCGGGCGGCAGGAACGCCAGGAACCCGCGCTGGATCGCGACCCGGCTGACCGCGTCGATATTGTCGCTGGTCCAGAACCGGTGGACATAGGGCGCCATTCCGGCGTCCGAACGTCCGCCGCCACCGGCACAACTCTCAATCTCCACGTTTGGATGCGCGGCGCGCAGCCGGGCCAGCAGCTGATATGTCCCCAGCACTTGCGCGCGGCCCCCAGCAGGGGCGAGATCGCGGTTGTGGTCCCATTTGAGGTAGGCGATCGGCACCTCGCGCAGCAGCGCATCCAGTGCAGTGAACAGGTAGTCGCGGACTTCGGGAAGGGCGAGATTGAGCACCAGCTGGTTGCGGGCGGTCGGTTGGCTGCGGCCCGGAAGATGCAGCGCCCAGTCGGGATGGGCACGGTACAGTTCGCTGTCCGGATTGACCATTTCGGGCTCAACCCACAGCCCGAATTCGAGGCCCAGCGCGTTCACGCGGGCCGCCAGCGGTGCGAGGCCATTGGGGTATTTGACCGGATCGGTGGTCCAGTCGCCCAGCCCAGCACGGTCATCACTCCGGCCCTTGAACCAGCCATCGTCAAGGATAAACCGCTCTATCCCAATCGCGGCTGCAGCTTCGGCCAGCGCAATGATCCGGGCTTCATCGTGATCAAAATAGCAGGCTTCCCAGGAATTGAGGTGGACCGGACGCGGGCGCATCGCGGCGCCGGGCCAGTTCAGCAGCGCGCGCACAGCGGCATGGTGCTGGGCCATGGCGCCGTTGCGGCCTTGGCTCGATACAGCGAGGATCGCCTCGGGCGCAGCCAGCCGCTCGCCCGGCGCCAGTACGGCATCCCCCGGCTGGAACACGGCCCCAGCGCTGAGCACCCAGAACCCCTCGTCGTCGCGCTCCACCGCAATCCGGCTGTCGCCCGACCAGGCGAGTTGCAGGGCCAGAACCAGTCCGCTGTGATGGCCCGCGCTGCGTTCAAGCACGACCACTCCCGGTGGGCCGCCATGCCCAGAAATCCCGCGCCGCCCTTCGCGGACCCAGCCGTGCTGCGGCATGGCTTCGGTGACCTCGACCAATTCGGCATTGTGCCGCCCGCGCCAAGAAACCAGCTGCGCGCAGCGATCGGCCAACGGCACCATAGCGCTGGCCAACCAGTCGATTTCGACCGCGTCCGTGCCGCGATTGACCAATTCAGCCGTGAAACCAAACGCGCCGCCAGGCAGCAATTTGATCGTCTGGTGCAGTTCGATTTCCGCTTGGAGATCGGTTAGGACAATCCGGATTACCGCTGCTTCGCCGGTCACTTGCGCGTGATCAAACTGCACAGCCAAGGCCTGCCCACCGCGCCGCAGCGCGATGCAAGCCGGGCCAAACCAACCCATCCCCGCCGCCGGGGCGGTGTCAAACGGCAGGTCGCTGTCGAGCGAAAACGACGCCGGGGTTCGTCCGTCCGCCAGCCGGTGCAGCCCGGCCGGATCAACCCGCGCGCCCAGGTGCCGCCATAGCGGCGGGGCATCGGCGCGGCATTCCAGCACCAGACTGGCTTGGTCGCTGTGCAAAGAGGCAAACGCAATAGTCACAATCAGCTGGCCGACTTGGCCTGATCATAGCCGGCCCGGCCTTCGCGCACGGTCAGCACTGCAATGGCGGCAATGAACATACAAGCCCCGGAAACGGTCAGGACATTGCGCGGATCATGCCCCAGAATTCCGTCGTAGAAGCCAAGGCCCAGCGTGACGAAGCCGAGATTTATTTCGCTTATCACGAAAGCAAACAGCAGCATCGGAATCACGATCATCATATTGAAGATCCCCATGTAAACTCCGGTGCGCTGGGGCGGAATCGAGTTGGCAAGGATCGTATAGGGGTTGCCCATGATCGAACCCCAAGCAAGGCCAGTGCCGATTGCTGCGACGAACAGCAGCGGTTTGTCGGTGATATGCGGCAAAGCCAGAAAAGCCAAGCCACCCGCCGCCAGACACAGCGCATGAACCGGCCCTGATCCCCAGCGCCGCGCAAACGGCACCATCAGCAAGGCCCCAAGAAAAGCGATCAGGTTATAGAATGCAGCCATCTCGCCATTGGTAAGAACCGCGGTGCGAAAGGCGGAACTGGTCGCATCCGCAGTGCCATAGACCGAGCGGCCGATCGCGTAGATTACATAGCCCCAATAGCCCGACATAGCGAACCACTGAAACAGCATCATCACTCCCAATTTCCGCATCGGGGTGGGCATTTCGCGAATGGCCGAGCCGATTTCAACGAAAGTTGCGCGGACGCCTTTTGGTTGCGCCTCGATATGGGCTTTCTCTGCCGGGGTCAGTGGCAGTTCGGGCACCCGCACGACCGACCAGATAATCGTCAAAAGTGAGAGCGCTGCCCCGGCCCAGAATACAAACCGGACGGTATAAGGAATGTTATGCTCGTCCACCCAATCCTGGTTCATCCCCATCCAGACCAGGATCGAGGGTGTGATGAAAGCAAGGCATTGGGCGAGGCCCGTAAAAGCGCTCTGGGTGAGGAACCCGGCCTGGCGTTGATCGGGGTTGAGCCGGTCTGAAACGTAGGCGCGGTATGGCTCCATCGTGATGTTGTTACCGGCATCAAGAATCCACAACACCGATACCGCCATGACGATGGAGGCCGAGAGCGGCATGAACAACAGGCCCAGCGCGCACAACACCGCGCCAATCAAAAAATAGGGAGTGCGGCGGCCGCGCTTGCTGATGGTGCGATCGCTCATCGCGCCGATGATCGGTTGCAGCACCAAGCCGGTGATCGGACCTGCCAGTTGCAGCAACGGCAACTGCGATTCGTCCGCGCCAAGGTAGGAATAGATCGGACCCATGTTGCCCTGCTGCAATCCGAAGCTGAATTGCAGACCAAGGAAACCCAGATTCATCTCGAGAATGCGCGATAGCGACAGGTGCGGCTTGGACTGGTCCATGGCATTCTCCCTCGGCAGCTTATGATGCCTCTCTGCACGTCATGTCACATCCGCAAGCAAAGAACAACAATCGATTGCATTCAACCCATGGTAGCCGATTTGAACAGGGTAAAATATTGAATATACGGCCAAAATGAAACGGTGCGGCGCGGGTTATCGGTCCTGCGCGGGATGGCTTTTCAATCGCGCGTTTGGTGGAGTGCAAGCGCTGGGCATCAGCGCACGGTCAGCCCGTGCCGCCAGGCTTGTCAAGCGTCTGAACCGGGGCTCCGTGGGCCTTCATCCGTTCATGCATGAAACGTTCCAGCACCGGGTGCGGCTGGGCGGCATATTCGCGCGGGGTTTGCCCCATAAACTCATGAAAATCCCGGACGAACTGGGCCTGATCGTGATAGCTCGAATCCATCGCGCCAATCCATTTGAGCGACGGGTCGAGCATGAACTGAGCGAGGCTGCGCATGAACCGCTGGCGGCGCAGCAGCAGCTTGGGGGCAAACCCGAAATGGCGCAGGCAAAGCCCTCAACCGTACGCTGGCTGGCCGCCACCCGGTCGACCAAATCGGTCACCATCACCACTTCGGGATCGACCAGCGCGGAATGGATCGCCAGCAAGCGCTTCTCATCGGTCAGCGGATGAGGTTTCAGCTGGCGAAAAAACGCGACAATCCGTTCCAGCTCGGCTGCTTCATCGGGTTGATCGCTATAGATCGAACTAGCCAGCGGCAGAAACCGACTGAAGCTGGGGTGAGTGCAGCCATCGCAGACCACATTGGCCAGAGCACTGGCCGGCTGACCGACGACTCTCGCCCAGCCCAGCGGCAGCAGGCCGATCCCCCACAGCCGAACTTTGGGCAGGGCAAAATGCACCGGATGGCTGGTTGGTCCGGTGGCGTGGAACATGGTCCCGGAAACCCGCAATCCTGCGTCCGTCCAGACAGCCGGTCCGCCGGGCGAAAAGAACCGCAACCCGCCCCATTCCGGATGCAGGCTATCGCGCAGTAAATCTACGTCGCCAGGATCGATTTCTGAAAAGTAGAACGATGTGAACCATCCGCGCAGATCATCTGGCGGCGCGTAAAACCGCGCTGAGACCGATTGCCCCAATGGCACTGCTTGCTCCCCGTTGGCTTTATCGTCGAAACGTGCACCAATCCTAATCGCTTAACAAGCCGCACGCGATCAAGGTTTGTGCAACGCCTGAACTGCCGCCCCGGCTGCGACAGAACGGGCGCGCGCGGCGGAGCGGAGCACCGGATGATCCAGCGCGGCATAGGCGCTCGGGCTCATGGTCATGAACCGGCGGAAATCGCGGACAAAATGCGCCTGATCGACATAGTGCCAATCGAGCGTCTTGATCCAGGTCAGGGAAGGGTCAAGCATGAACTGGGCGAGGCTCCGCAGAAACCGTTGGCGGCGCAGCAACAGCTTGGGGGAAAAGCCAAAGGCCTTCAGCGATAGCCGCTCGAGCGAACGCGATGAGATACCCAGCCGCTCTGATAATTCGCTGACTGATCTGACAGTGTCATCAATCAGCGCAGTATGGGCCGCCCGGATCTTGGCTTCGTCTTCGTGCGGAGGGCAGCGTTCCAAAAGATCGCAAAAAAACGCGTCAATCCGGGCTGCTTCGGCCGCAGGATCAACCGATCCATCGAAAACCCGTCCGAACAGCGGCGACAGGCGGGCGAATGCTGGATCAACATTCGCGTCGGAAGTAAGGTCGGCATGACCCGAAGCATGAGCGTTCACGAACCTGGCCCAGCCTTGGGGTAGCAGCCCGACACCCCATGCGCGGGTTCGCCCGGTCCGAAAATGGCTGGCAAAGCTGGTCGGTCCGGTGGCGATCACTTGCGGGGAGGGCCGCAGTTCTTCGGTCCCGATTGCGACGCTGCAGACCGCCCGCTCCCAGATCCGCAGATTGGCCCATTCGGGATGAAGCCAGTCTTCGACAGTTTGGCCCTCAGGCACGGCAAAATCGGTCAGATAATAAGTGCTGATATAGGGCGCGACTTTTTCAGAAGGCATGAAAAAGCGCACCGATACCGCATCGACGGGCGGGCTGCTCAGCAAGGCGTTTGGTCTGGATTGGTCATGCACACCCCTGCTGCCGGGCAGGGCAAATACCGCCGCCCGGGCAAACAGTGCCCGAGCCGGATTGCTTCGGCAAGAGCTGCTCACAAGCAGCCCAAACGAAAAGCGCGGGAACCAGCCGAAGCCGCTTCCCGCGCTTTTCAAAAGCGGCGCTGTTGCGCGGCTCAGGCTGGCAGGGCAGCCTTGGCCTGGGCGATGACGGTCGAGAAAATCCCGCCTTCGTTCATCGCCAGATCGGCCATTGTCTTACGGTCGAGTTCGATCCCGGCCAGCTTAGTGCCGTGGATGAACTGCGAGTAGGTCAGACCTTCGAGCCGGACTGCGGCGTTGATCCGCTGAATCCACAATGCGCGGAAGGTCCGCTTTTTGACCTTGCGATCGCGGTAAGCGTACTGGCCAGCCTTTTCGACTGCCTGACGCGCAACGCGGATGGTATTCTTGCGGCGGCCGCGATAACCCTTGGCCTGTTCCAGAATATTCTTGTGCTTGGCGCGGGTGGTTACACCCCTTTTGACACGTGCCATTTATCGTACTCCTAAATTCAACCGAGCCCGTAGGGCGCCCACTTTTTGATCGTTTTCGCATCAGCGTCAGAGATCGTGTCGGTCCGGCGGTGTTGACGGATGTACTTGGCGTTATGGCTCATCAAACGGTGCCGCTTGCCAACCGCGCCGTGCTTGATCTTGCCGGTCGCGGTGAGCTTGAAGCGCTTTTTGACGCCGCTCTTAGTCTTGAGCTTGGGCATTTTAGTCTCCTTGTTCGGGGACACGTCCAATCGGCCATGGCAGCCCTAGTTCGCCAGGCAGATCATCGATTCCGTGTCAATGAAGGGGGCGCCACTAAAGCCGAATCGCGCGGAAAGCAAGCGCCTATCGGCTATCACTGCCCGCGACGAACGCCGCCCAGACCGCCGCGCGCGGATCATCGCTGCGGCGCGGGTCCCACTGCTGCTGCAGCAAGGCATCGGCCACTGTCTCGGCCATCCCGTTCAGGCGGTGGAACCGGTAGAAAAACGCCGAAACCCGCCAATTCATGATGCAATGGACGTGCACAGGGTGTTCAAAGCTGTCCAGAGCCGTCACAAACGCGTTGAAGTGCGGCTCAGCCGGGGCATCAAACGGCACCGGAATGTGGCTGTAGCGGATTCCCAGCGCTGCCAGTCGTTCGGCTTCGTCCGCCAGCGCCTCGGGATGATCGTCGAGCGCCAGATTGATGACATGGCGCACCCCGATTGCAGCCAGCCGGGCCGGATCGGCGGGTTCGAGCCGGCCCGAAGTGGTCGTTGTTTCACCAAGCCGCTGCCAGCCGCGAATATCGTCAGGGTCAGATGCGTTCATAGCGCTATCGTCATAGCAAGCCGGGGCCCAGGCGGCTATCCCAGCACTCATGATCGATTCTGCCAGTCTTGCCGGACAATTCCTGCTCGCGATGCCGGGGATGGGTGATCCGCGCTTTTCCCGCGCGGTAATCGCGATGATGGTTCATGACGGCGAAGGCGCGCTGGGGATCGGGCTGGGGCGGGCTCGTCAGGGCTTGGGGCTGCACGAATTGCTCGAGGATCTGGATATTGATCCGGGGCATGCGCCCGATTGCCCGGTGCTCGATGGCGGGCCTGTGGAGCCGCAGCGCGGGTTCGTGCTGCACAGCCCCGATTGGGATGGACCAGATACAATTTTGGCCGGCGAGCTGTGCGCCCTGTCCGCTTCGCTCGAGGTTTTGCGGGCGATTGCCGAAGGGCGCGGCCCGAGCCGGTTTCTGGTCGCGCTGGGTTATGCCGGCTGGGGCGGCGGGCAGCTTGACGGCGAACTGCTTCACCATGGTTGGCAAGTGGTAGATGGTGCGCCCGCGATCCTGTTTGATACCGTGCCAGAAGACCGCTGGGCTGGCTGCTGGCAAAGCCTGGGGATCGATCCGGCGCTACTGGCCGGGCAGACCGGGCGGGCTTGAAGGCCCACCCGGACCCTACGGCTTAGTCGTAAACCGGGCCTTGGCTGCCGGCGCCGCCGCTGGGCTGCTTGATCGACCACAACCCGAACAGCGCAATAATCGCATAGCAGATCACCGGCACGATCAGGGCAAGCCGGATATTGCCGCTAAGGTCGGCGACCATACCGAACAGCACCGGCACAATCGCCCCGCCGACGATGGCTGTGCACAGAATGCCAGAGCCTTGCGGGGTTTGTTCGCCCAGTCCTTCGGTGCCGAGGCTAAAGATGGTTGGGAACATCAGCGAATTGCAGAACCCGACCAGGATCAGCGCCCAGCCTGAGACGTTGCCGGTGGTGACGGCAGACAGCAGGATCAGGCCGATGGCGCCAGCAGCAAAAGCGGTCAGCACCCGGCCCGGCTTGGCCAGCCGCAGGATGAACCCGCCGAGCAAGCGCCCGGCCAGCGCCCCCAGCCAGTACATCGCGACCAGCTTGCCCGCAGCTTCCAGCCCAAGGCCCATCACGCTGCTATCGCCCAGATAGGCCATCAGGTTCGAGCCGATAGCGACTTCGGCGCCCACGTAAGTGAAGATGCAGAGCGCGCCGAGCTGAACCCGGCGGTTATGCTTGAACAGGCCCCAGGTGCCTTCCAGTTTGACCTCTTCGGTCTTGGTGTTGTCGAGCGCGGAGCGGAAAGTCCAGAACAAGGCAGCGATCACCAGCATCAGCACGCCCAGCCACATATAGGCCGTTCCGATCGAGGCCCCTTCGGCGACACGATAGGCCTGCAATTCAGCTGCCGTGGCGGTTGCAGCGTCGATTGGCTTGGAATCGCCCAGCAGGAACGATGCCCCGCCATAGATCATCAGGAACACCCCGATCGAATTGAAGGCCTGCGCAAAGGTGAGCCGACTGTGCGACGTTTCGACTGGGCCCAGTGTGGTGATCACCGGGTTCATCGCCACTTGCAGCACTGTGATCCCCGCACCGATGCAGAACAGCGCCGCCAGAAAGCCCGGGAACGAGGCCGCAGCAGAGGCCGGAATAAACAGGAAGGCGGCAGCGGCGATAATCACGAAGCCCAGCACGAAAGTGCGGATATAGCCCAGCTTAGACAGGATGATCCCGGCCGGAATCGAAAACGTCGCATAGGCAAAGAAGAAGAACAGCTGGACGAAGTTCGCCTGAGTATGGCTGAGGTCAAACATCGGTTTGAATTTGCCGACCAGCAGGTCGTTGATATTGGTCACCCCGCCGAGCAGAAAGAACACCGCAAAAGCCAGCGCCAGGACGATCCCGACTTTGCCTCCGCTGCTTCCCCCGCCTGCCGTGCTGGACCCGGTAATTGGCGCTGCCATCTGGCCTCTCCCCTAATTTGCTGTTGTTGCCGCAGTCATGCCGCGCGGGGCGGGGAAGTCCAGTGGTATACGTATGAATATCCCCGGCCTTGTGAGAACGTTCACAAGTGCGGCCCGCTGGCCAGCTGCCGGGTCCGCTGATAGGGGGGTGGCGAAGAGGAGAATGTCGATGCCGGGTCTGTGGTTTAATGAACTGTCGGTGGGGCAACGCTTTAATCATTCGATCCGCCGGACGGTGACAGAAACTGACAATCTGCTGTTCACCACGCTCAGCCACAATCCGGCCCAGCTGCATCTGGATGCTGAATATATGAAGAGCAGCGAATATGGTCAGGTGCTGGTCAATTCGTGCTTCACACTCAGCCTGATGGTCGGGGTCAGCGTCGGCGATACGACGCTGGGCACGGCGGTTGCCAATCTGGGTTGGGACGAGGTCCGCTTTCCAAAGCCGGTGTTTATCGGCGATACGCTGAACATTACAACCGAAGTGCTGGAACTGCGCGAATCCAAAAGCCGGCCTGACGCGGGGATCGTCACCTTTCTGCATCAGGCCTGGAACCAGCGGGGCGAACTGGTCGCCAGCTGCAAACGCTCTGGCTTGCAACGCAAACAGCCGGCCTGAACCCGCTCCCCGCGCGGCAAATTCGTATGCGGGCGGATTGAACCGCCCGCCAGCCCGTGCAACCTGCGCCAAGGATAGGGAGCGGATGCGATGGCGGAACGATTGATCGGGGCGATTGAGGCTGGCGGTACCAAATTCGTGGCTGCTCTAGCCCGCGAAGACGGCACGGTGCTGGCCGAAACCCGCATCCCGACCCGCACCCCGGCAGAATGCTTCCCGGATATTGAGCGGTTCTTTGCCAATGCAAGTGCGGCGCATGGGCCAATTGCGGCCTTTGGCGTGGCCAGCTTTGGCCCGATTGATATTGATCCCGCCAGCAGCACCTATGGCACTTTCACCACCACCCCAAAACCGGGCTGGTCCGGCGCGCGGTTTCAGGATGTGCTGGGGCAATTTGGCGCGCCGATTGTGGTCGATACCGATGTCAACGGCGCGGCCTTGGGCGAATGGCTGGCGGGGGCCGGGCAGGGCTGTGCCACGCTGGCCTATACCACCATCGGCACCGGGGTCGGCACCGGCGTGGTTCGCAATGGCAAACCGCTGATGGGTTTTTCGCACTTTGAAGCGGGGCACATTCTGGTCCGGCGTGACCCGGCAGTGGATCCTTATGAAGGCTTCTGCCCGTTCCATGGCGATTGCCTCGAAGGGCTTGCCGCAGGCCCGGCAATTTCGGCGCGGTGGGGCGAAAGCCTGTCCAAACTGGGCAGCCCAGCGGGCAAGGTTGAACTGATCGCAGGTTATATCGCACAATTGGCGGCGACGCTGGTGCTGCTGCATATGCCGGATCGGCTGGTGTTCGGCGGCGGCGTGATGAAGACCCCTGGGCTGGTCGAAGCGCTGCGCCGCGCCACTGAGGCCAAGCTGGCGGGCTATATCAAGGCGCCGCAGCTCGATCCCGGGCTGGAACGCTATATCGTGACGCCGGGGCTGGGCGACGAGGCCGGAATTACCGGCGCGATTGCACTGGGCAGTTCGGCCTTGAGTTGAGCCTTACCAAGGCAAGCGCTGCCCATCCCAAGCGAACAACCCGCCGCTGTCCGCTGGCGTCAGGCTCTCAATTACGCTCAGCAAATGCTCCGCCGCCTCATCCGGGCTGAACAGCCGATTGTCCGGCGTGCTTTGCCGGAAAGGCGCGGACAATGCGCTGGTCACCGTGCCGGGATGCAGCGCGGCGGCGATGGCGCGGGGATGGCTGCGGGCCAGTTCTATTCCGAAATTGGCCACCAGCATATTGAGCGCGGCTTTGCTGGCGCGATAGGCGTGCCAGCCGCCCAGCCGGTTATCGCTGATCGATCCAACCCGGGCAGACAATGCGGCGAACACTGCCCGCCGGTCTCGCGGTAACAACGGCAGCAGGTGCTTAGCAATCAGGGCTGGTCCGATGGCGTTAATCGCCATCAGCCGGGCCATTGCCGCTGGATCAATCATCCGCCAGCCTTTCTCGGGCGCAATCCCGCGGCTGGGATCGTGCAGAATGCCCGAGGCGACGATCACCAACGTCGGAGGAGCAGCAAAACTGCGCGCCGCCGCGGCAATCGTAACCTCATCGGTCAGATCAAACTGAAAGGCCGCGGCCCCCGTTGGCAGGTCCAGCAGCGGACCACGCGCACCGGCATAAATTATGCCGAATTGTCCAGAGTCTGCCAGTTGTCGCACCAATGCGCTGCCAATGCTGCCACTGGCGCCGAACACCACCGCCGATTGGTCAGGCGGTGCCATGGTTCTGGTCTGCGGGCTGGGCTGGCACAGCGTCAGCCAGTCCAGCGGCGATCTGATCGGCCAATTCCGCGCCCGATTGCCAAGCCCCATCGATCTGCGGTCCGATACACCAATCGCCGCATGCGCCCAGCTGCAGGGCCGGATTCCATAACGGCGCGCCGCGCTGGCCCAGCGGCAGAGCAAAGCGCCAGCGATGGGCCTTGAGGAACACTGGGTTGGGCAAGGCCGCACCGTTGATCCGAGCGAGGGCCTGAAGCAGTTCGTTTGCGACCTGCGCGGGCTCAGCTTCGATATTTTCGCGGGACCATTCGCTGCCGCTCTGGATTACCCAGCATTCGGCATCGCCGCGACCCGGCTTGGAATTGTTGCGTGCCGCCCAGCGGATCGGGCCCTGTTCGCGGATGACATCGGGCAGACCGGGCAGTGGTTCGGCAAAGCTGGCCATCACCGACCAACACGGCACCGATCGCACCGAAGCCGCCTCTTGCGCCATAGCCAGATCGTGAACGGCCAGCAGCGATGCCGCTTGTTCACAGGGAACCGCAATGACAACCGCCCCAAACGGGCCTTCATTCACATCTGGACCGGATAGGGTCCAGCCAGCGTGAGCGCTGTCGATCCGGACAATCTGGGCTGAAAACCGGACCGAAAGTTTGGCTGCCTCAGCCGCGACTAAGGCACCCATCGCGGGCACCCCGACCCAGGCGCCTTCGGGACCAGCCGGCCAGCGAGTAATCAAACCATCGCGTTCCCACAAGGAAGCCTGAACGGCGAATGCCGGGCTGGTGACTTTGAAATACGGTGCGCCGAAATCCCAGGCGTCGCCGTCTAATTCCAGCGTTGAAAGCCGCCCACCAGGCCGGCGGCCTTTGTCAAACAGGTGAGGTTCAAGGCCATGCTCGGCTAACCGCTTGGCACAGGCTAACCCAGCAATCCCGGCACCGACAATGGCCACCTTCATGACTGGTCCTTGCAGCTTGAGCGTGAGGGGAACTGTACCGGCCGCCATCGGGAGGGGGAAGTGCAGCGACCGGCAAAAACCGTCTAGGCTTTCGCCCCGCAGTCTGCGATATGACCGAACGTGCAGTTCAGCGAGGCGTTTGCCAGTGCAATCAAGTCCCGAGTCACTGATAGAAAACAGCAAGGTCGCCGCCGTGGTCAGCGATCCGCGCCAGACCGATAATCCGATTGTCGCCTGCAATGCAGCTTTCATGCAATTGACCGGCTATTCCCGTGACGAAATCATCGGCCGCAATTGCCGGTTCCTGCGCGGCCAGGAAACCGAAGCGGAACAGACGGCGATGTTGCGCGATGCCGTGGCCGAGCAGCGCCCGGCGATGGTCGAGCTGATCAATTACCGCAAGGATGGTACACCGTTCCGCAATGCGGTGATGATCGCGCCGCTGTTCGATGATGACGGCAAGCTGGCCTACTTCCTCGGCTCGCAGATGGCTGTCGATGTCAGCGGTGCAAGCCGGCATGAACGAGCCCGCGCGATGGTTGACGGTTTGACCCGGCGCCAGCATCAGATCCTTGAGGCATTGGCCAAGGGCCGGCTCAACAAGCAGATCGCCTTTGAACTCTCGCTGACCGAACGGACCGTCAAGATGCACCGCGCTGCGATGCTCAAGGGGTTGGGGGTGCGGACAGTGGCCGAAGCGATCCGGATCGCGATCGAAGCAGGGCTATAGCCCGCGCTTAGCCGGATCAATGCATCCGGTTGACGGCAAATCGCGCCAAATCGCGCAGCGGCATCGCCCTTGGCCCAAACCCGTCGAGCGCTTCGTGGCAGGCGTTTTCCAGCAAGCTGGCTTGCTGCGCCGCCCCGTCCAGCCCGAACAGCAGTGTTGCGCTCTTGCGTCCGCCAGCCGCATCCTTGCGCAGTGCTTTGCCGACCACGGCGGCATCGCCGATGTCATCCAGAATGTCGTCGCGGATCTGGAACACCAGCCCGAGATTTTCGGCGAAGCGGAGCAGGCGCGCCAAATCGTCGCTGCTGCATTTGCCCAGCATCGCGCCGGATTCCACAGCAAACCTTATCAATGCCCCGGTCTTGCGCGATTCGCATTCGAACAGGTCTTGCTTGCTCGGCTGAGCGGGAGGGTACAAATCCAGCATCTGGCCGCCCGCCAGTCCATCTTGCCCCACCGCCCGGGCCATGGCCAGCACTAGCCGCGCCCGCACAGCGCCATCGGGATGGGTAGCTTCATCGGCCAAAAGTTCGAACGCCAGCGCCAGCAGGGCATCGCCCGCCAGAACCGCAGTCGCCTCATCAAATTTGCGGTGCAACGTCGGCCGGCCGCGGCGCAGATCATCATCGTCCATGCAGGGCAAATCGTCATGGACCAGCGACTGGGCATGGACGCATTCAATCGCCGCACCAACCCGCAGCGCCTGGTCATAGGAACCGCCGACCAAGTCGCTGACAGCCGCCACCAGCAGCGCGCGAAATCGCTTGCCGCCGCCCATCGCGGCATAGCGCATCGCATCGGCCAGTCGCCGGTCCCGGCCGCCGCTTTGACCAATCGCCTGATCGAGCGTGGTGTCGATATCTGCCCGCAGGCGTGACAGCCGGTCTTCAAGCGACCCGGCCAGCGCTGGCGGCTGTGCGCCGAGCAGCGACACGGGCCGGAAGCGAACCCGCTCAACCGTGCCTGCCGCTTCTTCCAGAGCAAACCCGCGTTGCCGCAACGCCTCGCAAACCCCGGCCACTGCATCCTCCGGGGTTGAGGCCGCAGCAGTGAGGCCGATTGTGGTCGCGCGCTCGATCAATTCCACCGGCAACCCAGCGGCATCGGCGATCAGATGTGCTTCGGTGCAGCCTGCCGCGCGGGCAACCTCGACCAGTCGGCGCGCATTTGAGGACATCGTATCGCCCACCACGAGCACCAGATCGGCCAACCCGGCCAACTGCTCGATTGCCTGCTGGCGGTTGGTTGTCGCATAACAAATATCGCTGGCCCGCGGCCCGGTGACATCGCGGAACCGGGCCTTGATCGCGGTGATCATTCCATCGGCGTCGCGCATGCCAAAGGTGGTCTGCACGGCATAGGCAATCGCGCTGTTGGGCGGCAGGTCGAGCCCGTCGATATCATCGGGTTTACCCACCACCGAAATTGCGCCGGCTGGAACTTGACCCAGCGTGCCGACCACTTCGGGGTGACCTTGGTGGCCGATCAGCAGGACGTGACGGCCGCTACGATACCAACTTTCGACTTCGCTGTGGACTTTGGACACCAGCGGACAGATTGCATCGACTAAGCGCAAGCTGCGGCCCTGCGCCGCCAATTTGACCGAGCGGGCGCTGCCGTGGGCGGAAAGTACGGTGATCGCGCCTTCGGGTATCTCGTCGACCTCTTGGACGAAAACTGCGCCTTGTCGCTCAAGCTTGTCCACTACGGCCTGATTGTGGACAATCGCCCGGCGCACAAATACCGGCGCCCCGTGCAGAGCCAACGCCTGCTCAACCGCATCAATCGCCCGCTGAACTCCCGCGCAAAACCCACGCGGATTGGCCAGCAGAACGCGGCGCTCGCCAGCGACTGTTTGGACTTTGCCCGGGGTTATCGTCGTTCCAGCCATAGCTTCCCTTTATATTGGCATCGTCTATCAAGGTAGGGAAGAACAACATCCGTCCTTTGGGACAGGTTGTGGGCCCAGCCGCGCATAGTAAGCGATTTGTCATGACTGAAAAAACTAGTGCGATCGTAATTGGTTCCGGCTTCGGAGGCTTGGCCTTGGCGATCCGCCTGCAAAGCGCCGGAATCGATACAACGATTATCGAAGCCCGCGATCGGCCCGGCGGCAGGGCCTACGTCTGGAAGCAGGACGGCTATACCTTTGATGCCGGACCCACTGTGATAACTGATCCGGCGTGTCTGGAAGAGCTGTGGCAATTGTCTGGCAGCCGGATGGCTGATGACGTGACATTGTTGCCAGTCGAACCGTTTTACCGGCTGCTGTGGAACGACGGCACCCGGTTCGATTATTCGAACAACGAAGCCGAGTTGAACGCCGAGATCGCCAAACTCGATCCCGCCGATGTGGCCGGGTACGCCCGGTTCCTCGAGTATTCGAAAGGCGTCTACGAAGAGGGCTATCTGAAACTTGGGGCGGTCCCATTCCTCAACTTTGGTCAGATGCTGAGAGCGGCCCCGGCGCTGGCCAGATATCAGGCTTGGCGCTCGGTCTATTCGGTGGTGTCGGACTTCGTTCGGAATGACAAACTGCGCCAGGTGCTGTCGTTCCACAGTTTGCTGGTCGGCGGGAATCCGATGAAAACCAGCAGCATTTATGCGCTGATCCACCAGCTGGAAAAGCTCGGCGGGGTATGGTTCGCCAAGGGCGGAACCAGCTCTTTGGTCAATGGCATGGTCGCGCTGTTTGAGCGACTGGGCGGAACCTTGCTGCTGAACGAAAAGGTCGCTCAGATCACCCATCAGGGCAAGCTGGTGACCGGAGTGGTAACCGCGTCGGGCAAAACACTCAAAGGTGACCGGATCGCCAGCAACGGCGATCTGGTCCATAGTTATGGACTGCTGACCGGATCAGATTATGCCGCACGCAAGGTCAAGGCATTGCACCGCAAACGTTTTTCGCCCAGCCTGTTCGTGGTCCATTTCGGCCTGAACGGCAGTTACCCCGATATTGCGCACCACTCGATCCTGTTTTCAGATCGCTATGAGCCGCTGTTGAACGATATCTACAAGACCGGGCGGCTGCCAGATGATCCCTCAATCTATCTTCACCATCCGACCGCGACTGATCCGGATATGGCCCCGGCCGGCAAATCAGCTTTCTATGCTTTGGCCCCGGTGCCGCACATGGGCCGCGCCCCAGTTGATTGGTCCGTTGAAGGCCCGCGTTATCAGCAGGTCGTGCTCGACAGGATTTGCGATCAGCTGATCCCCGATCTGGATCAGCGGCTTGACACCTGTTTCCACTATACGCCGCAGGACTTCTCTGATGATTTGGGTGCCCATCTGGGCAGCGCCTTCAGCCTCGAACCAGTGTTGACTCAAAGCGCCTGGTTCCGCGGGCACAACCGCGATGATCACTTCTCCAACCTATATTTTGTCGGCGCGGGCACCCATCCCGGCGCGGGTATCCCCGGCGTGGTCGGTAGCGCCAAAGCCACCGCCAGCTTGATCGTATAAATCTGCAAAGACTGCTATAGACTGACCCCGATGTATTGGTTCCAGCTCAGCTTGATCTTCATCGCGACGCTCGCGGCGATGGAACTGTTTGCCTATGCGGTTCACCGCTGGGTGATGCATGGTGTGGGCTGGTTCCTGCACGAAAGTCACCACCGCGCGCGGAGCGGGCCGTTCGAGTTGAATGACCTGTATGCGGTGATATTTGCCGTGCCATCGATTACACTGATCTGGCTGGGGGTGCGCGGCGGCTGGGGTGATGGGGTGACGGCAATTGGTGCCGGGATCGCGGGCTATGGCGCGATTTATTTCGGGTTCCACGATTGGATTGTCCACCAGCGCCTGCCGCACCGGATCGTGCCGCGCAGTGATTATTTCAAACGGATTGTGCAGGCGCACCGGCTCCACCACGTGGTGGAAAGCCAGCACGGCGCGGTCAGCTTTGGGTTCCTGTGGGCGCCGCCGATAGACCGGTTGAAAGCCGCGCTGCGAGCGTCAGGCAAGGCCCGGCTGCGCGAACCGGGAACGCCGGACTGATGATCAATCCGGCCGCATCCGGGTCCAAAGCCCGGTGCGCGGTATAGCGGCTGGCGTTCGAATACTGCGGGCTGCCGCCGCTGCGAACAACCCCAGCTTTCCAGCCGTGCTGACCCGGACCCGCTGATCCCAGGCCTGCGAGCCTTTGGCGGCTACCCGTTCGCCAATCGCGCCATAGATCGCATCGGCGGCCAGCACTGCCAGCCGTGACCGGCCCGGCAGCCGCGCTGCGCCAATCCGGGCCGAGGCACGATAGGGCCGCGACAATTCCACCAGCCGCGCCGCGATCCGGGCGAGCGCCGGGCGGTGTTGCGGGTCGGTCAGGTCAGCCGCCGAAAGTCCTTCTGCCGCCAACCACTGCGCCGGAACATAGCACCGCCCCACTGCGGCATCGGGCACGATATCGCGGGCAATATTGGCCAGCTGAAAAGCCAGACCCAGATCGCAGGCCCGGTTAAGTGTGTCCTCGTCGGCTGGATCGACTCCCATCACCACTGCCATCATGCAGCCCACGGTTCCGGCCACGTGATAACAATAGCGCAGCAGATCATCCGCATTGTCAGGCTGCCAGCCCGCTGCATCCAACGCGAATCCAGCCAGATGATCGGCTATAAACTCGCGCGGCATCGCGGTTTCGCGGGCTACCTGCCGCAGCGCGGCAAACGGCAGCGGTACGGCCCCATCGCCGTCCAGTGCGGCGGCGGTCAAGGCCTGCAGTTCAAGCTGGGCGGCGACGGGATCGCTGACGGTGTTGGCGCCATGGCCCAGTTCCTGCCCGTCGGTCATATCATCAGCGGCGCGGCACCAGGCATAAAGTAGCCAGGCCCGGTCGCGGGTGGCCGGCGCAAACAGTTTGCTGGCGGCAGCAAAGCTTTGCGATCCGCGCGCAATCGTTGCCCCAGCGGCGGCGACCAGTTCGGCCCGGCTGGTCATCGCCGCAACAGCGCCCGGATCGCGGCACCAACCGGCACCGGCGGCCGGCCCGACAGGATCCGCATCCGGTCTGCCGTCTTGGGCGTTCCGGCATAGAACCGCGCGATCAGATCGGGTGCAAGCCGGTAGAAATGCTCAAATATCCGGTAGCGCTGGTCAGGCTCCGCCGCCCCGAACAGCATCCGGTTGAGCACCCGGAAGAACCGCATATCCTGCCAATGCCGCGCAAATTGTCCGCGCGTCCAGTCGGCCAGCGACTTGCCATCGAAGGCCTCATTGCGCTCAGCTAGGTTTACCGCCAGCCGCAGCGCCAGGCTGAACGAATAACCGGTGGTGGCATGGAAAAATCCGCCGCGCAGGCCGAGCCGGGCAACGGGATCGTCCTGCGGCCAGAACGCCTCGGGATCGCCGCCGATCAGGATTGGCAGCACGCCGGTTTCCTGCCGCAGCTCTGGACCCAGCAGTCCGCGTGTCCGCGCCAATTCGCGGACCCGGTCAGCCACTTGGGCTACATCAAGTGCAGGATCGTTGCTGTAATAGGTGTCCTCCACCAGAACGCGCTCGGCAGTAAATGGCAGGACATAGACGAAGCGATAGCCGTCCAGTTGCGGCACTGTGGCGTCCATCACCGTGGGGCAGTCCGGTTCGGGCGCGGCGGCGGCAAATTCAATCCCGACGAACTTCTGCCAACCTAATTCCAGCCCCGGCATGGCTCCGCTCGGTCCGCGCGCATCGATCACGCCCAGCGCAGCGATCCGCTCACCGCCCGACAGCACCACGGCGTCGGCCTCGATCTGCTCGACAGCGGTATTGAGCCGCCAGCTGCCTGCATCCAGCCGGGCCCGGACCAGCGCATCCAGCGCCGGGGCATCCACTGCGTTATAGGCCATCGCCAGTTCGCGCTCGCGGCCGGGAAAGCGCACCCGGTGGCGCGGCCAGCGCACTGGGTTCAGCGCAGCGATCAAATCGCGCGCGGCGGGCGGAACATCGCTGTCAAAGAATGACCAGGTGTGGTTGCCGCCAAACACGGCCCCGCTTTCCAGCAGCAACAGCGGAATATCGGGCCGCCGCTGCGCCAGGCACAGCGCGGCAAGGCATCCGGCCAAGCCGCCGCCGACGATTACCAGAGGTGGGGAAGGGGGAGAAATGGTCACCATGTGACACTCGCCATAGCCTGCCCCGGCTGATAGACCAAGCCGGTGCAGAACGAACAAATAGGTGCAGCCTTGTCAGCGATGCTGGCGATGACGCTGATTGTTGCAATACGTTATCTGGCCAGTAGCGGACTGTTTGCCTGGTTGGGTGAGCGCAGGATGCCGGGGCTGCACCGCGGGCTCAAGCAGCAGATCAACCGTGAGATCGGCTGGTCATTGCTCAGTGCGGGGATCTATGGCGTTCCGGCTGGCCTGTCCGCCTGGGCTTGGCAAGAACTGGGCTGGACCCAAATCTACAGCGACGCTGGGGCCTATCCGTTGTGGTGGCTGCCGGTCTCGTTCCTGCTCTGCCTGCTGCTGCATGATGGCTGGTTCTATTGGACCCACCGCGCGATGCATCATCCGCTGCTATTCCGCCGGATCCACGCGGTCCATCATGCCAGCCGTCCGCCAACCGCTTGGGCGGCGATGAGCTTTCACCCTTGGGAGGCGCTGAGCGGGGCCTTTGTGATCCCGGCGCTGGTGTTTTTTCTGCCGCTGCATCAGGGCGTGGTGCTGGCTGTGCTACTGACCATGACTGTCATGGGGGTGACCAATCACATGGGCTGGGAACTGTTTCCTGACAGACTTGTTCATGGCCGAGCAGGACGATGGCTGATAACGGCGACCCACCATCAACACCATCACGATCACTATCGGGGCAATTATGGACTCTACTTTCGTTTCTGGGATCGCCTGTGCGGCACCGATCGTGGTCTTGGCCGCTTTGCTGAGCGCGCACCCGGCCGTGGCTGAAGCGCGGCCAACCGCCTCGCTGGAAGTGACGATCACCGGGATCAAGAACGCCAAAGGCGTGATCCGGGTCGCGTTGTGTCCGCCGGATGCCGGATTCCCCGATTGCAAGACGAAGGTAGTGCGCAGTGCCGCACTGCCGATTGCAAATGGAAAGGCTTCGGTCCATTTCGCCGATTTGCCGGCCGGGCACTATGCCGTCAGCGTGTTTCACGATGCCAATTCCAATGGCAAGCTCGATACCTTCGCAGGCATCCCCAAAGACGGCTATGGTTTTTCCCGCAATCCGCCGTTCCGCCCGCGCGCGCCCAAATTTTCTGAGGCCGAGCTGGCGGTGCACGGCGCCGTGCAGACCACGATCAAGCTGCGCTATCTGCTGTAATTCGGGCGCGCTTTTGCTGCACTGCAACTTGAAGGTGGCGCAAACCGCGTTTTGCGGCTATGGGCGGTAGATTGCTGGTCTAAGCCCGCACTGCCGGGCGCAATTTTGATCGACGCCGATTGCCGCGGCCAGCGCTATTTTTCCACCGTCGAATTGCATTGAGACCCATGTCCTTTCCAGAGCTTCCCGCGCCGCTTGACGCAGCCCTTTCCGAACGCGGCTATACCGCATTGACCGCCGTTCAGGCCGCAGTGATCGAGCCTGAAACGCGCGGCCGCGACCTGGTCGTCTCGGCCCGCACCGGCTCGGGCAAAACGGTCGCCTTTGGCCTCGCCATCGGACTTGACGTGTTGGCAAATAGCGATGCTTTTCCCCCGCCCGGCGCGCCGCTGGCACTGGTTATTGCGCCGACCCGCGAACTGGCCTTGCAGGTCAGCCGCGAGCTGGAGTGGTTGTTTGCCGGTCTGAAAGTGCGGATTAATACCTGCGTTGGCGGAATGGACCCATCGAAAGAGCGCCGCGCATTGTATCAGGGCGCGCACATCGTGGTCGGCACGCCGGGCCGGTTGCGCGATCATCTGGAGCGCGGCGCGCTTGACCTTGCATCGCTGCGCTTTGCGGTGCTGGATGAAGCCGACGAAATGCTCGACATGGGCTTTCGCGATGACCTTGAGGAAATCCTCGACGCGACGCCAGGCGAACGCCGGACGCTGCTGTTTTCGGCGACCATGCCCAAGCCGATTGTCGCACTGGCCAAGCGCTATCAGCGCGATGCCTTGCGCATTTCGACCGTCGGTGACGATCAAGGCCACGGCGATATCATCTATCAGGCGATTGCGGTTACCCCGGCTGACATCGAAAACGCCGTGATTAACTTGCTGCGGTTCCACGAAGCCGAAACCGCGATGCTGTTTTGCGCCACGCGTGACAACGTCCGCCACCTTCATGCCGGGCTGGTTGAGCGCGGGTTTGCCGCCGTGGCCCTGTCTGGTGAGCACAGCCAGAGCGAGCGCAATCAGGCGCTGCAGGCACTGCGCGACAAGCGCGCACGGGTTTGCGTCGCCACTGACGTTGCCGCGCGCGGGATCGACATCGCCTCGCTCAGCTTGGTGGTTCACGTTGAAATTCCGCGTGATGCCGAAGCGCTACAGCACCGTTCGGGCCGGACAGGCCGGGCCGGCAAGAAGGGCACCGCCGTAATCATCGTGCCCTATCCGCGCCGCCGCCGGGTCGAAATGATGCTGCGCGGGGCCAAGATCAATGCCGAATGGATCGACGCGCCAACCCCTGAAACGATCCGCGCGCAGGACCGCGACCGGTTGCTGACGGCATTGATGGAGCCGATTGAATCGAGCGATGAAGAGCGTGAACTGGCGGCCAAGCTGCTCGAAGCGAAAAGCGCTGAGGAACTTGCGCTGGCGTTGGTCCGCGCTCATGCCAGCCGCCTACCCGCCCCCGAAGAACTGATCGACTTGTCGGCCAAGCCGGGAGCACCACTGCGCGAGGCGCACCACCGCGCCGGGTTTGACGATGTCGTCTGGTTCCGGATGGATATCGGCCGCCGCCAGAACGCCGATCCGCGTTGGTTGCTGCCGTTGCTGTGCCGCCGCGGCCACATCACCAAGAACGAGATTGGCGCGATCCGGATTGCTGCCAATGAGACTTTCTTCCAAATTCCCCGCGCGATGGAAGCACGGTTCAAGGAATCGCTGGCCCGCACTGCAGTGCCCGGCGGCGAGGATGAAAGCGGGATCACGATCGAGCCTTCGCCCGAAACGCCGCGCGATACCGCCCGCGAAAATCGCCGCGGCCCGGCCCAACACGACCGGCCTCAGCAAGAGCGGCCCCAACACGACCGGCCTCAGCATGAGCGCACCCAGCACGAGCGCCCCCGCGCCGAACCCTATGCCCGGCCACATTCAACGGGCCACGCGCCCGCGCAGGGCAGTGTTGATCGCCGCCCCGCTCCGTACAAAGGCCCAGCGGGACCGGGCGGCAAACCGCCATTTAAAGGAAACGGTGACTTCAAGTCCAAGGGCGACTTCAAAGGCAAGCCGCCGTTCAAGGGCAAACCCCACCGCAAGGGCCCGCGCCCGGCGTGAGCGCGGCGCCGCGCATTCTGGTTGATGCCGATGCTTGCCCGGTCAAGGAAGAGATCTACAAGGTCGCCTTGCGCCTCGCGGTGCCGGTGGTGGTGGTCAGCAACGCGCGGATCCGCTTGCCCGAACATCCGCTTATCACGCGGATGGTGGTCAGTGCTGGCTTCGACGCGGCGGATGACTGGATTGCCGATGCCTGCGGCAACGGCAGCGTGGTGATTACCGCCGATATCCTGCTAGCTGATCGCTGCCTCAAAGCGGGCGCGGCGGTGCTTGGCCCGACTGGCAAGCCGTTCACGCACAGCTCGATTGGCAGCGCCATCGCGACCCGCGCGATCATGGCCGATCTGCGTGCTGGCGGGGATTCAATCGGCACCCAGATTGGCGGACCGGCGCCGTTTTCCAAAGCTGACCGGTCGCGGTTTTTGTCGGCGCTTGATGAAGTGCTTGTGCGGCTGGCGCGCGGCGCTATCGGGCCTGCGTGATGATCGAAACCCGCCTGCCTGCCGCGCAACCGGTCTGCGTCGCCGCGCTTTACCACTTTGCGCGGTTTGACGACCCGGCCGCCGTGCGCACGCCGCTGGCGCAGCTATGCCGCGCACAAGGGGTCAAAGGCACGCTGCTGTTGGCGCGCGAGGGGATCAACGGGACCATTGCCGGGAGCGAGCCCGGGATCGCCGCAGTTACCGCGCATATCCGCGGTTTGCCCGGCTGCGCGGCGCTGGAGGTCAAGTACTCCGCGGCGATCGAATCGCCGTTCCACCGAATGAAAGTGCGGATCAAGCAAGAGATCGTCACGATGGGTCAGCCGGATATCGATCCGTTGGGCGATGCCGGGCGCTATGTTGACCCGCGCGATTGGAACGCGCTGATTTCTGATCCCGGGACGATCTTGATCGACACCCGCAACGCTTACGAAGTGGCAGTCGGCACGTTTGCTGGCGCGATTGACCCCGGCACCACCAGATTTCGCGATTTCCCGGCATGGTTCCGCGCTCAGCGCGAGGCCTTGCTGGGGCAGGGGACGCCGCCGAAAGTCGCGATGTTCTGCACCGGAGGGATCCGCTGCGAAAAATCGACTGCGTTCCTCAAGGCTGAGGGCGTCGATCAGGTTTATCACCTCAAGGGCGGCATCCTCAAATACCTTGAGGAAGTCCCGGCCGAGCAGAGCTTGTGGCACGGCGAGTGCTTCGTGTTTGACGAGCGGGTAACGGTCGGTCACGAGCTGGTTCAAGGCCAATACGGTTTGTGCCGGGCCTGCCGCCGCCCGGTGCGAGACGAAGATCGGGCCTCGCCGTTCTATGAAGAAGGGGCAAGCTGCGCGGCCTGTTACACTGAGCGCAGTGACGCTCAGCGGGCCGGCTATCGCGAACGCCACCGCCAGGAATTGCTCGCCGCCCAGCGCGGACAGGCTCACGTTGGTGCCGAGGCGCCGGCGCGGCACAGTTTAAGACAGGATACCTAAATGCTGAACCTTAGCGATGTCACCGTCCGGCTGGGCGGCCGCACGATCATTGATGGCGCCACCGCCAAACTGCCGCCACGCGGGCGGATCGGGCTGATCGGGCGCAACGGCGCGGGCAAGACCACGCTGATCAAAGTGATCACCGGGGCGCTTGAGGCCGATGGCGGCTCGATTGATATGCCGCGCGGCAGCCGGCTCGGCTATATCGCGCAAGAAGCTCCGGGCGGCGATGCCAGCCCATTTGAAACCGTGTTGGCCGCCGATACCGAACGCGCCGCACTGATGATTGAAAGCGAAGCCAGCCACGATCCGCACCGGTTGGCCGAAGTGCACGAGCGGCTGATCGCGATTGAGGCGCATTCGGCTCCGGCCCGCGCATCGCGGATTCTGGTCGGGCTGGGGTTTGATGAAGATGCCCAGCACCGCAGCCTTGAAAGCTTCAGCGGCGGCTGGCGGATGCGGGTCGCGCTGGCCTCCTTGCTGTTTTCCGCGCCCGATCTGCTGCTGCTCGATGAACCGTCGAACCACCTCGATCTGGAAGCAGTGCTGTGGCTGGAGGACTTCCTCAAGTCCTATCCCGCAACGATCCTGCTGGTCAGCCACGAGCGCGATTTCCTCAACAACGTGGTCGACCATATCCTGCATCTGAGCGGCGGAAAACTGACGCTTTATCCCGGCGGCTATGACGCGTTCGAACGCCAGCGTGCTGAACGTCAGGCCCAGATCGCTTCGGCCCGGGTCAAGCAGCAAGCGATGCGTGAGCGGCTGCAGGACTATGTCGCGCGCAATTCGGCCCGCGCCTCGACCGCCAAGCAAGCGCAGTCGCGCTCGAAGGCCTTGGCCCGGATGCAGCCGATTGCCGAACTGATCGATGATCCGTCGTTGAGCTTTGATTTCCCGGGGCCAGACGAATTGCGCCCGCCGCTGATCACGCTGGATCAAGCCAGCGTCGGTTATGGCGATGTAGCGGTGCTCAGCCGCCTCAACCTGCGGATTGATCCCGAAGACCGGATCGCGCTGCTGGGCCGCAACGGCAACGGTAAAACCACGCTGGCGCGGCTGCTGGCTGGTCAATTGCCGCCAATGGACGGCACAATCACCACCACCGCCAAGATGCGGGTCGGCTATTTCACCCAGTATCAGGTTGAGGAACTCGACCGCAGCGAAACCCCACTGCAGCACATGACCCAGCTGATGAAGGGCGCGAGCCCGGGGGCTGTGCGCGGCCAGCTGGGCCGGTTCGGCTTTTCCGGGCCCAAAGCGACGACCGAGGTCGGCAGGCTGTCGGGCGGCGAAAAGGCGCGGCTGGCTTTGGCGCTGATCACCCGCGATGCGCCGCACCTGCTGATCCTAGATGAGCCGACCAACCACCTTGATGTCGATGCCCGCGAAGCGCTGATACAGGCGCTCAACGACTATTCGGGCGCAGTGGTGATTGTCAGCCACGATCGCCATATGCTGGAAATGACGGCCGACCGGTTGGTGCTGGTCGATCAGGGTCAGGCCAAGGATTTTGACGGCTCGATTGAAGATTACATCGCTTTCGTGCTGGCCAAGGACCCGGTGGCATCATCGGGCGGTGGCACGGCCAAGCCGGGCGTCAACAAGAAGGAACAGCGCCGCGCCGCCGCCGAAGCGCGCGAACGCGACAAAGAATTGCGGACCCGCGCCAAGCAGGCCGAGGCTGAGTTGCAACGGCTGACCGCATCGCTGAGTACGATTGATCTGGCGATGTTTGATTCCACCACGGCACCGGCGCAACTTGCCAGCTTGACGATGACCGACTTGATGAAGCGCCGCGCCGAAGTGCAACAAACGATTGCATCGGCCGAGCTTGCTTGGCTCGAAGCCAGTGAGGCGTTGGAAGGGGTCGCAGCCTAGGCCTGAGCGCCTAGAACCGGCTTGACCAAGTGAACGTTATCATTTAGGTGAACGTTCACAATAACGAATGTCCGTGCGAAAACGCACGCAATTCAGGGGAGAGAATCGGTGATGAAGGGAACGCGCACGCATTTGCTCGGACGCATGATGTTCGGTGCTTCTGTTGCTGCCATGGCTGCTGCCGCGCAGCCTGCTTTGGCCCAGGAAGCCGCCGCCACTGACGAGGCTGCGGGCAATGAAATCCTCGTCACCGGGATCCGCGCCAGCCTTCGTGAATCGCTGAACGTAAAACGCAATGCGATCGGCGTGGTCGATGCGATCTCTGCCGAAGACATTGGCAAGTTCCCTGATACCAACTTGGCCGAATCGCTTCAGCGGATCACCGGCGTTTCGATCGACCGCGCCAGCGGCGAAGGATCGAAAGTCACGGTTCGCGGGTTCGGTCCCGATTTCAACCTAGTGCTGCTCAATGGCCGCCAGATGCCCGCCTCAGGCCTCGGCAGCTGCTGCGAAGCGCCGGCCTCGCGCAGCTTCGATTTTGCCAACCTGGCTGCCGAAGGGGTCGCCGGGGTTGAAGTTTACAAATCTGGCCGCGCCAGCCTGCCGACCGGCGGGATCGGCTCGGTGATTAACATCCTCACTCCGCGCCCGCTTGATCGCCCCGGCTTCCACGGCAGCGTCGGGATCAAGGGCGTTTACGATCACACCTTTGAAGGCACTGAAATCACCCCGGAAGTGTCGGGCATTCTCAGCGCGACGTTCAACGATGACACGATCGGTATTCTGGTCACCGGTTCCTATCAAAAGCGTAAAGCCAGCATGGCCCAGTTCAATGCCGGGTGGCGCGAAGGCTATCTGGGCAACGAAAACAACTGGGGCTCGCTGCCGGTTGACGCCAACGATTGGCGCGTGCTGTTCGTCAATCCGAACTTGCTCAACCAAATTACCAACCGCCCGGACGCGACCGACGTCTATCAGGTGACCCAGAACGCCAGCTACGATTTCACCGACATTGAGCGGGAGCGGATCAACGGTCAGGCCGTGCTGCAGATCAAGCCGACCGATACGCTGACTGCCGTGGTCGATTTTACCTATTCGCAAAACACCATCGATGCCCGCACCAACAGCATCGGGATCTGGTTCAACCACGTTAACACCACCAGCAGCTGGACCGATGGCCCGGCGGCTGGGCCGAACTTCTACTCCGAAGCTTTCGGTCCGGGTGACGGCAAGGATCTGGCGATCACTGGCGCAGTGGCCGCGAACCGGAACGTCAACAAGTCGATCGGCTTCAACTTGCGCTGGCAGGGTGACAACGGCGCCCGGTTCGAAATCGACGCCCACCATTCGACCGCTGAAAGCAAGCCGACCTCGCCCTACGGCAGCAACATCGCTGTCGGCAGCGCGATCTATGGCGTGCGGAACCAGTCGATCGATTTCACCAGCGACATGCCGGTAATCAACGTCAATCTGTACCCACCGGCAACTTTGAATGCGGCCAATATCCGCCCTTCGGGCAATGCGTTCCGCAATGCCTATATGCATGACCGGATCAACGAGATTTCGGCCCGCGGCGGCTATGATTTCGATGATGGGATGATCGACAGCCTCGATTTTGGTGTCACCTATACCGACAACAAGGTCCGCTCAGCCTTTGGCAATATCCAGAGCGACAGCTGGGGCGGCACGCTGACCACGGCGCAGACCCCGGATGGTCTCTACACGCTGACCGGCCTGCAGGATCGGCTGGCCGGGATGAACGGCTCCAACGCGACCGGGATCATCCCCAGCTACTTCCAGATCGACACGGTCGGGCTGATCAATCTGCTGCAAAGCCAGATCGGGATTTGCAGTGCGCCGTGGACCGGGTCGGCTGAGCCGGGCACCTGCCTTGCCAAGTTCACCACCGACCGGCGGATCAACGAAACGACGCTTTCGCCATATATCCAGACGACCCATTCGTTCGATATCGGCGCGGATGAAGCGCATCTGCGGCTGGGTCTGCGGTACGAAGACACCCAGATTTCTTCGTCAGCTCTGGTTCCGATCCCGGTTGGTACCAGCTGGGTTGCAGACAACGAAATCGGCCTGATCTTTGGTGGTCAGTCGGACTTCTCGACCCTGAAGGGCCGATATGAAAATTGGCTCCCAGCAGTCGATTTTGACATCACGCCGATTGAAAACGTGAAGCTTCGCGCCTCGTACAGCCACACCATCACCCGGCCAGACTATACGTCGATGCAAGGCGGAATCACTGTCAACCAGCCGCTGCGGCCCGGTGGCGGCAGTACCGCAGGCAGCGGTAACCCCGGTCTGATGCCCTATAAGTCGAAGAACATCGATGTAGCGGCGGAATGGTATTACGGGCGTGACAGCTACATTTCGGTGGGCTTCTTCCGCAAGAGCGTCAGCAACTTCATCGCCAATTCCACGGTGCAAAAGCCGCTGTTCGATTTGACCAATCCGTCACAAGGTGCGGCGGTGACGGCGGCCCGGACTGCACTGGGCGGTACTCCCAGCTTTTCGCAAATTCTGGCCTGGCTGGCTGTAAACAACCCCAGCGTGGTGGAATTTGTCGGCGGTGTGCCGCGCGGCGTGCTCGGTCAGCCCAATGACCCAGACGTGCTGTTCACCACCACACAGCCGGGTAACAGCGACCGTGTAGCCAAACTGTGGGGCTGGGAATTCGCGATCCAGCATTCGTTTTGGAACACCGGCTTCGGCGTTATCCTGAACTACACGATTGTTCGCAGCGATACTTCGTTTGACAACACCCAGCGGTACACCGCGACCCAGTTCGCGATCAACGGGGTCAGCGATAGCGCCAACGCGGTGCTATACTATGACAAGAACGGCATTCAGGCCCGCGTCGCTTACAACTGGCGTGGTGAATTCCTTGGTGGATACGGGTTCGACCCCTATTACACCGAGGCCTATGGCCAGTTCGATGTCAGCGCCAGTGTTGAGCTCAAGAAGGGCCTGACGGTCTTCGTCGAAGGCATCAACGTCACCAACGCTGATCGCCGCGGCCATATGCGCAACGAACAGACGGTGTTCTTCGCAGCGCCGGGCTATGCCCGCTATGCTGCCGGGGCCCGTATCAGCTTCTGATCGGTCGGCGTCTTCCGGTCCGGTTATCTGATCGAGAGTCGCATCCCGCAAGGGGTCCGGCTCTCGATCCGTATCAGGCCTGCAAAGTGTTGTTTGCCGCGCTCAAACCGGCCATGCTGGACGTGCAGTTTTGGACTAAGCGGGAAATCGAGTGACCATGAGCAACCACCAGATCCTCACCCCGGCCAACCATGGCGGATTGCGCATTCGAACCGAGGCCAGCGCGGCGCTGGGTGACGGCGTTTCGGCCTGTCTGGCGGTCCCGGCGGAATTTCAGCGGCTGGCCTGCGAATATCCGATCCTGTTCCAGTTCGACCGCGACCGTGCGGCTTATTCGGCACTCGCGCTGTTCGGGTTCGAGCCGGGCGAAAATCTGTTTATCGAAGGCGACCGCTGGGATGCGGCTTGCAAGCCGCTGGCGATGGCGGTTCAGCCGTTTCTGGTCGGGCGGCCGCAAAACGGTGAAGGGCCAGCGCAAGTCCACGTCGATATCGCCCACCCCCGGATCAGCAGCAGCGACGAAGGCATTGCGGTGTTTGATGGCCGCGGCCAACCATCGCCCTATCTGGCCGAAGTGGCCGAAATGATCGGGGCGCTGGATCACGGCTATCGCACCAGCGCCGATTTCTTCGCCGCGCTGGCCCGCTACGATCTGCTCGAACCCTTTTCGATGGACGTAACCTTGGCCAGCGGGGCCTTGCACCGGATGGTCGGCTATCACCTGATTGATGAGGATAAACTCGCCGCGCTGGAACCCGGCGTGCTGGCCGAGCTGCATGGCGCCGGGCATTTGGGGCCAATCTACATGGCAATCGCCTCGCTCGGCAATCTGGGCAAGCTGGTGCGACGCAAGAACCGGGGCAGCGATGGCTGAAAACCGGGCGCAGCTGGCCGCGCTGCCGCGCGTCGCCGAAGAGGTAATTGAGCCGGGCACGCTCGATGCCCGGCTGTCCGGGGCAAGCGAACCATTTGTAGTGCGCGGGTTGGCCGCCGATTGGCCCTTGGTTAGCGCAGCCCGGCAAAGCGGCGCGGCGGCGCGGGCCTATCTCGCAAGCCATGCCCGCAACCGCGCATTTCCAGCCAGCTTGGCCAAGAACGGCGGCGATCCGCGGCTGTTCTATGACGCTGACATGGCGATGAATTTCACCATGGCGCAGGGGCCGCTGGCAGATTGGCTGGCCGCGCTGGAACGGGCTGAGGCCGATCCTGCGGCACCGACCGTCTATCTCTCGTCCATCGATATCGATGGCTATTTCGACGGGCTGGGCGAAGCGAATCATGTCCCGCTGGGTACCCGCCGGGCGCTTGCCAGCATCTGGATCGGCAGCCGCACGCGGATCGCGGCGCACAACGATGTGCCCGATAATCTGACGGTCTGCGCAGCCGGGCGGCGGCGCTTTACGCTGTTTCCGCCCGAACAATTCGCCAATCTTTATCCTGGCCCGCTGGAGAACAATCCCGGCGGGCGGCCAGTGTCGATGGTCGATCTGCACCGGCCAGACTTCACCGCCTATCCGCGCTTTGCCGAGGCTTTGGCGGCGGCGCAGGTGACTGAGCTGGAACCGGGTGACGCGCTGTTCGTGCCGTCACTGTGGTGGCACCATGTCGAAGGGTTGGCGCCGTTCAATCTGCTGGTCAATTACTGGTGGCGCGATGCGGCGCCCTATCTCGGCCAGCCCGAAGACGCGCTGCTCCACGCGATCCTTGCGATCCGCGATTTACCCGGTGACGCAAAGGCGCGCTGGCGCGATCAGTTTGAACACTATGTATTCGGGCCGAGTGATCAGGCGGGCGCGCATTTGCCCGATCACGCACAGGGGGTGCTGGCCCCGCTGACCGCCGATACCGCCGGGCAACTGCGGGCAAAACTGTTAAGAGGACTTTCTCGATGAACGGGAATGACAAGCTGCGGGTTGTGGTGGCGGGCGGCGGGACGGCCGGCTGGATGACTGCGGCGGCGCTGGCCAATACGCTGGGTCCGGTGATCGATCTGACGCTGGTCGAATCCGATGCGATTGGCACGATCGGGGTCGGCGAAAGCACGATCCCGCCAATGCAGCTGTTCAACCGCCTGCTCGGCATTGGCGAGCCCGAATTCATGCGGGCCTGTCAGGCGACTTTTAAGCTCGGCATCCAGTTTGAGAACTGGAAGGACCTGGGTGAAAACTATTTCCACTCATTCGGCGCGGCCGGAAAAGACCATTGGTCGGCCGGGTTCCAGCACTTCTGGATGCACGGGCTTGCCAGCGGCCATGACCACAGCTTTGACGAATACTGCCTCGAATTGAAAGCGGCGCTGGAAAGCAAATTCGCGCATTTGCCCGAAGACCGGATGAACTACGCCTATCAACTCGATTCCGCGCTCTACGCAAAATTCCTGCGCAAACGGGCCGAGAGCGAAGGTGCCAAGCGGATCGAAGGCCGGATCGCCTCGGTCGAGCTGGACGGCGAAAGCGGCGATATCGCTGCGCTGATCCTTGATGGCGACCGCCGGATCGAAGGTGACCTGTTCATCGATTGCACCGGCTTTCGCGCGCTGCTGATCGAAGGCGCGCTTCAGGCCGGGTTCGATGACTGGACCAACTATTTGCCCTGCGACAACGCTATCGCGGTCCAGACTGCCAGCGTGCGTCCGCCAGTGCCTTATACCCGGGCGATTGCCCACGATTCCGGTTGGCAGTGGCGGATCCCGCTGCAGCACCGGCAGGGCAACGGCATTGTCTATTGCAGCCGTTACCTGGACAAGCAGTCCGCGCTCGACCGGCTGCTGGGTTCGGTTGAGGGGGACACGCTGACTGAGCCCAATTTCATCAGCTACACCACTGGCGTGCGGCGGAGGCAGTGGCACCGCAATTGCGTGGCGGTGGGGTTATCGGGCGGGTTTATGGAGCCGCTCGAATCGACCAGCATCCACCTGATCCAGCGCGCCGTGCTGCGGCTGATCCGGATGCTGCCCGCAAGCGGCCAAGTCAGCCAGCGCGATGTCGCCGAATTCAATGACCAGCAATTTGCCGACATGGAGCAAATCCGCGATTTTCTGATCCTGCATTACAAGGTCACCAATCGCCGCGACAGTCCGTTCTGGCGGGAGTGCGCGGATATGCCGATCCCGGGCAGCCTTGAGCAGAAGATTGAACTGTTCCGCGAAACCGGCCGGGTGTTCCGCAAGAACGAGGAACTGTTTGCCGAGACCAGTTGGATTCAGGTGATGCTGGGGCAGGGGATTATGCCGCGTACCTATCATCCGGTCGCGAGTAAGTTGCGCCAGGACGAGCTGGACCACTTTCTGGGGGGGCTCCGCGATGGGGTCAGCCAGACGGTTGCCGGGCTGCCCAGCCACGCCGATTACGTCGCGCGTTATTGCGGGGCCAAGCAGGAACAAGCGGCATGAAGCTGTGGCAATTTGCAGGTTTGGCAACGCTGGCCGCAATCGGCCCGGCCCAGGCACACAGCGACGAAGGCTGGACGCTGGTCTGGGCCGACGAATTTGACGGCACCGAAATCGACCGGGCCAAATGGGGCTATGACGAAGACTGCTGGGGCGGCGGCAACGATGAACGGCAGTGCTATACCAAAAGCGGGCGCAATGCGGGGATTGAAGACGGCAAGTTGGTGATCACTGCCCGGCACGAACGGACCACCGGCCCGGCCCTGCCACTGGCCCAGCGGCGGCAGGCGGCCCAGCGCGATGCGCAGGCGGCCCGTGATTTTTCCTCGGCCCGGCTGACCACCCGGGGCAAAGCGGCCTGGCGCTATGGTAAAATCGAAGTGCGCGCGCGGTTGCCGCAAGGGCAAGGCACCTGGCCAGCGATCTGGATGCTGCCCGAAAAGACCAAATACGGCCCGTGGGCTGCATCGGGTGAGATCGATATTCTGGAAGCAGTCAATCTGGGCGTGCTGTGCGCCAAGTGCCCCGGCGGGCGCGAAAGCACCATTCTGGGCACGCTCCATTTCGGCGGGAAATGGCCCAAAAACAAGCTAGCCAGCACCGAGATTGCCTACCCTGAAGTGCTCGATGGGTTCCACACTTACACCACCGAATGGTATTCTGACCGGATTGTCTGGCGGGTCGATGGCAAAGTCTATGCGACCCGCACCGCCAGCGAATGGTCGACCACCGGATCGGCCAGCCCCGGCGCGCCGTTTGACCGGCCGTTTCACTTGATCCTCAACCTGGCGATTGGCGGCAAACTGCCCGAAGGACGCGGACTGGGCGGGGTGCGGCTGGATGGCTATCCCAAGCGGATGGAAGTCGATTGGGTTCGCATCTGGCAAAAGCCAGCCAGTGCAGCTAGGGCCACAGCCAGCGCGCCGGGCGCAGGAGGCATTTAAAACATGGCAAGGCGGCGTCAGGCTGTAACGATCAAGCACGTGGCCGCCGATGCCGGCGTGTCGCTGCAGACAGTCAGCCGCGTCATCAACAGCGAACCGAACGTCCGGGCGGAAATGAAAGCCCGGGTTCAGGCTTCGATCGACAAGCTGGGCTATGTCCCGTCAATCGCAGCCCAGCGGATGAGCGGTTCGCGGTCTTACCTGATCCTCGCGATCAACGACCGCGAACGGACGATTGCCGATTGGCAGGCCCGGCAGGGGACCGACTGGGTCGATCAGATGCTGCTGGGCGGGATGCTGAAATGCGCCGAGCATGGTTACCGGATGATTTTTGAGCTGGTCGATACGCACAGCGATCATGTTGAACGCGAATTGCTGGGCGCGATTGCGGCGCTGCAGCCCGATGGGATTATCCTGACCCCGCCGCATTCCGACAATCAGCAGATCGTCGATCTGCTGACTGCACAGAAAATTCCGTTTGCGCGGATCGGATCAAAGCGCACTGGATCGGGCATTCCGGTTTCGATGGACGACGAAGGATCGGCCCGCACCGCGGCTCGCTATCTGATCGAGCACGGCCACCGGCGGGTCGGGTTCATCGCCGGTTCGGCCGAATATGAACTGAGCGGCTGGCGGGTCGATGGTTGGCGCGCTGAAATGGACAAGGCCGGGCTGGCAACGGCGGATCTGCTGGCGGCGGGCGATTTCTCTTATGCCTCGGGCGAACGGGCCGCGTGCCAGTTGCTCGATCTCCCGCAGCCGCCCAGCGCGATCATCGCCAGCAACGATCAGATGGCGCTGGCCACGCTCGAAGTCGCGCGGCAACGCGGGCTGCGGGTTCCTGAAGACCTCTCGTTGATCAGCTTTGACAACACCCCACTGGTCCATTTTACCCAGCCGCCGCTGACCGCTGTCGATCAACCGATTGCGGCGACGGCGTCCAAGGCAGTGGAACTGATCATTGCCGCGCAAAAGGGCGAAGAGCCGCCGGCGTCGCTGACAATCATTCCAGCGGCCATGGTCGAGCGCGGCTCGGTTGCGCCGCCATCCGGCGCGGAACGTGGCTGAGGCCGAAGCGGCTCCGCGGCCCGATCGGTTTATGCTGCTATATGCGCTGGCCTGGGCTGGCGGGGCAGTGGCTTATACGCCGCTTTTGACGATCCTGCTGCCGGGCCGGGTTGCAGCCTTGGCCGGGAGCGAGGCCGGGATCGGCTGGCTAGCGCAGATTGCACTGGCCGGGGCACTGGCGGCGTCGGTCGGCAGCATTGGTTTTGGCTACCTCAGTGACATTACCCGCAATCGCCGGGGCTTGATCGCCGCCGGGCTGGTGCTGTCGTGCCTGCTGCTGCCGCTGATTGGCCGGGCGCAATCGCTGAGCGAATTGATCGCCGCCATCGTCTGCTGGCAATTGGCGCTCAACCTGATGCTTGCCCCGCTGGCGGCTTGGGCGGGGGACCAGGTGCCCGACCGGTGCAAGGGAATGCTGGGCGGGTTCATGGCTTTTGCGCCTGCGATGGGCGCGCTTTCGGGTGCAATCGTGACTCAGCCGGGTTTGGCCGAGGGGGGGCAGCGGCTGGTGCTGGTCGCTTTGATAGTCGCCTCCTGCGTGGTGCCGATCCTGCTGTTTGCCCCGCGCGGAGCGGGCTTGGAAGCCCTGTCCGAAGTCACCGAACCTCAACCACTCGATCCGCCATTGGACCAAACCCGTCCGCGCAGCATTCTCCTGCGGATGTGGACCGCGCGGCTGGCGGTCCAAGTGGCCGAAGCAACGCTATTTGCCTATCTGCTGTTCTGGCTGCGCAGCCTTGATCCGGCGGTGGGCGAAAACCAGACCGCGCGGCTGTTCAGCGCGATCATGCTGGTGTCGGCGCCGCTTGCTTTGGCTGTTGGGCGCTGGTCTGACCGGGCCGATCGCCCGATGCTGCCGCTGGCGGTGTCGGCCTGCTTTTCGGCTGCCGGTTTGCTGGCGATGGCGGCGGCGGGCACGCTGACGGCGGCAATGGCGGGCTATGCCTTGTTCGGCCTTGCCAGCGCGGTGTTTCTGGCGCTGCATTCATCGCAAACCTTGCGGATCCTGCTGCGGCCCGAACGGCGTGGCCGCGATCTGGGCCTGTTCAATCTGACCAACACCGTGCCGTCGCTGATAATGCCCTGGCTGGCGATTGGACTGGTCCCAGCCTTCGGGTTTCAGGCATTGTTTCTGATCCTGGCGGTGCTGGCGATGGGGGCAAGTCTGTTGCTGTTTACGGTTGCCCGCGAAGGCTGAAGCGCCTGCTTGATTTCCAGTCCGACCCATGCGAATGATAACGTTCACAAGAATGACCGGGTGGGGAAGAAATGCGTTTCAATACAGCGATTGGCGTAGCGGCGCTGGCCTTGAGCGGTTGTGCTGCACTGGCCGCAGGGGCCAGGCTAGACAGTTCTTCAGCGGTAGCGGCCACCGCTAACCCGGCTTCGTGGCCAGCGGCAAACAGCCCGGCAGCGCTGACTGATCCCGCCACAGAGGGCCAGATTGACGCAATTCTGGCGAAGATGACGCTGGATCAGAAGGTTGGCCAACTGATTCAGGCCGATATCAGTGCGATCACCCCGGGCGATCTGGCCCGCTATCCGCTCGGCTCGATCCTCGCTGGCGGCAATTCCGGTCCCTATGGCGATGAACGTGCCAGTGCCGCGAAATGGCATCAGTTGGTCGGCGAATTCCGCGCGGCATCGCGCAGCAGCGGCGCGGGTATTCCGATCCTGTTCGGGGTCGATGCGGTCCACGGCCATTCGAACTTGCCATCGGCGACGATCTTTCCCCACAACATTGGTCTTGGCGCAGCGCATGATCCCGATTTGATTGAGCGGATCGGCGCTGCGACAGCTGTTGAGATTGCTGGCAGCGGGATCGAGTGGACTTTCGCGCCGACGCTGGCCGTTCCGCAGGATGTCCGGTGGGGCCGTAGTTATGAAGGCTATTCGTCAGACCCCGCACTGGTTGCCCGCTATGGCCGCGCGATGACGCTGGGCCTGCAGGGCGAACTGGCCGCAGGCCGCCCGTTGCCCGCCAACCGTGTTGCCGCCACCGCCAAGCACTTTCTGGCCGATGGCGGCACTGCCGATGGCCGCGATCAGGGCGATGCCCGCATTCCCGAAGCTGAACTGATTGCGCTCCACGCGCCCGGCTATCCCGCTGCGATTGACGCCGGGGCCTTGACCGTCATGGCCAGCTTTTCCAGCTGGAACGGCGCCAAACACCACGGCAACCGCAGCCTGCTGACCGATGTCCTGAAAGGGCGAATGGGCTTCACCGGGCTGGTGGTCGGCGATTGGAATGGCCACGGTCAGGTGACCGGTTGTTCCAACACCGATTGCCCCGCCGCGATCAATGCTGGGCTCGATCTGTTCATGGCCCCCGATACCTGGAAAGCGCTGTTCGGGACCACGCTGGCCGCCGCCCGCGATGGCCGGATCCCGGCGGCCCGATTGGACGATGCGGTCCGCCGGGTGCTGCGGGTCAAATTTAAACTCGGGCTGATGGGGCCAAATCGGATCGAGCGCGGTGACCCGGCGCAAGTCGGCGCGCCGCAGCATCTGTCGCTGGCGCGTGAGGCTGCGGCCAAATCGCTGGTCCTGCTCAAGAATGAAGCCGGGCTCCTGCCAGTCAAGCCGGGCTCACGGGTGTTGGTCGCAGGGGCAGGCGCAGACAATATGGCGATGCAGGCCGGCGGCTGGACGATCACCTGGCAAGGCACCGATACCACCGCTGCCGATTTCCCCAACGGCCAGACCATCGGCCGGGCGATCGTCGCTGCGGTTGGCGCGGCTGGCGGCAAAACTGAAATCGCCGCCGATGGTGCTTTCACGGCCAAGCCCAACATCGCGATCGTGGTTATCGGTGAAAACCCCTATGCCGAATTTCAAGGCGATCTGCCGCATCTGGCCTTTCCGCAGCAGCACGGCGAAACGCAGCTGATTGCGCGGCTCAAGGCACAGGGGATTCCAGTTGTGGTGGTGTTCCTGTCGGGCCGACCGCTGTTCACCGGCGCGCTGATCAATCAGGCCGATGCGTTCGTGGCGGCGTGGTTGCCGGGGACGCAAGGCGCCGGGGTGGCTGATGTGCTGATCGCCGGTGCGGGCGGCACCGCGCCGCGCGCGTTCACGGGAAAGCTGCCGTTTGCCTGGCCCGCCGATGCCCGTTCGCCGATGCAGGCGCCCTTGTTCCCGGTTGGATACGGGCTTGGTTATGGCCAAATGCTCAGCCTTGGCCGGGTTAATGAAGACCCCCGGCTGGATCTGTCCGCGTTTGACAACGCCGCGATCTTTTTCCTGCGCGGCAAGGCCCCGGCGCCATGGTATTTCTCCAGCGATGGTTCGATCACCAGCCGGGCGGTTGATCTGACCGCGCAAGAGGATGGCCGTCAGTTCAGTTGGAACGGGCCAGGCAGTTTGGCGATTCAGGGCAACCCGGTGAACCTAACCGCGCGGGCAGATCAAGGCGCGGCGCTGCAACTTGAATGGCGGATTGACCGGCTGGGCACCGGTCCGGTGCGGCTCTCACTGGGCGGGGCGACGCTTGATCTGAGCAAGCCGGTGCGGGCGTTGAAACTTGGCAGCTTGGCCGAAACGCGGATCGCGCTGCGCTGCTTCAAAAATGGCGGCGCGAACCTTATGACAGTTGGCGAGCCGCTCAAACTCACAGCCGGGCGCGGGTTTATCGCAACCTTGCGCAGCGTCAGGATCGTGGATGGGGCAGGGGCAAATCCCTGCCCGCTTGCGGTCAACTAGCCGGAGCGCATAGCTGGCCAGCGTATCCACGCGCGAGGCCATGCCGTTTTCGCGGGAACGTAAATTCGGTTCATGAGCAGGAACGCTCGTTCAAAGTTCGATCCGCCTCAAGCGCAGCGAATTGCCGATCACACTAACCGAGGACAGTGCCATTGCCGCCGCAGCAATGATAGGTGAGAGCATCAGGCCAAAAAGCGGATAGAGTGCACCCGCCGCCACCGGAATTCCCGCCACGTTGTAGGCAAACGCAAAAAACAAGTTCTGCCGGATGTTGGCCATGGTTGCATGGCTCAAGTGCCGAGCCCGGGTGATTCCGGTAAGATCGCCTTTGAGCAGAGTGATGCCTGCGCTTTCGATCGCGACATCGGTGCCCGATCCCATTGCAATGCCGACATCGGCAGCGGCGAGCGCCGGCGCGTCGTTGACCCCGTCGCCCGCCATGGCCACGATCCGGCCCTCGTCCCGCAAACGCTTAACGATTGCGCTCTTCTGGTCGGGAAGGACATCGGCCTCGATGTCATCAATCCCGAGCCTCCGCGCGATGGCCTCGGCGGTGACGCGGTTGTCTCCGGTCAGCATGATGACGTGAATACCAGCCTCGCGCAAAGCCTTGAGTGCCGCAGGGGTTGATGCCTTGACCGGATCGGCGATGCCAATCGCGCCCGCGATTTTGCCATCGACGCCAAGGTAGATCGCCGTCGCTCCTTCGGCGCGAAGATGATTGGCACGCTCGGCCAACTCGGCCGTCGGGATGTTTTGCTCTTCCAGAAACCGGGCATTGCCAGCAACGATCCGGTGCCCATCGACTGTACCCGTGATACCCTTGCCAACCGGTTGATCGACCTCGCTAGGCTCGCTCACCGCAAGGTTCTGCTCTTTGGCAGCCTTGACGATGGCGAGCGCAAGCGGATGCTCGCTGCTCCGCTCCAGGCTCGCGGCAAGGCGCAGCACTTCAGCTTTGTCGAACCCTGCGGCTGTCTCGATGGCAACGACGGCTGGCTTACCCTCGGTCAGCGTGCCGGTCTTGTCTACGACGAGTGTATCGACCTTCTCCATGCGCTCAAGCGCCTCGGCGTTCTTGATCAAAATTCCGGCCTGCGCGCCGCGGCCTACGCCAACCATGATCGACATTGGGGTCGCAAGACCGAGCGCGCAAGGGCAGGCGATGATGAGAACGGCAACGGCTGCGATCAGTCCATAGCCCATCGCCGGGACTGGGCCGATCAGCGACCACACAACGAACGCTATCGCCGCGACTGCAATCACCGCAGGCACGAACCAACCCGAAACCGTATCCGCCAGTCGCTGGATCGGAGCACGGCTGCGCTGTGCGTCGGCGACCATCTGGACAATTCGCGCGAGCATGGTGTCGCGCCCGATCTTGTCAGCCCGCATCACAAGGCCGCCAGTCTGATTGATCGTGCCGCCAATCAGCTTCGATGCAGCCGCTTTGGTTACTGGCATGGATTCGCCCGTCACCATCGATTCATCGACCGTCCCGCGTCCTTCGAGCACTACGCCGTCGACTGGCACCTTCTCGCCTGGACGGACGCGCAGCTTGTCACCAAGCAGCACCTGATCGAGAGTTATTTCCTCGTCGCTGCCGTCTGCGCGGACCCGGCGTGCTAGCTTGGGGGAAAGATCAAGCAGCGCACGGATTGCGCCGCTAGTCGTCTCGCGGGCGCGCAGTTCGAGCAATTGGCCAAGCAAGACCAACACAGTGATGACCGCCGCCGCTTCAAAATAGACCGAAACTGCGCCATCGGCCGCGCGGAAAGCATCTGGGAATATTCCCGGCGCAAGTGTTGCTGCCATGCTGTAGGCCCACGCGACGCCGGTTCCCATCGCGATCAGGGTGAACATATTGAGGTGACGGCTTTTCACTGACGCCCAACCGCGTTCGAAAAACGGCCAACCAGCCCATAGGACCACCGGCGTTGCCAGCACCATCTGGATCAAATTGCCGATGTTGCCATCGAGAAAATGCCTCAGCCCGGTCAAATGCCCGCCCATTTCAAGCGCGACTACTGGAATCGCGAAGATAAGGCCGATCACGAAGCGCCGCTTCATGTCGGCATATTCGGGAGAGGGTCCATCGCCGAGTGTGGGCGTCATTGGCTCCAAGGCCATGCCGCAGATCGGGCAAGTTCCCGGCCCCGCCTGCTGGACCTCCGGATGCATCGGGCAGGTCCAGATAGCGCCCTCTGGCACTGGTTTTGCAGAGCGGGGCGCATCGACCAGATAGCGCGCCGGATCCGCATTGAACTTCGCGAGACAATTTGCGCTACAAAAGTAGTGGTGAACCCCGCCATGGGTGGCAACATGCGGCGTGGTCGCCGGATCGACGCTCATTCCGCAGACGGGGTCGATAACTGATGCCGGACTCTTTGAGTCGGAATTGGCAAGGTTTACCGGATCATGATGCAACTCGGTCATGCCTCGCGCTCCTAATGGTGCCTGCTTCACCGACTCTAAATCATGCGATGGCCCAAGCTCAATTTATCCCAACTCGTTCAGCGGCTTCAATGTTCCCAGGCCAGGATTGCAGGATCGCAGTAACGCGTCCGCATACCCCAAATGCCTTCCGGCTTTGACCCGCGTTTGCCGGGTAGCAATGTCTTTTGGGCCAGCTCAACCATTGCCTCATGCACGCCCACGCCCACGCCCACGCCCACGCCCACGCCCACGCCCACGCCCACGGCCACGGCCACGCCCACGGCCGCGCTGCTTTTTGCTGGCGGCAGGGGCGTTGTAGTGGTGCGCAGCTTGGAAGGCCGCTGGCGGTGCTGTCAGTCCAATGCGAAGCGGACACTCCGCGATGCGCGAAGGGTGCTGCGGGCAAGCCCTGACAGGGCCTTTGAGACGCTCTGATCAGGCGGCTTGGCGAACGTGATTGAGAAAGTCATCGACCTGACTACGCAGCGCTGCGGACTGGTATCGCAGTTCGCTGGATGAAGTCAGCACCTGGGCAGCTGCGGCTCCCGTAGCAAGCGAACCCGTCCGAACTTTGTCGATTGAACTCGACACTTTTTCGGTGCTTCGCGCGGCAAGATCGATGCTTCGAGCCAAATCCTGTCCGGCGGCAGACTGCTGATCGACTGCAGCAGCAATCGATACCGAGGTTATTTCAAGGTCGTTAATCTGGCGTGCGATCGCCTTCAGCGACGAAACGCTGGTGCCCGTGTCTTCCTGAATCTTCTGGATCTGAAGCGCCACTCGTTCGGTTGCCTTAGCGGTCTGGGTTGCCAGTTCCTTGACCTCAGCAGCGACCACAGCGAAGCCGCGTCCTGCTTCACCGCCGCGGGCCGCTTCGATTGAAGCGTTGAGAGCCAGCAGATTAGTGCGTTGCGCAATCGAAGATATCAGTTCGACGATCTGCCCAACCTCAGCAGCCGAATCCGCCAATGCTCCGATGGTAGTGTCGGCCAGCCGGGTGGACTCCGCCGCTTTCCGGGCGAGTTCCGCTGAGTTTGAGGCTTGACGGCTGATCTCGTTGATTGAGAGCGCAAATTCATCGGTTGCAGCAGCTGCAGCGGTCACCCCGGCAGCAGCGCTGTCCATGGCTTCCGCGACATTACCTGACTGGCTGGATGACTGCTCCGCACTCTCGGCCATGGTGGTGGCGGTTGATTCAAGCTGCGACGAAGCGGCGGCCACGCCATTGACGATATCGCCGACCTGACCTTCGAACCGGACAGCCAATTCCGCGAGCTGCGAAGCATGCAGCTGCTGACGTTGCTGGCCCTGTTCGCGGAGGTCCTTCAACAAGAACGAAGCTTTCTTGCACTTCTCCAGCGCGCGGCTCATCTGACCTATTTCGTCATCGCGCGCGGTGTGCTTCACTTCCAGTTCGAAAATTCCTTCACTGATCTGGCTCATGCCGTAAGTCAGGTCTTGAAATGGCAAGACTACTTGTTGGGTTACATACCGCGACATGACAAAGGCGAACACGAGGCTGAAGGCCCCTATGAGCAAGGGAAAGGCGATTACGCTCCAGTGCGCACCGAACGAGATCAACGTTAGGGCGCTCACGCCCACTACCGCGACCGTGATGAACGCAGAGGCAAAAGTCAGCCAGCGAAGCTTTTTCGCCACGGGCAGATCAACGAACCAGTTTTTTGAGTCGGAATGGGCAGACATGGCTGTTGTCCTTAAGCTTTGGCGGCCCTGATCCGTTTGGACCGGGGATTGTTTGACCGATTTTCGGCAAGTGAAGGGTCTTGAATTTCATTTTTCAACTGCTGTTCGAGTTCCTCAGCTGTTACTGCCTTGGAATAGAGCCATCCCTGCATCTGGTCGCAGCCTGCGGTTCGAGCTAGCGCCGCATGGCCTTCGGTTTCAATGCCTTCGGCAGTTACCTGCATCCCGAGGGCTTTGGCCATGGTTACGCTTGCAGCCATCATAGTGCGGCTGGCCGCGTCGGTAACCGCGTCGACGATCAGCGAGCGATCAAGCTTGAGCTTTTCAAAGCGGAAGCGGCGCAAGAACCCGATCGACGCATAACCGGTTCCATAGTCGTCGAGGACGATACCGACGCCGAAATCCCGTAACATCTCAAGGTTACGTCCGGCGATCGTCGGGTCGCCGACCAGAAAGGTCTCCGTCAACTCAAGTTCAAGGCGTTCCGCAGGAAAACCGGTTTCTTCAAGGATCTGGCCAAGCTGCAAGGGAAACTGCGTGTTGCGCAACTGAACGACCGACACATTCACTGACACCTTGATGCCCGTCCAGTCGAGCGCATCGCGGCAGGCCCGGCGCAGCACCCACAAGCCGATTGCTTCTATGAGCCCGGTCTCTTCTGCGACGGGAATGAAAATGTCCGGGCCGATGCGCTGGCCATCCGGGCGCTCCCAGCGCAACAGCGCCTCAACAGCACAGACTGACCCTGTCTTGCTGTCGATGAGCGGCTGGTAGTGCAACTGGAACTGATCGTGTTCCAGCGCTGCCCTGAGATCGAGATCGATCGTGTGGAGTGCTGTTCGATCCTGATCGAACTCCTGGGTAAACCACGTAACGCGGCCCTTGCCCCGTGCTTTGGCGACGTACATTGCGACGTCGGCCTGTCGCAATAGCGTCGATGACAGGTTGATTTCATCGCTACGTCCGCGCGACAGGCCGACGCTGACCCCCAGATTGATACCAATCTCATCAACCCAAACCGGGGTTGCAAGCTGCAGCAGGAATTTGCGGCACAGCCCTTCAATAATGTTTCCCGCAAGCGGCCCAATGGCGACAATCGCAAACTCGTCGCCCCCGAGCCGATATGGCTTCACGCCGTCTGCGCATAATTCGCGAAGCATCAACGCGACCGCATTGATAGTCCGGTCGCCGACCGAGTGGCCATAGAAGTCATTGATCGACTTGAATCCATCAAGATCAAGCAGGGCCACTGCCACTTCGGCGTCGGCGCCTGCATCACGGTGGATATCGTCATGTAAGGCGCGGCGGTTGGGCAGGCCGCAGAGACTATCGCAAAGCGCCAATTGCTCCAAATTCATGCGATCGCGCTTTTCGCGTCGCAAGACAACAACGGCAGCCACAATGTACAGCGACAAGCCGAGGAAGATCACCGCGGCACCTTCCAATGCGCCCAGCGCTTTGCTTTTCTGGGCGACAATTGTCAGTGCCGCGAACGCCGCAGGTGCGCCGAACAGCAGCGCAACTGGCGATAGCTTGGCGATGTCAGCAATCTTTGGCAAACCCGTCCCCTCAAGTTCTAAGTAGATAGGCCTGCCAGTGTTAAGATGCCGCTAATCCTGCCGAGTAACGATCGCGCAGCGCGATTTGCGCCTATGCGGCGAGCGCCTGCGCTGCGAGGCGGTACAAGGCCGCGTCTTTCGCGGCAGGAACAAATCCGGTTGACCGCTCGAGTGATGCTTCGCCGCCGCCCAGCAACAGGCGTCCATCCGGAGCCAACGTTTCGAGCAGCCTGTTGCAAGCAATGAGTCTTGCCTCATCTCCGAGGTACAGCATCAGATTGCGGCAAAGAATCAGGTCAAAAGGCTGTCCCTGAGCAGGCAAATCGAGCAGGTTGGCCGTACGGTAGCGAACCATGCTCAGCAATTGGCGCGAGGCTTGCCAGCCATTTTCGGTCTCAGAGAAATGGCGCAACATCTGGCCAACTCCCAGCCCGCGCTGGATATCGAAACGCGAGTATAGTCCCCTGTTCGCGAAATCGATTGCCGCTTGCGAAATATCGGTCGCTACCAGATCGACGGACCAACCGGTGGCAGCGGTAAGCCCTTCCTCTACGAGCATCATCGCAATTGAAAGCGGCTCTTGTCCGGTGGAGCATCCCGCCGACCAGATCCGTAGCGTGCGGGACCCGGATCTGGCCTGGCAAAGTGCCGGCAAGATCGTTTTGGCAAGCTGCGTGAAGACCGCACGATCGCGGAAAAAATACGTTTCATTGTTGAGCAGCGCTTCGACCAGTTCCCGCTCTACCGCCGCGCCGTCGGGCTGGGTCAAGAGCGTGAGTATATCGCTGCTGCTCCCGACGCCGCGTTTGCGGAGCACGGCCTCGATGGCGCCGTCGATCCGCCAGCGGCGATCCGAATTTATAACTTGGCCAGTTCGTTCGCGCAGAAGTTTGGCGATCAGACCGACTGCATGCTGATGCAACGACGTATTCATCGCAAAGAAGGTGAAACAAGGCTGGTCGCAATCCGTGCAGCAATATCGCGCGGGTGCAAGATAGCTGCGGCAAGGCCGGCCCGCGCGATTGATCCTGGCATACCCCAAACCGCAGAGCTCACCTCGTTTTGCACAAGGACACTGCCGCCAGCTTCGACCACTGCACGAGCACCGTTTGTTCCGTCCCGACCCATTCCTGTCAAAACCACACCGAGGACATGTGCGCCAAAAGCTTCCACCAATGAGGCAAGCATCGTATCCACAGAAGGCATGCAACCCGTTTCCGAATGCTTCCGATCGAGGCGGATGACGACTTTTTGATTGCGCCGCATAACCGTGACATGGGCGTCGCCGGGGGCAAGATGAATGCGGTCCCGAACAAGTTCCATACCGTCAGCGGCGATGACGACATCTCTGCCCGAAAGACCGTGCAGCTGATTTGCGTAGGCGCGGCTGAACTCCGTAGGCAGGTGCTGGGTTATGATGATCGGTATATCGATCACCGGGGGAAGCGCGACGAGCAATTGGTTCGTCGCATGGATCCCGCCAGTAGAAGCCCCAATTGCCAACACATCAGGCCGGGCCGAGGTTGGCATGCTTCGGGCAATCGGCAGAATTTGCCTGTCACTATCTTCGCTGGAACGGCGCAGGGGGCGGTGGCCGAGACTCCTGATTCTTTCAACTAGTTTGGTACGGTAGCTTTGGTCAAATGCACCGGCGCCGGGCTTGAGCAGCGCATCTGCCGCGCCAAGGCTCAAGGCTTGAACCGTGTGCTCAGCGCCTTCGGCGGTGAGACTGGAAACCACCATGACCTTGGCCGAACCCGAGCGTTTGATGATCTCCGGCAAGGCTCGCATGCCGCCCATTCCGGGCATCTCTAGGTCGAGCAGCACAACCTGGACATGAAGCGAGCCGAGCAAGCTCAATCCTTCCTCGGCAGAAGCGGCAGTCCCCGCCAGCTCCAATCCCGGTTCGCTGTCGATCAGGCGCGAGAAGACTGCCCGCACGACGCTTGAATCGTCGATTACAAAGACGCGAATCGCCCGGGTTACTCCGCCCTCGAGGCTCGCCCGAACCGGCACAGAATGGACTGTCATTGTTCAAATCCGATGAGCTCGAGTTTGAGCAGCAAGGTATCCTGATCGAATGGCTTCATGACGTACTCGTCCGCGCCGGAGGCAATTGCCTCGCGAATATGGGCCGCGTCGTATTCGGTCGTGCAGAACACAACCTTCGGACCGGCTCCATCGGGGCGCGCTCGCAAGATGCGCAGGAATTCAAGGCCGTCCATGACCGGCATGTTCCAGTCGAGCAGGATCAGGTCCGGCATTGCAGAATCGCAGGCAACCAGCGCCTGCTGACCATCCTCCGCTTCACGGACGACCATTCCCAGGCTTTCCACAATGTGGCGCGAGATGCGCCGGATGACACGGGAGTCCTCAACAATGAGGCATGTCAGATTGGCGAGCCTTGAGCCCTTTGGTTCAACGGCCATAGATCCGGATATTGCGTTCATCGTCAGGCAGCCTTTCCAAGCATTTCGTTATCGACCAGCTTGCTCAGATCGATCAGCGGGACTGTTCCTGCCGAAGTTTCGATCATCCCGCGGGTACTTCGAGACCAGCCCGGTGAGAGGCTGGTTTTGACAGGCTTGACCTCGCCAATCGCAGCAGTCACGCTCTCAACTGCATCAACCGCGAGCGCGTATCCGACTCCACCGAACTCGACCACGACCGCAAATCGATGGGGCTCGTCCGGGCCTGGCAAACCGAGTGCGACCGCCACATCAAACACTGTGAGGGTTCGGCTTCGCTGCGTCGCAAGGCCGATAATAGTGGGAGGTGCGCCGGGTACCGGCACCACACCGCCAAGCTCGATGACACACTGAACATCGGATGCGGCCATCGCAATCCGCTGGCCCGCGACCCGCGCAATCAGATGATCCTGATTCATATTGCCCTCCGCACGTTGGCGGCCTTCAAGGCCGCAGTAAGGGCGGATCGATCATTGCGGTCAATTCCTGCGGCAGTTGCAGCCGCGCCTGTTTGGTTGCCATCAAGTAGCAAGGTTGCGCCATCTTCGCCTTCGAACCGGATTTCCAGATCGACCGGGCCCTCGTTGACAAACTGCACCCGGTAGCCTGCATTTTCGACCAGAGGCCGAAGTACTTCGCGGCTCCAGTTGTCGTCCGATGGCAATCGGCACGAAGGACGCGAGTCCGCCAAGGCACCACCGGCGAAAGCTTCGAGATCGAGCAGTTCGATCGCCTGTCCATCGAGCAAAGCCAATTGCCGCCCAGTCTCGCTGGTCACAGTGTTCAGGTCGAGATCGAAGGTGTCGATCGAACCGGCGGTCGCATAGGCAAAGCGGGCACCGCCGGTTGAAATGACCAAAACGTCGATGGTCTCGGTGCTATGCTCACTGCAAAACCCATGGAGCGGGAGAACGGTATCTTCAAATACGATATGGGGCTTGTCTTTGCCGTGTCCGACCTCGGCAACCGCGACTTCCGCCAGTTTGTCGACGACCGACATCAATGTCGCTTGGCGGATTCCATTAAGCCCCCGGAAGAGAATCATTTGCGTCAACGGAATCTCATCGGATTCACTTTTTGCTCTTGCTCGTGGCAGGACGCGGGATTGCTTGTCGGATATAATTCCGCCGGCTTGTGCTACCCCGACCATGTCTAGCATCAGCGAAGCGCTTCCATCGTTGAGCTGAGCGACGCCGACATAGAAACCTGTACCGATGACTTGCGGCGCGACAGGCCTGATGACCAGGTCGCAATGGTCGGCGATCGCATCCACGCACAGCGCAAACACAGATCCATCGATCATCGTGACCATCACCAGTGTCTGGTTGTCCGGGCAAACTTGGCCATTGATTTCGAGCACTGCCGCCAGTCCGAGGCACGGATACAGTTCGCCGCGAACTGACACATGACGCACGCCCCCGATGGGTTCGACTTCGACCTCGCTGGAATTGCGGACAATCTCGCGCACGTAGGAGCGTGGCACCGCGAAAACCTGCCCCCCCACTTCGACCGTGATGGATGGAACAACGCTCAGCGTGAGTGGCACATCGAACATCAGCCGGGTACCGTCGCCGGGCACGCTACTAATGTGAAGTTTCCCGCCAATCTTCTCGATGCTGGCCCGCACCGCGTCCATCCCCACGCCGCGCCCGGAGATGCCGGTCACTTCCTGGGCGGTCGACAAGCCTGGTTCGCAGATAAGCTGGAGGCGCTGGGACTGATCCATCTGATCAGCCTGTTCAGTCGTGACGATGTCGCGTTCTATGGCCCGTTGGACAACCCGCTCTGAATCGATCCCGCGTCCGTCGTCGAGGATTGCGATGCGGATTTCATTGCCAGTCTGACGGGCGGAGAGCAGCAGACGTCCCGCAGGCAGCTTGCCCGACGCGACGCGTTGCTCTGGCGTTTCGATACCGTGATCGATCGCATTACGGACGACGTGCATCAAAGGGTCGCGTAGACGCTCGATCATTTCGCGGTCAAGTTCGACCTGGCCGCTTTCAATCTCAACCAAGACCTGCTTGCCAAGTTCCGCTGCCAAGTCCCGGATCATTCGTTCATAACTGCTGAGCAGGGTTTGGATCGGCTGCAAACGGACCCGAGCCATCGCCGATTGCAGTTCCGTGAGGAGCGAGGAGAGCCGACCGAAGCTGGCTGTCAGCGCAGGATCGTTATCGGAATGGCGAAGCTGCCGCTCGATCTCGTTACGGACCAGAATCATGTCGGAAACACCGCTCATGACCCGGTCGACCAGGCTGGTCGGCAAACGAACGGTGCGCTGCATGTCAGTTTGCCGCTGCGGTTTGGGTGCGGGCTGGTCTGCAGCAGATGCGGCCGGCGCTGCAGTATTTTTGCGCAAATCTTGCTCTTGTTGGCCCAAGGCAGTGATCAGCGCGCTGTCGTCGCCTTTTTTGATCTCTTCACCGGCGGCGACCGTTTCAACCATCTCGCCGATGCGGTCGATCACCTGCAGGACCGTTTCGACGAGACGCGAGTCGGTCTTGCGCTTGCCGGAGCGAACTTCGCTCAGCGCACTTTCAGCGGCGTGCGCCAATGCCTCGATCCGAGGTAAGTCGAAGAAGCCGCAGTTTCCTTTGACCGTGTGGATGAAGCGGAAAATCTGATCGAACTGCGCGCGGTCGTCCGGGTCGCGCTCCCACGCAACCAGAGCACGCTCGAGCGCTTCGAGCATCTCGCGGGTTTCGGCAATGAATTCGGCAATCAAATCGTCCATGCGCGACAGTCTCCATGTCGGGCTATGGACCAAGATAGTTAACCACGCGTTATCTGGGCGATTGGCGTCCCGCCAGCGAGAGCGGCACGTTTGACCGCCTGTTAACCATTCTTGGGTAGCAACGCCTGTAATTAGACAGGGATGTTTTGCATGTATCTCGAGAAAGTACCCGCCGGTGTTCCGGTCCTTGACCAGTCGGCCGCCAACTACTGTGGCAACTTGGCCGTGGGCTGTACCGAAGCGGCGGGCCAAATTGAGCGCGCAACTGAACAGATGCAGCGCCAGATTTCGGATCTGGCTGAGCTCGACGAGATCGCCAGCGCCCTCGAGCTGGATCAACGGCACATCGCAGAATCGGCGGACGAGGCCAAAGTCCTGTCCGCGCAAGCTTATGAGCGGCTGGGCAAGGGGACCGAGCGGGTCAATGCAGCGGTTATCGAATTCCGTTCGATCATATCGCTAATTTCACGCCTGGGCGTGCACGTAACCAACTTCGCCGCAGTGATGGAACAGGTGCAGCAAGTCTCCAAAGGGATCGAGACAATCGCGCGTACTACCAACATGTTGGCGCTGAACGCGACTATCGAGGCAGCCCGGGCAGGCGAAGCGGGCAAGACTTTTGCGGTGGTCGCATCCGAAGTGAAAAAGCTCGCCCAGAATTCGAGTGCCGCCGCGGAGGAGATTCGTCAGGCGGTTGGCAAACTTGTTGGAGAAGCAGCGGGTCTGGTCACTGAAATACAGAATGGGGTGAGCCAGTCGAGCAAGGCAGAGGAGCGCCTTGAGACGGTTACCGATGTCCTCGCCGAGACAACCCGCCTTGTCTCGCAACTCGACCAGACTGGAGAAACTGTCGCGCAGCACTCGGCGGAGGTGCATGCAAAGGGTGTCGCGGTGCGAGAAGCACTCGATACCGTTATCGGCTCAGTCCGCGCCAATTCCGTATTGCTCGATGCCACCCGCGGCAACGTGCTGAACATGGAACTGGTTTCCAACGATTTGTTCAACGCTGTCATTAGTGCCGGTGTTTCGCCGCGAGATACCGAGATCGTCGAACTCGCTGCATCGTTTCGCGACGAGATGGTTGCGATCACTGAACGGGCGATCGAAGCTGGTGAACTGCGCTTAGAACAGCTGTTTGACACCAACTACAAATTGGTCCCAGGCACCAACCCGGAACTGTACCGGACAGCCTTGTCGGACTGGGCTGATCTCAATTGGCGCCCGTTGTTTGATCGGCTGCGTACGGCCCAAACCAATGTGATCATGTGCAGCGCGGCAGACATGAACGGGTTCCTGCCGACGCATGTAACCGAACATTCGCGCAGGCCGATCGGTGAACTTGCGCACGACACACGCTACTGCCGCAATGGCCGGATCCTGCTGGATGATGTCGATAAGGCCGCCAAAGCGAGCAGCGCGCCATACTTCATGTCGGTCTACCGCCAAGAAGGCGACGGCACCAACTACATCGTTGTTCGCAACGTCTATTCGCCAGTCGTTGTGCACGGACGCCGCTGGGGTGACCTTGAGGTAGCCTATCAGATCAAAAGCTGACGGCACCAGGAGCGACCTGAATTCCCCGCAGGGACCATGTCCACTTCGCGGCTGAGATTTTGGCGGAGACGGAGAGATTCGAACTCTCGGTACCGAATTATCAGTACGACGGTTTAGCAAACCGTTGGTTTCAGCCACTCACCCACGTCTCCGGATTGCAGCAGCGAAGGCGGCCTATAGCCGGGGGTCGGGCAGGCGGCAAGAGGGGTTGGAGCGGAATTTATGTGGGCGATTTACCGCAGCACAGACTCGGCTGACCGCAAAACCGACTCGCCCTGCCGCCGGTTCATTGCCGGGCAATCTGCCAAGGTTGCATGAAGCGGTTCCAGTTGGGAGGATAACCGCTATGATCGTCGGCATGACCCGCAGCGCGCGCGCCGCGCTTATCTCGGTTTTGGGAGCGGTTGCGCTGATCGGCTCGGTCGCTGCACCGGCGCAGGTCCAGCCGGTTGACCCGGACCGGGCGATTGACGGCGACTTGTCGGTGCCGCCGGGAGCGCCCGCTTCTGCGCCCAGTCCCCAGCCGACAATCACACCGGCGAGCGTGCCTGATTCGCCCGAGCCGCTGCCCGGCTCGGTTGACCCCGCGTCGACCCAATCTGGTCCAGCCACCAATAGCGGGACTTACCAGCAAGACGATCTGATCGGCGCAGCTGAAGGCGTGTTTGGCAAGGGTGCCTCGGGTCTGGCCGGAGTAATTGAAAATCTGCTCAAAAAGCAGGGCGAACCCAATGCCTATATTACCGGGCGCGAAGGCGGCGGCGCGCTGGTGGTTGGGGTGCGCTATGGCTCGGGCACTTTGCATCACAAGATTGAGGGCGAGCGTCCGGTTTACTGGACCGGCCCATCAATCGGTTTCGATGCCGGGGCCAATGCCGGCAGCGCGTTTGTGCTGGTTTATAACCTGTACAACAGCGAAGACATCTACAAGCGCTTCCCTGCAGGCGAGGGCCAAGCCTATCTGGTTGGCGGGTTCAACATTTCCTATATGCGCAGCAAAAACGTGGTGTTGATCCCGATCCGGGTGGGAGCCGGCCTGCGGTTGGGGGTCAACGCCGGGTATATGCGGTTTTCGAAGAAGCAGCGCTGGCTGCCGTTCTAGGGGCTTTCAGGCGCGGGCGGCAGCAAGGCTCCGGCTTCATCGCGTCCGGCGGGGCGAAACCCGTGCATTCCCATCCACCATTGCAGCGCGATTATCGCGCCTTTGGCGGGTTGCAGCAGCGCCAGCATCAGCGCCCCGGCCAGCACCATCGCCAACGCGATCTTGACGCCCATGGTCAGCGCCGCACTGCCGCCGATCAGGATCAGCAGCGGAGCAATCAGGTGTCCGGTCAGGATGATCGAGACATAGGGCGGGAAATCATCGGCCTGATGCAGTGTCCAATCCTGCTGGCAGGATGGGCACAGCGCCACCGGTTTGAGGTATTTTCCGAACAGCCGGGCTTGTCCGCAACGCGGGCACTGGCCTTTGATCCCGCGCCACAGCGCGCTTTTGAGGTTGCGGGGCAGGTCGGGTAGCGGGACAGGGTTCAGCATAGGCTTTCCCTTGGGCCGGGCGGGGGCGGCAAGCAAGCGGCGATCCGGGCAATTCTCTGCTTGCCCCGGTGCAGCCACGAAGGTTAAGGCCCGCGCCATTATGCTCAGCAACCTTGCACAACAACCCGCCGACGCGCTGCTCGCGCTGATCAAGCTCCACAACGACGATCCGCGGACCGACAAGATCGATCTGGGTGTCGGCGTTTACCGCACCGGGCAGGGCGCAACCCCGGTGTTCGGGGCGATCAAGGCAGCTGAGCAAAGGCTGGTCGATACGCAGGATTCCAAATCTTACCTCGGCCCCGAAGGTGATATGGGCTTTGTCCACGCGCTGATGCCGTACATCTTTGGCGCAGACGATCCGACGATGTCGGGCCGCATCGAAGGAATGCAGGCGCCCGGCGGGACCGGCGCGGTGCGGCTGGCCGCGGCACTGGCGAAAAAGGCGGGCGTGTCGCGGGTCTGGATGGGTTTGCCGAGCTGGCCCAACCACGCACAAATTTATGCCGATCTGGAGATAGAGCTAAAGACTTTCGCCCACGCCGCCAAATCTGGCGTGACCGATATGGACGCGCTACGGGCGGCGATTGCCGAAGCGGCCCCGGGCGATGCGATCCTGCTGCACGGTTGCTGCCACAATCCGACCGGCATCGATTATTCCCCTGCGCAGTGGGACGAGATTGCGCTGCTGATTGCCGCCGCCAGGCTGCTGCCGATCCTTGATCTGGCCTATCAGGGGCTGGGCAAAGGGATGGAAGAAGACGCCTATGGCGTGCGCCGGGTGCTGGCCGCAGTGCCCGAGGCGCTGATTGCCTATTCGTGTGACAAGAATTTCGGGATGTACCGCGACCGGGTCGGCGCGATCTATGTCATGGCTGAAGATGCGGCGGTGATGAACCGGGTGCTGTCGAACGGCCACGCACTGGCCCGCGCGGCCTGGTCAATGCCGCCCGATCATGGCGGCGCGGCGGTTCGGCTGATTCTGGAAGATCCGGCGCTGACCGCGTTGTGGCTGGACGAGCTGGAAACGATGCGAACCCGGATCGCTCAGGTTCGCGCGCGGCTGGCCGCAGCAGGCCAGCAGGGCGGGGTCGATTTTGCCCCGATTGGCCGCCAGAACGGGCTATTCTCGATGTTGCCGCTGTCGCCTGAACAAATCCAGCAGCTGCGCTCGAATAATGGCATCTACATGGCCGGATCAGGCCGGATCAACGCAGCCGGGCTGACTATGGCCAACATCGACAGGTTCATCGCCGCTGTTGCCGCGGTGAGCGCCTGAAATGGACCGCCAGCCGGTCCTTGAAGGGGAGCGGCTGCTGCTCCGCCCGCTGTGCGCGGAAGATTGGGACGCGTTGTTTGCCGTCGCCAGTGATCCAGTGATCTGGGCCATTCACCCTCAGCCAAACCGGTGGCAAGAGCCGGTGTTTCGCACCTTCTTTGCCAATGCACTGGCCAGCGGTGGGGCCTTGGCGGTGATGGACCGGCGCAGTGGTGCGCTGATCGGGTCTTCGCAATACAAGCTCGATGACCGGGCCGATGGCGGCGCGGTGGAGATCGGCTGGACTTTTCTGGCCCGCAGCTATTGGGGCGGCGAGACCAACCGCGAGTTGAAACGACTGATGCTGGATCATGCTTTCGGCTTTGTCGCTCGGGTCGAATTCCGGGTCGGGGAGAGCAACCTGCGCTCGTGCCGGGCGATGGAAAAAGTCGGCGGACGGCTGACCGGGCGCAGCGAAATGGTCGAAACGCCGACCGTTCCGATGCGCCATGTGGTTTATGAAATCACCCGGGAAGGGTTTGCAACCGGCCCGCTCAGCCTCTGAGGCTCTGCATCCGTTGCAGATAGCGCGCCAGCACGTCGATTTCGAGATTCACGCTGTCGCCCACCGCCAGACTGCCCAGAGTGGTAACACCGGCAGTATGGGGGATCAGGTTGAGGTGGAACGTGCAGCTACCATCGGCGTGATCGCCCACCGCGTTGACCGTAAGTGACACGCCATTGACCGTGATCGAACCCTTGGGGGCCACGAATGGCGCGATTTCAGCGGTGGTGGTGATCGCCACGTGAAGCGATCCGCCGACCTCCTCACGTACAGCGACCCGCCCAACGGCATCGACATGACCGGTCACGATGTGCCCGCCCAGTTCGTCACCCAGTTTCAGGGCCTGTTCGAGGTTGAGTTTGCGCCCGGCGGTCCATTGTCCGGCTGCGGTGCAGCTGACAGTCTCGCCCGAGATATCGACCGCGAACCAGGCGTCGCCAGCCGTGCCTCCGCGCTCGACCACTGTCAGGCAGACGCCCGAGCAGGCGATCGAGGCGCCGATAGCAATCGCGGCAGGATCATAGGAGCAGGCGATGACGGCGCGCAGGTCGCCAGCTTCGCGCACGTCGCGGATAGTGCCGATGGCAGTGATGATTCCGGTAAACATTAGCTGTGCTCGTAGACTTGCAGCGTGTCATTGCCAAGCGGGCGCGAGTCAGTCAGCCGCCAATCCGGCGATCCAGCCAGCGCCGCTTGGGTTAGCTGGGGCAGGGCGGGGCCATTGCCCTTCACCACTGGCGGCGCGCGATATAGCAGCAAGCGGTCAACCAGACCGGCATCGAGGAAGGCCTGCGCCGCCCCCGCGCCGCCCTCGACCATCAGATACTGCACGCCGTCCATCGCCGAAATCGCCGCCGGTTCAGGCAGAGCTTTCCAGCCTTCGGGTGCAACGCCACGGGTCAGCAGCCAGCGCGCCGGGCTGCGATCCGCGATCCCCAGTAGACGCACGTCGAGCCGGGGTTGATCCGCCTCCAGCGTGCCCCGGCCAACAATTATGGCGTCCATCCGCGCCCGCTGCGCGTGAACATGCGCGCGTGCAATCGGCCCGGTCAACCATTGGCCCTCGCCCGGCGGCGGGGCGAGGTGGCCATCAGCCGACAGCGCCAGTTTCAGTGTCACATGCGGGCGGTGCTGTTTAGCGCAGGTCAGGTAGCCGATCAGGCTGGCGCGGCATTCGGGATTATCAGCTTCGGTCACTGCGATCCCCGCCGCGCGCAAGCGGTCCGCGCCTGCTCCGGCGGTGCGCGGATCGGGATCGCAGCAGCCGATCACCACCCGCGCCACGCCGCTGGCCGCGACCAATCCGGCGCAATCAGGGCCGCGCGGGCTGGCATGGGCGCAAGGTTCGAGCGTAACGTAAAGGGTTGCGCCGCGCGCGGCATCGCCTGCCGCGGCCAGCGCCACCGCTTCGGCATGGGGGCGGCCGCCCGGCTGGGTCCAGCCGCGCGCGATCACCCTGTCATCGTGGATCAACAGCGCGCCGACTGAGGGATTGGGCCGGGACAGCGGCATCCCCCGGGCCGCCAGCCGCGCCGCCGCGCCCAGCCAGCGAGCATCGACGCTATTGGGCAAGCGGTTCTACCTTGACCTGTTTTAGCAGCGCGTCGGTTTCAGCCTTTTGCTTGGCTTTATCAGCGGCGCGTTCGGCATCGGCCTGCTTTTGCATCTTGTCGACATTCAGGCCCGATGCCTTGCCGACCGTGGCCCACAGTTTGCGGCCTTCGGCATCGTAGGCTTCGATCCGGGCCGCCTGTTCGTCCTTGGCCTGCTGGTTGGCCTTGATGAACGCGGCGGTTTCAGCCGGGGTCCGGTCTTCGGGCCAGGAGGTGATATAAACTACCGTGGGCAAAGCCCGCGGAATTTTCCAGCTTTCATAAGTCAGGGTGGAAAACACCCCCACCGTGATCGCCGCTGAAACCAGTGCGATCGGCCAACGCTTTGATCCGGCATCGCGGAACACGGTGACGATGTCAGACATCGCGCCGCCAGGATTGATCTTTTGCCAATAGGACATGACCGCAAGATAGGGCTCATGCGGCGGGCGCGCTAGTGTTCAGTTGTAATCGACTGAAATCGGGATCCGACCGCGATAATTTCCGCCGCGCCCGCCTTTGACCACCAACCGCGCGCCGAAGCTGAATTCCAGTTCGCCATTGGCGTTGAGCTGCGGGTTGGGGGGCAGGCTGATCGTGAAATCGGTCAATTCGGCGCTGCCGCCGTCGGGCGTGTTCATCGGCACCCGCGAAGGCAGATCAATCCGCACCGCGCGCAAGGGATCGCCGGTAATTCGTCCGTGGCCGGTAACCGGAGTTCCGCCCAGGCTGATCATATCGCCTTGGGTTGATTTGCTGCCGGTCTGCGCGTCAACCTCGGCGCTGCCGCCGTTGCGGCTGGTCAGGGCCAGCTTGGCAAAAGACAAGTCGGCCCAGATTTCGATAGTCAGCGGGCGTTCGCCGGGCTTGGCGCCGGGCTCGCTATAGCACAGCCGGCAAGCTTCTTGCCCTGTGGCGGGCAAGGCTGACAGCGAAACTGCTGCAAGGGCAAAGGCAAGGAACCGCATCGTCCCACTAAAATCGCGGATTATAGTTAATTCGGCGTTACGCAAAATTACCCAAGCGGGGCATAGAGTTGCCGCCCTTCGCGCTTGAGCCAGCGATTCGCCGCGCGCACATCGTGCTCGTAAATCTGGTCGAGCAACGCGTGGAACGCCGGGCTGTGATCGAAGTGGATGAGATGCGCTACCTCGTGCGCCACCACGGACCGGCGGACAAAGCCGGGGGCCATCACCAGCCGCCAATTGATCCGGATCGTGCCGTTATGGGCGCAGGAACCCCAGCGGCGGCGGGCACTGCTCAGCATCAGCCGCGGGGTGGGTTGCTGTGCCACTGTGCAGTAATGCGCCAGGTCCTCGCTCAGCAGCCGCCGCGCCTCGCCTTGCAACCAGCGGCTGAGCCGCGGGGAGAGCGATTCGGCTGGACCGCCAATATGCAGCGTGCCTTCGTCAGGACGGATCCGGCGCGGGGCGCTGGGATTATGGGCGATAGTGTGGAGCTGGCCCAGATAGGGCAGCGCCGCGCCGTCTCCCAGCACTGCCGCCTCGGGCACGGCGGCCAATTGCCCGGCCAGCCACCCGGCGCGTTTTTGGGCGAACTCGAGCGCTTCGGCGCTGCGGCCCCATGGCGGCAGAGTGATCCGCACTTCGCTGCCATCGGGAGCCAGCCGCATGGTCATCCGTTTTGCTTGGGCTGTGCGGCGCAGCACCAGCGGGATCATCCGTCCGGCCACTTCGACCTGCGGGTCTTCCCCTTTGCCTTTCAAAAGCCACTCAATCATCGGCCAGTTCCATGCCCGGCGGCAAGATTATATGGTTTTCGAGCGGCCCGGCCAGCGCCTCGGGGATCGCTCTCCCCCGCACCGATATCCCGGCGCGGTGAACCGCTTCGGGATCGCCGCTGAGCAGATAATGCCAGTCGGCCAGCGGCTGCCCATCGGCGCGCAGCCGATAGGCGCAGCTATCGGGCAGCCAGGGCAGGGTCCGGGCCAGCTTTGGCGTCAGCCGAACGCAATCGGGCACTTGCGCTTTGCGGTCTTTGTAATCGCTGCACCGCGCCGACGGGATATCGAGCAGGCGGCAGGCGACGTTGGTCTGATAGATATCGCCGGTGTCTTCGTCTTCGGCCTTGTGCAGGCAGCATTGGCCGCAGCCATCGCACAGCGCTTCCCACTCAGGCTTGGAAAGCGCCTCGATCGGCAGCGTCCAGAAGCGGTCCCTCACTGGACCAGTTTGGCCAGATCGGCGGCGACCGCCGCAGGCCCGCGCGTGGTCCCCAGATCGACCGGCAGCGCGGCAATCGGCTCGCCATTCCGGCCCATCAGATAGGCCATCCGGCTGTGATCCATCAGATAGCCACCGGGCGTATCGGTGCCGCGCTTGGCCACCGCTTTGAAAGCTTTGACTGCAACATCAACTTCGGCCTGGCTGCCGGTCAGCCCGATCAACTTTGGTGAGAAGGCGGCGGTGAATTCTGCGACCCGGGCTGCAGTGTCGCGCGCCGGATCAATAGTAATAAAGATCGGCTGAACCTGTGCGGCTTGGCCCGGGTGATCCTTGGCGAACAGGTTAAATCCGTTGATCAGCACGCTCATGTCCATCGGGCAGGCATCGGGGCAATAGGTGTAGCCGAAATAGACGATCCGGTATTTGCCTTTGAAATCATCCCAGCTGACCCGCTTGCCGGCCTTGTCGTAGAGCGTGAACGGTCCGCCGATCGCCGCACCATCCAGCGCAGTGCCCTCGATCTGCTGGGCCTTGGCGGCGGGTTGCTGCTGGGAACACGCGCTGAGCGGGACAGCGGCAGCGCATAGCGCGATGGCAAGAAATGGCTTCGTCATGGCGCGCCGGTTCATGCTCTGCTAAACTCCGGTGCGCAAGGTGCGTTTGGGGCTGTGCTGGTGATTCTTGGCGCGGCGCTCAAGCAACAGGAGAATCATTTCCGTGTCGAATTATCGCAGACTGGCTCTGGCCTTGGCCGCCCCGATGGTGGTGCTGACAGCGCTGCCCAGCCCGGCCGCCGCCCAGTTTTCTGAAAGCTACAAGTTCCTTGAAGCGGTCAAGAAAAAGGAACTGTCCGAAGTCAACGAGATGCTCGACAAGGGCAGCCCTAATCTGGTCAATACCCGCGACATAACTACCGGCGACACCGCCCTGCATATTGTTACGGCGCGGCGCGATCTGGCCTGGCTGGATTGGCTGATTTCGCGGGGTGGCAAAGTCAACGTCAGCAATGCGCGCGGGGTCACTCCGCTGGTCGCGGCGACCAATCTCAACTGGATCGAAGGGGTCGAACTGCTGATTGGCCATGGCGCGCGGGTCGATGAATCGAACAATTCGGGCGAAACCCCGCTGATCACGGCGGTGCATAACCGCAATATGCCGCTGATCCGGATCCTGCTGCGGGCCGGGGCTGATCCAGACCGGGCTGATAATTCCGGCCGTTCCGCCCGTGAATATGCCCGGCTGGCGGATAATGCTGCGATCCTCACCGTGATTGCCAGCGATACCAAGCCGAAGACACAATCGGGCGCGGGCGGCAAAGTCTATGGGCCAAAGTTTTGACTATGGATCAGCCCGCCAACCTCGCTGAATTGCGGCTCCAGCTTGCCCCCGCCATTGCCGATGCCGTAGCCTTTGACGGCTGGAGCGAGACGGCGGTGCACGCTGCAGCCACATCCGCCGGTGTCGATCCGGCAGCCGCGCAGTTCGCCTTTTCAGACGGGGCGATGGAGATGATTGAGGCTTGGGTGCGCAGCGTCGATGCTGCCATGCAGGCCGCCTTGCCAGCCGATCAGATCGCTACGCTTAAAATTCGCGAACGGATCCGCACGCTGGTGCAATTCCGGCTTGATGCGATCCTGCACCAGAAAGAGGCGCTGCGCCGCGCGCTGTCGATCATGGCCTTGCCGCAAAACGCTCTGCGCACGCTGGCGCTTGGCTGGAGCAGCGCCGATGCCATGTGGCGGTTGGCGGGCGACACCGCGACTGATTACAACCACTATACCAAACGGCTGACTCTGGGCTCGATCTATGCGGCAACGCTGGCGGTCTATGTGAACGACACCAGCGAAGGTCATGCCGATACCAAGGCGTTTCTCGACCGGCGGATCGAAGGGATCATGAAGTTTGAGAAAGCCAAAGCCCAACTGCTGCGCCCGCGCGACGAAATGTTCAGTCCGGCCCGGGTGCTTGGGCGATTGCGCTATCCGGCGCGCTGAGCGGGCTTCGCGATGACAAACTTGGCCCCGCGCAAGGGGATGACTGCCCGCGAAATCGCCGACACTGTTGGTTCGATCATCGCCGCCGCGACGCTTTCAGAAAAAGTCGAAATGATGTCCGGTCACGGCTTCTTTGCGGCATTTCGCGAGGATGGCGGGCGGTTTGGCGCGCGGCCTTATCGGGCTGGGGGCGGAATCGCGCGGCTGGGTGTGCCCTCGTTCTGGTTCACCGATGGCCCGCGCGGTGTCGTGCGGGGCAATTCGACCTGCTTTCCCTGCACCATGGCGCGCGGTGCCAGTTTCGATATCGATCTGGAACGCCGGATTGGCGAAGCGATGGGGATCGAAGCGCGGACGCAGGACTGCAACCTGTCGGGTGCGGTCTGCATCAATCTGCTACGCCACCCGGGGTGGGGCCGGGCCCAGGAAACCTATGGTGAAGACCCGCATCACCTGGGTGCAATGGGGGCTGCCTTGTCCTGCGGCATTCAGACGCACAACGTCTGCGCAACGGTCAAACACTTTGCGCTCAATTCGATGGAGAACACCCGCTTCACCGTCGATGTGCGGGCCGGAGAGCGGACCCTGCACGAAGTTTACCTGCCCCACTTCAAAGCCGTGATCGACGCCGGGGTCGGCAGTGTGATGAGCGCCTATAACAAGGTGGGCGGCGAATATTGCGGCCACAGCGCGCACCTGCTGACCGACGTGTTGCGCGGGGAGTGGGGCTTTGCCGGGTTCGTTCATTCGGACTGGATCAAAGGGGTTTATGAGGTTCGCGGGGCCGCTGCCGGGCTCGATGTGGAAAACCCGGAACCGTTGGTGTTCGGCGAAAAGCTGACCGCAGCGGTTGAACGGGGCGAGATTGACGCGGCGGTTGTTGACCGGGCCGGGACGCGGATTCTCACAACGCTGTACCGTTTTCTGGCCGCGCCTGACCCGCTCCCTGACTATCCCGAAAGCCTGATTGCTTGCGCCGCACACCGCGCGCTGGCGCTGGAGGCGGCCGAGAAATCGGCGGTTCTGCTGGCTAACGATGGCACTTTGCCGTTCGATCCAGCCAAAGTCCGCACGCTGGCCGTGCTGGGGCGCTTGGCTGGGCTTGAGAATATCGGCGACAATGGCTCGAGCCGGGTCCGGCCCCCTGATGTGGTCACGGCGCTTGCGGGTCTGCAGGCACAACTCGGCGCGCAGAACGTCCAATACGCAACCGAGGCTGATCTTGATGCCGCGCAGGCAATCGCAGCCGCCGCCGATGCCGTAGTGGTGGTGGCCGGGCTGACCGCGCGTGAGGAAGGCGAGTTTATTCCCGGCGGAATGACGCTGGGAGAGGATGGCTCCTCAAATGAGCGCGGCGCGATTGGCGGCGATCGGCGCGATTTGCGGCTACCGCCAGATCAGGTCGCGCTGATCAACGTCGCTGCGTTGACTGGCAAGCCGCTGGTGGTGGTGATTGTAGCGGGTTCTGCCGTGCTGGTTGAGGACTGGCACGCGTCGGCCGGGGCGATCCTGCAGACGTTTTATTCCGGGATGGTGGGCGGCACGGCGCTGGCGCGGTTGCTGTTTGGCGCGGTTAGCCCGAGCGGGAAGTTGCCTTATACCGTGGCGCGCGATCCGGCGGATTACCCGCTGTTCGATCCCGACGCGGAAGTGGCGGATTATGGCTATTGGCACGGCTACGCGCTGTTTGATCGGTCTGGCGCGGCACCGCGCTATGCCTTTGGGCATGGGCTTTCGTACGCCCGGTTTGACTATGCTGGGCTGGCGGCGCGGGTTTGCGAGGGCGAAATTGCCGTCGAAGTGACAGTTCGCAATACTGGCGACGTTGCCGCTGAAGACGTAGTGCAATTCTATGTCAGCGCGCCGGGGCAAGTGGCCGAACGGCCGATCAAATCGCTCAAAGCATTTGAACGGGTGATGGTGCAACCGGGCGAGAGCCAAGTGGTCAAGGCGCGGATTGCACTGGCCGATTTGCGCTGGCGCGATCCGGTGGCGCACGATTGGAAGCTGGAGAGCGGCACCTATCGCATTCTCGCCGGGGGAAGCTCGGACCGGCTGCTGGAAACCAGCATCGCTTTTTGATCGCGATCAATATTATTGCGAATGACTTGCAACAGGCAGCGTCCTATGGCAGCGGCAGATGGCTATGACGCTTGATCTCCTCCCGCTTGAAACCAGTGCCCGCATCGTTGCGGTCGATTGGTCGCGGCTGGTGGCCGAAGAAGCGCAGCGCTTGCAGGCACTGGGGATTGATGTCGGGGCCAAAGTCAGCGTGGCCCACCGCGGGATTTTTGCAGGCGCTGATCCGCTTGCCCTGTCGATCGGGCGGATGACTGTGGCGCTGCGCCGCGTTCATGCTCATGCGATCAAAGTTGAGCCGATAGCGGTGCAAGCGCCATGACTCTGCGCACCGCCGCATTGGTCGGCAATCCCAACGCTGGGAAAAGTGCGCTGTTCAACGCGCTGACCGGGGCGCGCCAGAAAATCGCGAACTATCCGGGCGTAACGGTCGAGCGTAAGGCCGGGCGGCTGGCCTTCCCCGGTGGCGGCGCGATCGGATTGACGGACTTGCCAGGTTCTTACGGCCTCAACGCGACGAGCCCGGATGAAGAGGTGACCCGCAAAGTCATCCTGGGCGAATTTCCCGGCGAACCTGCCCCGGAAGTGCTGGTGGTGGTGCTCGACGCCTCAAATCTTGAACAGCATCTGGTCTTTGCGCAGGAAGTGATCGCGCTGGGGCGGCCGTGTGTGGTGGCGCTCAACATGATCGATCTGGCCGAGCGTGATGGCTTGGTAATCGATCCCGCCGCGCTGGAGGAAGCACTGGGCGTGCCGGTGATCCCAACTGTCGCGGTGCGGCGGCGCGGGCTCGATGCGCTGGTCGCGGCGATTGAAGCTGCCGAAGCGCGCGCGGCTGAGCATCACCGCCCGCACACTACGCAGACCGAACGTCGGGTTACCGCCCATGCGATTGCCGAAGCGGCGATAGTTTCGGAAACCAGTCGCCACCGGCTCCACGCGCGGCTCGATCAGGTGTTCCTGCATCCGTGGGCGGGGCCGCTGATCCTGTTTGCGATGCTGTTCGTGGTGTTTCAGGCGGTTTTCAGCTGGGCAACGCCGTTTGCCGACGCGCTGGAAGCGGCGATTGCCTGGCTGACGCAGCAGGCCCGCGCGCTGTTACCTGCTGGCCTCGCGCGTGATTTGCTGACCGATGGGATCCTGTCGGGGGTTGGTTCGGTGATCGTGTTCCTGCCGCAGATCGTGATCCTGTTTTTCTTTATTCTGGCGATGGAGGCATCGGGCTATATGGCCCGCGCCGCGTTCCTGATGGACCGGATGATGGCCGGGGTCGGCCTGTCGGGCCGCAGCTTTATTCCGCTGCTGTCGAGTTTTGCCTGCGCGATCCCCGGAATTATGGCGACCCGCAGCATCTCCGATCCCAAGGACCGGCTGACCACGATCCTGATCGCGCCGTTGATGACCTGTTCGGCGCGGCTGCCGGTCTATGCGGTGATTATCGCGGCGTTCATTCCTGATCGCGCAGTCTTCGGTCCTGTCGGCTTGCAGGGGCTGGTTCTGCTCGCACTCTATCTGTTCGGGATTGTCGCAGCGATGCTGGTGGCGCTGGTGCTGCGCAGTTCGGTGACCAAAGGCGCGGCATCGGGATTCATTATGGAACTACCCAAGTATCAACTGCCGCGCCTGTCAGACCTGCTGATCGGGCTGTGGCAGCGGGCCTGGATTTTCCTGCGCCGGGCCGGAACGATCATCTTCATGGTGACAGTGGTGCTGTGGCTGTTGCTCAACTTCCCGCGCGCTGCGCCGGGCGAGGATCAGATCGACGCTTCGGTTGCCGGGCATATCGCCAATGGCCTCGCAGTGGTGGTCAAACCGATCGGTTTCAACCGCGATATCGCGCTGGCGCTGATCCCGGCGATGGCTGCGCGCGAAGTGGCTGTGAGTTCGCTGGCCACCTCTTACGCAGTTGGCGCGACCGATGAAGAAGCACAGGCCCAGCAATTGGGTGACCGTCTGAAAGCCAGCTGGAACCTGCCGACCGCGCTGGCTTTCCTCGCCTGGTTCGTCTTCGCCCCGCAATGCATGAGCACAATCGCCGTTACCCGGCGCGAAACCAACGGCTGGAAATGGCCGACCTTCATGCTGCTCTACCTGTTCGCACTGGCCTATCTGGCGGCTGGGCTGACCTATTGGACGGCGGTTTGGTTGGGGCTGGGGTAGAGCCGGGGAAACAAAGCCCGCTGCACTTGGAGCGATTGCTGCAATTGGCTAGGCAGAGCGCCAGAATTCAAAGGGACTCGATTCGATGGCAGGCAGCGTCAACAAGGTTATTCTGATCGGCAATCTTGGCGCCGATCCCGAAGTGAAGTCGTTCCAGAACGGTGGCAAGATCTGCAACCTGCGGATCGCCACCTCTGAAAACTGGAAAGACAAGAACACCGGTGAAAAGAAGGAGCGGACCGAATGGCACACCGTTGTGCTCAATTCGGACGGGTTGGTCGGCGTCGCCGAACGCTTCCTCAAAAAGGGCAGCAAGGTTTACATCGAAGGCCAACTGCGCACCCGCAAATGGCAGGATGCCTCGGGCAATGATCGCTATTCGACTGAAGTCTCGGTTGGCGGGATGCAAGGCGTGCTGACCATGCTCGATGGCGCTCCGGGCGGCGGCGCGGGTGGTTCGGGCGGCGGCGGCGGCGGCAACTATGGCGGCGGTCAGCGTTCAGGCGGCAGTGACTTTGGCGGCGGCTCTGGCGGCGGTTCGGGTGGCGGTCAGCGTTCGGGCGGCGGCGGCGCGCCTAGCGGCGGGTTCGCCGATGATCTGGATGATGACATTCCGTTCTGAGCCGTTCCCCCTCCTATTTGGGAGGAACTACTTCCCCAGCAGGCCCTTCAAAGCGCCAAAGGCCCCGCCTTCGCCGGCGTTCAAAATCCCGGCCTTGCGCCGGGCGGCTTTGGCCCCGGGCCCTTCGGCATAGGGATCGATCCCCAGCGCCATCCCCTGCGCCAGAGCTTCGCCCAGATCAAACCGGGTGCCGTCCATCTCGATCTGGTCAAGATCGGCGGCGTCCAGTTCGACTTCTTCGGCGCTCGGCGGCAGGGCGGGGACGAAATGAAGTGCGACCGGTTCGGCGATCCGCGCGGGCAGATCTTCCCCAGATACCGCGCAGCTTTGCACCACTTCTGCCTCAAGCCGCCCGGTTGCGCGCACCGTTGGTCCGTCGGCAGTCATGGTCACGCGGGCGGTCAGGCGCCCGACCGCAACCAGCGCGAACCGCTTGGCCAAAGCGGCGCATTCCGCCTCGCTGGCGTCCAGCACTTGCACGCCAGCCGGGAGCCGGTCTGCGTCGAATATCCGCGAGAACTCGCTCATCGGGTGATCTTCCCAGCCAGCAGATCGTCGTTTGATAGACCGGTCAGTGCCGCCGCCAGCGCGCGCAAATCGCGGCCGATTTCGGCGCAATCGCCGTTCGGGTTCAACGTGACATTGCGTTCGATCGCCGCAATCAGCGCGGTGTCATCGGTTTCGCTCAGCGCGAGGCGCAGCGCATCAATCCGTCCGCCAAGCGCGCCCATCAGCTTGCCAACCTGTTTGCCCACGCTCAGATCACCGATCCCGCTCTGGCGTATCTGGCCGTCCATATCTTCGACGAACAACTCGGTCAGCCGCCCTGATGGGGCACTCAGCGCCGGATCGCGCTCCATCCGCAGCATCACCAGCGCCAGCACCAGCGTGATTGCGTCGAACCGGCCCGGCACGCTGTCGGCAATTCCGCCCCGCGCATACCAGCGCGGTTCACGGGCGATCTCGACCACTTTGAGCCACAGCGGCCGAACCTGCTCCTGCCCGGGATCGGCCCGGCCCAGCAAGCGATTGAGTAGCGACATCGGCAGTGCCTTTCATCCATTCAGCGGGCATTAAAGCCGCGCCGCCCATCGCCCGCCATTGCACGGCGGGCCAAGGCGGCCTAAGGCTGGCGGCGATAGATCAAAGGGGCGGCGCGGGCAATCCTGCGGCCACCGGACGGAGCGACATTAAGATGCCGGTTAAGGGACGTATTGCTGGAGCGGTTCGGGTTGTTGGACTGGCAGGGGCGGCGCTGGCGCTGTCGGCTTGTGCCTCGATCAAGGACCATCGCGGTTATCTGGTCGATTTTCCGTTGCTCGATTCGGTTTCGCCCGGCGTCGACAACCAGGTTTCGGTCGAACGGACGCTCGGCCGGCCCAGCTTCATCAGCCAATATGGCGCGAAGGACTGGTATTACATTTCCACCAACACCCGTCAGTCGGCTTTCGCTCGGCCCAAAAGTCACGAACAGCTGCTGGTGCGGATCAGCTTCGATGCCAAGGGCAATGTCGCCTCGGTAACCCGCAGCGGAATGGAAAAAGTCGCCCAGATTGGCCCTGACGGGGACAAGACCCCAACGCTGGGCCGCGACCGCTCGTTCCTTGAAGATCTGTTCGGCAATATCGGCCAGGTCGGCGCGGGCGGCGGTGCTGGCGGCGGCGGCCCGAACGGCAGCTAGCTTGAAGGCGGCTGGATAGTTCATATATCCGCCGCATGAGCAATTCACAAGGCAGCCACGGCCTGATCCAGTGGCACGGCACCACTATCATCGGCGTAAAACTGGGCGGCAAAACCGTCATCGCGGGCGATGGTCAGGTTTCCATGGGCAACACCGTGATGAAGCCCAATGCCAAAAAGGTCCGGCGGCTGGGTGACGGATCGGTGATCGCCGGTTTTGCCGGGGCGACCGCCGATGCCTTTACTTTATTTGAGCGGCTTGAGAAAAAGCTTGAGCAGCACCGCGGGCAGCTGATGCGTGCGGCGGTCGAATTGGCCAAGGACTGGCGCACCGACAAATACCTCCGCAATCTCGAAGCACTGATGATCGTGGCGGATAAGGACGTACTGCTGATCCTGACCGGGAACGGCGACGTGCTGGAACCGGAAGAGGGAATCGCCGCGATTGGCTCGGGCGGCAATTACGCGCTGTCTGCCGCCAAAGCTCTGGTCGACTATGAAACCGACCCCGAGAAAATCGCCCGCCGGGCGATGGCAGTCGCGGCCGATGTCTGCGTCTTCACCAACGACCGCGTGACGGTTGAGGTGATCGAAGCATGAGCGACAACCTCACTCCCAAAGCCATTGTCAAAGCGCTTGATGAACACATCGTCGGACAGGCCGATGCCAAGAAGGCCGTCGCGGTCGCCTTGCGTAATCGCTGGCGGCGGCAACGTTTGCCGGCCGAACTGCGGGACGAGGTGACCCCCAAGAACATCCTGATGATCGGGCCGACGGGTTGCGGCAAGACCGAGATTTCGCGCCGTCTGGCCAAGCTGGCCGACGCACCGTTTGTAAAGGTGGAGGCGACCAAGTTCACCGAGGTTGGTTATGTTGGCCGCGACGTGGAACAGATCGCCCGCGATCTGGCCGAAGAAGCGATCCGGCTGGAAAAAGACCGCCGCCGCGAAGCGGTCCGCGATGCGGCCGAGAAGGCGGCAATGGACCGGCTGCTTAAAGCGCTGGTCGGCGATGGCGCCTCTGAAGCGACCCGTGAGGCGTTTCGCCAGCGGATTGCCGAAAAGGCGCTCGACGATACCGAGATTGAGATCGAGGTTGAAGACGCGCCCAGCGGCGGGATGGATATCCCGGGAATGCCCGGCGGGATCGGGATGATCAACCTGTCCGAAATGATGGGCAAGGCGCTCGGCAAGCAGCCGCTCAAAAAGCGCAAACTGAAAGTGCCCGAGGCCTGGACCAAGCTGGTCGACGAAGAAGCTGAAAAGCGGATGGATCAGGACGATGTCGCCCGGGTTGCGCTGGCCAATGCCGAAACCAACGGCATCGTGTTTCTGGACGAGATCGACAAGATCGCAGTTTCGGACGTGCGCGGCGGCTCGGTCAGCCGTGAAGGGGTCCAGCGCGATTTGCTGCCCTTGATCGAGGGTACCACCGTTGCGACCAAATACGGCCCGATGAAAACCGACCACGTGCTGTTCATCGCCAGCGGTGCGTTTCATGTCGCCAAACCGAGCGATCTGCTGCCCGAACTGCAAGGCCGTCTGCCGATCCGGGTTGAGCTGAAAGCGCTGACCGAGGACGATTTCGTCCGGATCCTCAGCGAAACCAAAGCCAATCTGGTCGAGCAATACTGCGCGCTGCTTGGCACCGAACAGGTCACGCTCGATTTCACCCCCGGCGCGATCCGTGAAGTTGCGCGGATCGCCTGTCAGGTCAACGAAGCGCTCGAAAACATCGGCGCGCGGCGGCTCCAGACGGTGATGGAGCGCCTGCTCGAAGAACTAAGCTTTGAAGCCGAGGATCGCGGCGGTGAAAGCGTGACGATTGACGAGGCCTATGTCAGCGAACGGCTGGCGGGGCTGGCCAAGGATACGGACCTTTCGAAGTATATCTTGTAAAGTTGGGTTTGTTCTTCCAATGTTCTGTTCGAATCGATTGGGAGAACGGCGATGAAGCTGTCCGGCGGATGCCAATGCGGCGCGGTGCGCTATTCGGTCGCGGGTGAGCCGCAGCACGTCGCTCTGTGCCACTGCGCCGATTGCCGGAAAAGCGCGGGCGCGCCAATGGTCAGCTGGGCCGCTTTTGCCGAAGGCGAATTCACGCTCGAACAGGGCGAACTGACCAGCTTCAATTCGTCTGGTACCGCGATGCGCAGCTTTTGTCCTCAATGCGGCACTGGCATTGCCTATCGCAATGCCGTGATGCTGCCCGGCATCGTCGATATCCAGTCCGCCACGCTTGATGATCCGCAGGCTTTGCCTCCGGGCGCGCATATTCAGGTGGCCGAACGGATCGGCTGGATGGAAACCGCGCACGAGCTGCCGCTGTTTGAGCGCTATCCGGGGATGCCCGAAGGATAGGGTTACAGTTGCTCGATCAATTGCAAGTCCGTCCATGCTGAGCTTGTCGAAGCACTGTACTTTTCTTCGTGCCGTCGTGCACTGCCGCAAGCTGGACAGTGCTTCGACAAGCTCAGCAAAGACGGGTAAGGACGCGTGTGATTGAATTTGGAATTTGATCTTGAAGGCACCCACCCCATGCAAACCCCCGAAGACAAACCAATCTACCGCCTCCTAACCGGCAAAGACGATCGCGCCTTTTGCGAGCGGGTGTCCGAGGCGCTAGAGCAGGGCTGGCGGCTTTACGGTTCGCCCAGCATGGTCTGGGATGAAGGGCACCTCAGTATAAAGGTGGCGCAAGCCGTGGTTTGGCATGAAGCGGATGTCGTGAAGTAGCTACTCCGCCGCCGCGCCCAGCTCTTCCATCGCCTCGGCTTGCCGCGCCCACATCTCCGCATAGAGCCCGCTTTTGCGGAGCAGCGCTTGGTGGGTGCCTTGTTCGACCAGCACGCCATCGTTCAGCACCAGGATCGTATCGGCATCGGCGATGGTCGACAGCCGGTGGGCGATGCTGAGCGAGGTCCGGCCAGCGGACACTGCGTGAAGCGTCGCCAGAATGTCCTGTTCGGTCCGGGTATCGAGCGCGCTGGTGGCTTCATCGAGCAGCAGGATCGGCGGGTTTTTGACCAGCGTCCGGGCAATCGCCACCCGCTGCTTTTCCCCGCCCGACAGTTTCAGCCCGCGTTCGCCGACTTCGGTTTCATAGCCCTGTGGCAACCGCCCGATCAGGTCGAGCAGCGCCGCCCCGCGCGCTGCCGCTTCAACTTCTGCTGCGTCTGCGCCATCGCGGCCATAAGCGATGTTATAGCCGATGGTGTCGTTAAACAGCACCGAATCCTGCGGAACGATGCCCACGGCAGCGCGCAAGGATGATTGCGTCACTTCGCGGATATCCTGCCCGTCGATCAGGATCCGGCCGCTCCACGGATCGTAAAACCGGAATACCAGCCGCGCGATCGTGCTTTTGCCCGCGCCAGATGGGCCAACAATCGCGACCTGATGCCCGGCGGGCACTTCAAAGCTGAGCCCTTTCAGGATGGTCCGGTCCGGATCATAGCCGAACACCACGTTGTCGAAGGTCAGCGTTGGGCGGTCCACGATCAGCGCCGGGGCGCCGGGAACGTCGGCCACTTCGACGGGCGTGTCGATTAGATCGAACATCTGCGCCATGTCGATCAGCCCCTGCCGGATCGTGCGGTAAACCATCCCAAGCAGGTCGAGCGGACGGAACAGCTGCATCAGGTACGTCTGAACGAACACCAGATCGCCGACCGTGTGCTTGCCCTGTGCCCAGCCCCAGACGGTATAGGCCATCGCGCCGGCCATCAGCAGGTTGGTGATCAGCGCCTGCGCGATGTTAAGCAGGCCCAGGCTGTTTTCGCTTTTGACCGCGGCATCGGCAAAAGCCTGCGCGCTCTCTTCATAGCGGCGGGCCTCGCGCGCTTCGGCGCTGAAGTACTTCACTGTCTCATAATTCAGCAGCGAATCGACCGAACGGGCGAGGGCCTGCCCATCGAGCCGGTTCATCTTTTCGCGCAGGGAATTGCGCCAGTCCGTGATCCAGCGCGTGACTGCGCCGTAGGCCACGACTGCAACCGCGGTCGCCGCGACCAGCCCCCAGCCGAAGCTGAAGTAAAAGATCACTGCCACCGCCACCAGCTCGATCACGGTCGGGGCGATGTTGAACAGGATGAAATAGAGCATCACGTCGATGCTCTTGGTGCCGCGATCAATGGTTTTGGTAATCTCGCCTGTCCGGCGGGCGAGGTGGAAGCGCAGCGACAGCGAATGGAGCCGGTTAAAGGTATCGACCGCCAACTGGCGGGTCGCCTCTTGGCCGACGCGTTCGAACACGATGTTGCGCAGATTATCGAACACTACGCTGGTGAACCGCCCGAGCGCGAAGGCCAGCACAAAGGCAATCGCGATCTGCAAGCCGACCGGGCCGGTAACGCCCATCGCATCGATCGCCGTTTTGTAGGCGAACGGCAGCGCCAGCGTGATTGACTTGCTGGCCATCACCAGCGCCACCGCGATCACGATCTTGCGTTTTAACGCCGGGCGGTCTGTGGGCCAAAGGTAGGGCAGAAACCGCCGCAGCGTGCTCCAGCCATCGTGGCGGGCACGGCTATCGGGGGCGGGGTCATAGGGCGACATCGGCCCCATTTAGGGCGCCGCCGCCGAAAGGGAAGGGCGGGCCCCCTAGTCGGGCTGCGCGCCAGCTTTGGGAACACGGCGGCTAAAGGCGTTTTGCGGCACATCGAAATAAATCCGGCGGCTGCTGAAATCGATCGCGATCCGGTCAAGCTGGCGAAGATCGCGCATCCCCAGCAGCAAAGCCGGCTTGCGGTCCAGCCCCAGCGCAACAAAGGCCGGGGAATCAGCAAAGGCGATCATCACGTTGCCAAAGCTGACCTTGTCGATCTGCAGGGTCCGGGCATAGCCCATGCTGGCCGTGATCGTCTGCCCAGTGACCGAATGCAGAGTGATCTCCTCCTGATAACCGCGCCGCGCCAGCTTGCGCTGCAAGGCCGGGTTGCCGATTGAGATTTCTGATCCGGTGTCGATCACAACTTCGACTTTGATGCCGTCGATCGTCGCATCGGCCATTATCAGCTGACCGGATTTGCGCCGCGCAGTGACCACGATTTCATAGCCGCGATTGCCGCCCAGCGTTTTGGAATCGGCCACCGCGATCAGCCCTTGGCGAAAATCGATCTGGACCCGCTGGCCTTGCAAGCTGTCGAGCCCGATAATTCCATCGGCGCCAATATTGCGGCGTTCAAGCAACGGGGCGAGCAGGCCGTAGTAAGAGCGCGTGCCGAGATCGACTTGCTCAAGCTCAACCGTATCGACCATTTCGCTGCCGGCCACGCCGGTAACCTTGGCCCGGCCGGTAATCGGCAGCGCCAACTTGGTGGCAAGGCCGGTTGAAACCACTGTATTCTGCGCGCCGGTATCGATCATGAACCGAAACGGGCCTTGGCTACCGATCTGAACCGGCACTGTCATCCGCTGATGCTGGTCCTTGTCGATCTCGACGACGTCAACTTGACCGGCCTGTTGGCTGGCGTCTTGTCCGGCGAGAATTGGCATCGCGACCAGAAACGATACCAACGGCACGAGCATTGGGTTGAGCGGCATGGTTGAAGTTCTCCCTTGAGCGAGAGACTACGCCTGCACCGGGCAAAGCGCAAAGCCGCCTATCGATTTCCTTTGGTGGCCCAGCGGGATGTCAGCGCCGCGCGGGCGTCTGTTGCCAGTGCGCTGATCTCGTCAAACAGCGGATGGCGGATCAAAGCGAGAGTGACGATCCACGCCAGCATTCCGCTGACCACGGCCAATCCCAATTGGCCCAGACTGGCGCCGGCTGGTCCGTGCCACCAGATATAGCTGGCCAGCAGCGGAGCGATTGCGGCCAAGGTCCCAGCCAGGCTCTTGCCCCAGACTTTGAGCATTTCGCCCCAGCTTACCTGCACGATATCGCGCATGAACGGCGCATATACTGCAATCCAGCACAGCCCATGCGCCACCCGCGACGCTGCCACCCAGACCAGCCCAAACGGCGCAGCCAGTGCCAGCAGCAGGACCGAGGCAATCGTTTCATAGATGTTATAGCGAACCAGCTGCCGCATTCGCCCGACCAAAATCGGCAGATCGTTGTTCAGCGGCAGCGCGACATAGCACAGCTGCGACAGCGCCACCCAAACCAGCAGCGGTGCGGCGGCGCTCCAGCGCGAACCGTACAGCAGTTCGACCAGCGGCCCCGCGAGCACCGCAATCCCGGCCATCGCTGGCCAGGTTATCCCGGTATAGGCGGCCATGACCCGCAAGTAGGGCGGGCCGAGCGGCTGGCCTTCATCGCGGACTTTGCGAAAAGCCGGATAGAACACCCCGGTGACTGCGCCCGAAACAAGCAGCCGCAATTGCAGCGCCAGTCCCGAAGCGCGGGCAAACAGACCGACGGCGACTTCATTCAAAATCCGTCCGACCAGCAGTTCCGGCGCGCGCGCTGTGATTGACGAGCAGACCGATTGGACGGTGTTGGTTCCGCCCAGTGCAATGATCGGGGCGGTACCACTCAGCTGCCATGGCCAAGGCAGCATCCCGCCCGCGCGCCACTGGCTGACCAGCATTCGCGCGGCTTGCTGCGCAAAGGCCCCCCAGGCCAGCGCCATCGCGCCATGCCCGCGCACCGCCAGAGTCAACGCGACCGCTGCATTGGCAGCAGCCGCGCCGACTTCGATTATGCTGTTCGATTTGAAATCCATCCGCCGCTGGCACAGTGCCTGCGGAACAATCGCCAGCGGGACCAGCAGGTATGAACTGGCCACCACCAGCGCCAGCGGCAGCAACCGTGGGTCGCTGTAAAACCAGCTAACCGGCCAGGCCAGCAGGATCGAAGCGAATGCCACCGACCAGGCAACCGCTATAGAGAGGGTAAAGGCGGTCTGGATTTTCGCCTCAGTCAGGTCCCGCTCGCCCGCGATATAGCGGCCCACGCCGAAGTCCTGTAGAAAAGCCACCAGCGAGATTGCGGCAAAGGCAATCGAGAACAGCCCAAGTTCGGCCGGGTCGATATACCAGCGGGCCAGCACAACGCTGGTCACGAACTGGATCGCAAAAGAAGTATACTGCGATGCGATTGCCCAGATCGCGGCAGTGCGGACCGACATTGTGTTTATGCCCACAGCGCGCTCAATGAAGCGATCACGCTCATGTCTGCCGATCCTGCGCCGCGGCTGTGAGCCCGGCGGCGCCAGGCCAACATCGGAGCGGCCAGACCGGGAAAGACCCGCCATAATGCAAAGGACAGCGTCCAAACCGGTCCGCTGACCAGGGTTTTGACGCGGCCTAGTTCCGCCAGACCGCGCCGGATGTCGCCTTCGACCACGCGGTCGACGGCATATTCAAAATCGAGCGCCTGCTGGCTTTGACGCAACAGCCGGGTCAGCAAGGCTTGCTCTGGCGCATCGGCCAGCAAAGCCACCTGCGCTTTCTCATAGACCCGGATATTGCCGAGCAGCATCCGCGCCGCATGCGCCGAGGCCGAATTGGGCCGGACCCGGTATTCGCCCAGTACCTCGTCGACAAAACCGGCTTTGCCGCCCAGCTCCATCAACCGAACCCACAGATCAAAATCTTCGGATTGGGCCATGGCGGTATCGAAGCCGCCGATCTGGTCAAAGTCAGCCCGGCGAAAGGTGGTGCCGATATAGACGCCAAAGCTGCGGTCGAGCACATCAGCAAGCGTGCCGCTAAGGCCATCGCCGGATCCCTGCTGGCCTTCAAAGCAATAGCGTTCTTGCGGGACAGCGCCAAAGATCTTGGCATTGACCGTTACCAGCCGAATAGCCGGATTGCCTTCCAGCGCGGCGACTGTCTTACTGAGGTAGTCCGGACGGAACCGGTCATCGCCATCAAGCAAGGCCACCAATGGCGCGGTGGATGCGGCAATGGCGGTGTTGCGCGCGCCCGAAACGCCCTGATTGGAGGTAGCGAGGAATCGAAATCGCGGATCGGCCAGATACGGGCCGACGGCATTTGCGACATCATCGGGTGCGCCGTCGTCGATTACCAGGCATTCCCAATCCGTGAACGATTGGGCCAAAAGCGAATCAAGCGCCTCGCCCAGCAGGTGCGCGACACCATAGGCGGGGACGATAACGGCCACGCGCGGCGCGGCAGCCGGGAAGGCGGGAGAGTTTGCGACCTCAGACATGGCGCTGGGTATAGCTAAAGGGCGTTAATCATCGCCTTACGAAGGGACGGCGCAGCAAAAAGTTACCAGCCGGGGTAATGTATCACCCCAAGGAGAGCCAGATTTGGCCCCAAAAACCTAGGTTTCTTGCGGGTTCCGCGCCGATTGAAATAAAATTGCAAAAAGGCGTTGACCGAATCAAGGGTCCCCTTTAGAGGCCCGTTCACCGGAGGGAACGCCGCTACAAACGGTCTCCTGCCCCGGTCGCCAACATAGACGGACAACAAGTCCCCCGACCTAAAAAGCGGGGTACGATGGTTGTCCGCCTGATTTTGTCACTTCGGCGGCAGTTTGGTGGCTCTTTGAAATTGTTGGTTTAAGATGAAGGGACATGTGGGCGACGGCGCCCGGTCCGCGGGCTTTAAGGCTGCGGATACCGGTATTAAGTCGTTACCTGTACATGTCCTTACGTAACCATACGTTTGAATTAAGTGCAGATAATGGCTCCTTAAATTCAATTAAGTCAGTTAGCGGACTTCGGTCCGTGCTGGTCTGATTGGGACACAAACTTGAGAGTTTGATCCTGGCTCAGAACGA
>JAYURW010000093.1:0-17908 GCA_043756025.1 Novosphingobium sp. | reverse complement strand
GGCCAAAATCGAATGCCTTCAAAAGTTCTGTCGGCGGCTGTTTAGCGCAAGGACCGGCCAATTCAACGCCTGATCCATGCGAATTCCCCGGTGAAGCTGCGGTGAACGGGCCGAACTAGCGAAAAGTTGCCCGCCCCAGCGCTCCGCCATAGACCGCGCGGTAGGCCGCAATCATCGCTTCTTCGCCATATTCGGCCTGCGAACGCGCCCGATTGGCTGCGCCAATGGCGGCCCGCGCCGCGCTATCAGCAGCTGCCGCCGCCAATATCGACGCCAGCCCAGCATCATCGCCCGGCGGCACGATCCAGCGGGCATTTTCGCGCGACACCATCGCCGCGACATCGCCAACCGCCGGGCTGACCACCGCCAACCCCGCCGCCATCGCCTCAACCACCGAAATCGGAAACTGTTCGCTATCCGACGACAGCGCATAGAGATCGAACAACCCGGTCACCGCAGCGGGATCAGGCGCAAAGCCGGGCAGCAGCACCCGGTCCGTCAGCCCCAGCGCGGCGGCCTGATCAGCAATGACCGCGCGTTCGGGCCCCTCGCCCACGATCACCAGCTTCCACGGCGCAGGCATCGCCGCAAAGGCGCGGACCAGCCGGGGCAGGTTTTTGATCGCCCGCAGCCCGGCCAGCGTGCCCAGCCACAGTTCGCCCGGCTGCTTGACCAAACCGGGCAGCGCATCGGGGCGCGCTGGCTGATTATAGGCCGCCAGTGGTATGCCATTGGCGATCCGCCGGACCCGACCGCGCGGCTGGCGCCAGATATTCAGCGCAATGCCTTCCAGCTTTTGCGATGGCACCACCAACGCGGCTGCAACGGGCAGCGCGATCCGGCGGAACAGGTTGCGCTGCGGGTTAAGCCGCGCGGTTTCATCCTGATTGAAGCCGTCTTCGTGGTGAACCAGTGGCGGCAGACCAAGCCGCCGCGCGAACAGCCGGTGCGCCATGACCGCATCCATTGCGCCCCAGTTATAGGTCAGCACCAGATCAAACCCGTGCATCGCCTGCGCTATCTGGCGAAACCGGCTGAGTGACAGCCGGCCGGTAAGCGATGGAAAATCGTCGGGATAGGTTACCGGGATAGCCGGATCGATCGCCGCTGCCGCGCCCATTGCGCCGGGCACGCCCGAGACGATCGTGTGCTCGATGCCCGGGCCAAAGGCGCCAATCAACTTGGCCGTGCGCAATTCCTTGCCGCCGGGGTTGAAGCTGGAATGGAGATGGAGGACCCGCAAGGTTGCTAGGCCACCCGGGCTAGCAGCCGGTCAATCGCGGCCACAGCTTCGGGCTCGTCCAGCATCGGCGCGTGGCCCACATTGGCCACGGTCACCGCTTCACAATCACCCAGCCGTGCGGCCATTTTGCCCAGTGTTTCCGGCGCAAGGATATCCGACAGCGCGCCGCGCAGCAGCAGCACCGGACAGTCTTTAAGGCCATCAATCCCCGGCCACATATCAACCCCAGCCGCTCCGCCCGGCTGGGCGAACGGCTCGGCGATCTTCATGTCGTAATCGAACACCACTCGCCCATTTCCACCCAGCACCATGCTGCGTTTGGCGACCGACAGCCAATCGGCGATCTGGTAGTTCGGGAAGACCGCGGCCTGCGCCTCTTCCAGACTGCGCGCGGCGTGCATCCAGGTGGGAAAGCTGCGGCCCTGCCCGACATAGCTGCGGATCCGCTCCAGCCCTTCGGGAGCGATTTCCGGCCCGACATCGTTGAGCATCGCCCCAGCCAACTTGCTCGGCTGGCTCATCGCAAAAATCATCGTCAGCAATCCGCCAAGCGAGGTGCCAAGTGAAACGAACCGCTCGACCCCCTCCTGCTCCAGCAGCAAATTCAGGTCATCGGCGTATTGCACCGGATTATAGGTACCTGAATCCTTGGCATAGGCGCTGTCTCCGCGTCCGCGCAGGTCGGGGCAGATGACCCGCCATTCCCCAGCCAACCGCTCGGCCAGGTGCGAAAAGTCGCGGGCATTCCGGGTCAGTCCTGGCAGGCACAGCAGCGGCGGGCGATCAGCGCGACCCGGATAGTCCCGGAAATGCAGCTTTAGCCCATCGCGGCTGGTCCAGTACCGGTCGGCAAAGGCCCGGTCGGTTGCGGAAAATTCGCCCGGAGCGGCGGCTATGGCAGGGACATTGGTCATGATCGGTCGGTGTTATCACCCGGCCAGCATCAACGCGCAAGCACCAAGGCGTATTGCAGGAACGGTGAGGTGACGGCTTAACCGCACTCAACCCGGCTCCAAAATCGAAAGCTTTCAATAGGCTCGCCGGGCGGCTAAGGCGGCGGGGACTTCCGGGGTCGCAGCCAGAAGAAACGGGACGGGAAACTTGTGAGCAAAGCCGAACTGATCTCATACGAGCCTGCAACAGGCGCCGTGCTGTGGCGCGGCAAGCACGGCAATGTTGACGATATCGTCGGCCGGGCACGGCGGGCCTGGCCCGCGTGGGCCGCGCAATCGCTGGCCAACCGCATGGAACTGATGCGCCGCTTCGCCAACGAAGTGCGCAAAGACAACGAAAAACTGGCGACAATGATCGCGCGCGAAACCGGCAAACCGATGTGGGAAGCGCGCACCGAAGTCGAAAGCGTGATCAACAAGGTCGAAATTTCGATCCGCGCCTATGCGGACCGCACGTCGCAGCGCAAACTCGACAATGCGCTGCAAGGGTCCGCTGCCGTTCGCCACAAACCGCATGGCGTCATGGCTGTGCTGGGGCCCTATAACTTTCCCGCGCACTTGCCCAACGGCCACATTGTGCCCGCCCTGATCGCGGGCAACGCCGTGGTGTTCAAACCATCGGAAAAGACCCCAGGCACAGCTGAAATGCTGCTCAACTGCTTTCATCGCGCAGGCATTTCCGCTGCGGTTATCCAGTTGCTGGTCGGCGGGCCTGAAGAAGGCCAGGCGCTGGTCGCACACGAAGGTATCGACGGGGTGCTGTTCACCGGATCGGCCCACACCGGGATCTCGATCAACCGCAAGCTCTCAACCCGGCCTGACAAGATTGTCGCGCTGGAAATGGGCGGCAACAACCCATTGGTGGTGTGGGATACGCCCAAGATTACCGATGCCGCTGCACTGGTCATCCAATCCGCCTTCACCTCGGCCGGGCAGCGCTGCACCGCCGCGCGGCGACTGATCGTCAAGGCGTCGATGTATGATGCCTTGATAACCGAAGTGAAACGGCTGGCCGACCGGATCATCGTTGGCGCGCCGTTTGATGATCCCGCCCCGTTCATGGGCCCGGTGATTGACAATCAAGCCGCCGACGGCCTGACTGAAAGCTTCCTGTATCTGCTTTCAAACGGCGGCAAAGCGATCAAGCATCTGGTCCGCCCGCGCGACGATCTGCCGTTCCTTTCGCCAGCGATGATTGATGTCACCGGGGTCAAAGACCGGCCCGACGTCGAGCTGTTCGGGCCGCTGTTGCAGGTCAGCCGGGTTGAAGATCTGGACGAAGCCATTGCCGAGGCAAACAACACCCGGTTTGGCCTGTCGGCATCCTTGGTCGGCGGCACTCCGACGGAATACAACCGGTTCTGGGCCAATGTTCGCGCCGGGGTAATCAACTGGAACCGTCCTACCAACGGCGCCAGCTCTTCTGCGCCGTTCGGCGGGGTCGGGCTTTCGGGCAACCACCGCCCCAGCGCCTATTACGCCGCAGATTACTGCGCCTATCCGGTCGCTTCCAACGAAATGGAACAGCCGCGCGCGATGATTGGCGTCGGCCTGCGCGAAGCCTAGGGGCGCTCCCTAGAACCCGCTAACCGCCAGATCGACTTCGCTCAGCCCGTCTTTGCCGGTGCGGATATAAACCGCATAGCTAGCCCGGCCTTTGGCCCCGGCGACAACCTCGTCACCCCCTTCGCGGCGGCGCTGCGGGGCCAGACCCGCTTTGACCGCGCTAGCGTGATAGAAATTGACCAGATCGGCAACGCCAACCGGGCTGGCAAAGCGCACCACCCGCAAATGGCAGGCGGCATCGTCGGCACCAGCCGCAACCCGGGCATGGCCGCGCGGATAGATCGGCAGCCCGGCGGGAAGTCGCGCTGCCCAGATGAAGCCATAACCCAGCTTGGCCGGGCACCCCGCCCCGCCCAGCGTCAGCGCCTGTGCCACGCCTTCCATCGTCGCCGCCCGCGCCAGTTTTGATTCGGGCACGGTCAGCGCCGCCGCCGGGGCCGGTTCGATCCGCCCACCGAGCAGTTCCTGCGCGGCCGACCGCGCCCGGTCCGCTTCTTCCGGACTGCGTTTGTCGGGCGGAATTTCTGCCATCGCCGGGCCGCCGCCAGACAGCGCGGTGTTGCCGCGGTTTTGCGAGGCGAGATCGGGATCGGCCATGATCGGATCGGCCAGCGCCGCCGCCACCGCGCCGTCGCGCTCGGCCTTGGGGTCCGCCTCGTTTTCAGCGCCGCAGGCTGCCAGCGTCAACGCCAGAGTAAGGGTGATCGGCAATCGCAGCACAGCGTAGGCACTCCCTGATGGTCGCCCCCTCTTGCCCGATTGCCAGCGATCTTTCCAGCGCAACCCTTGCCCCGGTGCTGCACCCCGGCTAGCGCGCGGCGATGAACCAGCCGCCCAGCCAGAACGATAAGAACGGCCTTCCGTTAGCCGTTGCCACCTTTCTGATCTGGGGGCTGATGCCACTTTACCTGATGCTGGTAAAGGCAGTGCCGCCGGTGGAATTTGTCGGCTGGCGGATCGTTTTCACGCTGCCGATCTGCTTGGTGTTGGTGCTGGCCCTGCGCCAGCTCGCAAATCTGCGCGCGGCTTTGGCTTGGCCGGTGCTGCGCTTGTTGATGCTGAGTTCGGTGATGATCGCGATTAACTGGCTGGTCTATACCGCAGCCGTCCAGACCGGCCACGTGCTCGCCACCGCAATCGGTTATTACATGAACCCGCTGGCCAACGTGCTTGCGGGCACGCTGTTTCTGGGCGAACGGTTGAGCCAGCGGCAGTGGCTGGCGGTGGCGCTGGCCACGCTCGGCGTTTCGCTACTGGCCTGGGATGCGCTCGATACGATGGGCATCAGCCTCGCGCTCGCCGGGTCGTTCTGCGCCTATGGCCTGATCCGCAAGCTGGCCCCGGTGGAATCGTTGCCCGGACTGACTATCGAATCGTTGATCCTGCTGGGTCCGGCCAGCGCGCTGCTGATCTGGGCCGCACAAGGCCCGGCGGGCAGTGCGTTCGGCGGTGATCTGGCGCTCAGCCTGCTGATCGCCGGATCGGGCATCATCACTGCTGTGCCGCTGCTGATGTTTGCCATGGCTGCCCGGCGGATGGACTATTCAACGCTCGGCATGGTCCAGTTTCTGGCCCCGACGATCGTGTTTTTCCTAGGCCTGTTCGTGTTTGATGAGCCGCTCAAAACCAGCCAGCTGGGCTGCTTTTTGCTGATCTGGAGCGCGATTGCGGTGTTCCTGTGGGACCTGTTCGAACAGCGCCGCCGGCGTTTAGCCGCAGAACCGCCAGCCTAGCTGTTCGCCGGCATGGAACGGCACGATCGGTGTGCCGCCTGCATCAATCTGATCCGGCACCCGCGTGGCCGTTTTTTCCAGCGTCACCAGCGTTTCGTTGACCGGCAAGCGATAAAATGCCGGACCATGCAGCGAGGCAAAGCCCTCGAACTGATCGAGCGCGCCTTCCTCTTCAAACACCGCCGCATAGCTTTCCAATGCATAAGGCGCGTTGAACAACCCGGCACAACCGCAAGCTGATTCCTTGGCCGATACCGAATGCGGCGCGCTGTCAGTCCCGAGAAAAAACTTGTCAGAGCCCGAAGTCGCCGCTGCGCGCAGCGCCAGCCGGTGCAGCTCGCGCTTGGCCACCGGCAAGCAATAGGCGTGGGGCCGGATCCCGCCCGCGAACATCGCATTGCGGTTGATATGCAGGTGCTGCGGCGTGATCGTCGCGGCCACGTTCGGGCCGGATTCCGCCACAAACTGCGCCGCTTCGGCCGTAGTGATATGCTCAAACACCACCCGCAGTCCCGGCATTTCGGCCACCAGCGGTGCCAGCACCCGCTCGATAAACACCGCCTCGCGGTCAAAGATGTCAACTTGCGGATCGGTCACTTCGCCGTGGATCAGCAGCGGCAGGCCAATCGCTGCCATCCGTTCCAGCACGGCGCGGATGTTGGCCACATCGGTCACCCCGTGGGCCGACCCAGTGGTGGCGTGCGCGGGATAGAGCTTGGCGGCAGTAAACACGCCTTCTGCGGCGCCGCGCGCAATCTCATCGGGATCGGTGCCGTCGGTCAGATAGGCAGTCATCAGCGGGGTGAAATCGATCCCCGCCGGCAGCGCCGCGACGATCCGGTCGCGATAGGCCCGCGCCGCTTCGGCCGTAGTCACCGGCGGCGACAGGTTGGGCATCACGATCGCCCTGGCGAACTGGCGTGCGGTATAGGGCAACACCCCCGCCATCACCGCCCCATCGCGCAAGTGTACGTGCCAATCATCAGGGCGGCGGATCGTCAAAGTGGTGATAGAATCGCTTGTCATGTCCCCCCAATAACCGCCCATGCTGAGCTTGTCGAAGCACTGTCCTGTTCTTTTGGCCGCCGCGCGCAACGCACGAAGGAAAAGCAGCCCTTCGACAAGCTCTGGGCAGACGGAATGGGGGTGCTTTTTGCAGCAGGCACCCTATCTGTCACCTATGACCGCAACCTGCCTGACCAGCCGCGCCGTGATCCGCCTGACCGCATTGGACGAGAGCGAGGATGTTCGCACTTTCCTGCAAGGGCTGGTGACCAATGATGTCAACGGCCCGCTGCCGTGCTGGGCCGCACTGCTCAGCCCGCAAGGCAAGGTGCTGTTCGACTTTCTGATTTGGGCGGACGGCGCGGATTTGCTGCTCGATTGCGAAGCCAGTCAGGCCGAGCCACTGGTCAAGCGGCTGTCGCTCTACCGTCTGCGCCGCAAGATCGCGATTGCGATTGATTCGGCCCTGGCGGTGCATTGGCAGGCCGGGGATGGTCCCAGCCCCGATCCGCGGTTGGCGCTGTTGGGCCAGCGCTGGTTGGAGAAGGCGGCGGGCGACAGCGCTGAAACCCACTGGCTCGCCATGCGTCTTTCACACGGGATCTGCGAAGGAACGGCCGAGCTGGCCGACCTGCTCTGGCTGGAATGCAACGCCGCTGAATTGAACGGCGTATCCTTTACCAAGGGCTGCTACGTCGGCCAGGAAAACACCGCGCGGATGAACTGGCGCGCCAAGGTCAACCGGCGGCTGGTGGTGGTGCCGCTAAGCGAGAGCGACCCCAAGCGCCAGCGGGCCTCCTATCCGGCGCTGGGGCTGGCGGTGGATCACTTGCGGGTTGAGGATATCAGGCCGGAATGGCGACCGAAGTGGCTTCAGCAGGCCGATTGACCTGGCACCACAATCCCGGCCGCAATCGCGCCTTCGACCAGCATCTTTTCGGCTATATCGCGCGTCGATGTGCGCGGCAGGCCCAGCGACTGCGACAGCGGGGCCCCCATCAAGGCATCGCCCAGCGCCATCATGCACAAGGCGTGGGTAACGTCGTGCATCTTACCGCTGTCATGATCGCCCAGATCATCAACCAGTTCGTGGATCACTTCGAGTATCGGATCGAGCGCGTCTTCGTTGCCGTTCATCAGCATCCAGGTCGCCAGTGCCCCGCCGCCTTCCTTGTCGAACGCGTCAAAGGTCAGATCGACCACTTCACGCGGGCTGCCCTCACCCGTGCGGCTGGCCAGCACGGCGTCTTCGATCGTCGCGCAGATTGTCACGGCCAAATGCTCGGCCAGCGCCTTTTGCAGTCCGGCCGCCGAACCGAAATGGTGCAGCAGATTGGCGTGGGTCCGCCCGATTCGTGATGCCACGGCTTTCAGCGTGATCGCTTGCGGGCCCAGTTCGATCAGCAGCGCCCGCGCCGCTTCCAAGGCGACAGTGCGGCTCTCTTCCTGGGTAAGGCGCTTCCTTATTGACATCAATGTAAGTTACCCTATTTAGGGAGGCATGAACGCTCCCACAAAATTCCCCCTCGACGTAGAACCGGCCGCGCCTCTCGGCAAGCTGGACCTTGCAAATCCGTTTGGGCCGACCCCGGCCGATCTGGCGATCGTAGTTCGCGACCAACGCTTTGGCCGCGCGCAAAAGCCCGGCCGGTGGTGGTTGGGCGGCGACCCGATCGGCACAGCTTGGCACAACGCACTTTCCGCCACTTTCCCGCGCGGCGAGGCGATGTTCATCGAAGCCGTCAAGGCTCACCGCGAAGGGGCCTCGCCCAAGCTAGAGGCCGAAATCCGCGCTTTTGTGCGTCAGGAAATCAACCACACGCGCGAACACGTGGTGTTCAACAAGGCCGCAACCGATGCCGGGTATGACATGGCCAAGATCGACGCCCGGGTTGGTGAGCTGATGGAAATGATCAAGCAGCGCCCGCCAATCGTGAACCTGGCCGCGACGATCGCGCTGGAACACTACACCGCGATGATGGCGCACGAATTCCTTGCCAATCCCAAACACTTCAAGGACGCCGAGCCCGAAACCGCCGCGATGTGGCGCTGGCACGCGATTGAGGAAATCGAGCACAAGGGCGTCGCCTATGACACCTTCCGCCACGCTACCCGCGATTGGAGCCGGTTGCGGCGTTACCGCCTGAAATCGGTGATGATGCTGCTGGTCACGTTCAACTTCCTGCGCAATCGCTGGAACGATACGCTGGAGCTGTTGGCGCAGGACGGGCTGAGCGGCTGGAAAGTCAAAGCCAAGCTGGCCTGGTATCTGGTCGGCACACCCGGCGTATTGCGCAAGATCTTCCCAGCTTGGGTCAGCTATTTCCTGCCCGGCTTTCACCCTTGGCAACACGATGATCGGGCGTTGATCGCGAAAGCGGAGAGCGAGTTCGGGGACGCGGTGCTGGCGTAGCCTTCCCCGTCAGGGGGAGGAATTACGCCGCGCGCATACCTGCAAATCCATCGTCTCCGCCGTCGCAGTCGCTTTGACCACCCAGTTCAATCCGGTGTTCAACCGACTGCTCTTCGTAACCGCGGGCGAGGCTGAAACGCTGGCGCAGCTTGCCGGTTGGTGCGAAGCCGACTTTGCGGAGCACAGCGCCCGAGGCCGGGTTATCAATGTAGTGCCCGGCTACCACAGCCCGGTGGCCCAGCACCTTGGCAAGGCGCAGGACAGCGCGCGCCGCTTCGGTGGCAAAGCCGCGACCCCAGTGTTCGCGGGCGATCCAATAGCCAAGCTCAACCTCGCCCGCGATCCGGCCCAGCCCGACGCAGCCGACCAGTTCGGCCGGGCCGCTGATCGTCGGCAGGGTGACAAAAAAGTGCGGGCAACGCTGATCCTGCGGCTGTCCGGCAAAGCTTCGCGCGTCTTCTGCGGTATAGGGCCAGGGCACACTGGCGAGGTTTTTGACCACGCTCTCATCAGCGATCCGGCCCAGCAATTCCTGCCAGTCCTCGGGCCAACCGGGGCGCAGGAACAGTCTTTCACTGCGAATGAACATTACTCAGGCTCCCGTCATTCGCCCCACAACCGGTGCCTAGCACCGGTGCGTGACATTGGCGTTACGCGCTGCGTCAGGGTGCCCCTTGATCGGGGCAATCTGCGGCAGTGCTGCGTGAGGGAGATACGAAAAGAGGGAGATGGGCTGGCCCCTCTCCCTCATATTGCCGGACTCACCAGAGTCCGAAGGGGGCCATCCATCTGGATGACCCTTTATTGGTCATCCGCTTATTCGGCGGCTTGCGCCATATCAACCGAGACGTAATTACGGCCGAGCTTTCCGCTATGGAAACGCACGCGGCCCGCAGTCAGCGCGAACAAGGTATGATCCTTGCCCAGACCAACATTGGCGCCCGGGTAAACGCGGGTGCCGCGCTGACGGATAATGATGTTGCCGCCGATCACTTCCTGACCGCCAAACTTTTTGACGCCAAGGCGGCGGCCTGCCGAATCGCGACCGTTGCGCGAGGAGCCGCCTGCTTTTTTATGTGCCATCTGGGTCTACTCCGGAATTCTTATTCAGCAGCTTTGGGCGCGGCAGCTTTTTTGGCCGGTGCCTTCTTGGCTGGTGCTTCAGCAGCGGCGGCTTCAGCCACAGCAGCTTTAGGGGCGGCAGCTTCCTTCTTGGGAGCGGCCTGCTTGGCTTCGGCACCGACGGCTACGATCCGCAGCAGAGTAATCCGCTGACGATGGCCGTTCTTGCGGCGATAGTTGTGGCGGCGACGCTTTTTGAAAACGATCACCTTTTCCGACTTCGCCTGAGCGATGATTTCGGCTGAAACAACAACGCCCTTGGCGTCTGTCACTTCGCCGCCGTCACCAGCCAACAGGACATCGCCCAACGTGATGATTTCACCAGCTTCACCAGCCAGCTTTTCAACCGCGATCTTGTCTCCGGCGGCAACCCGGTATTGTTTGCCGCCCGTGCGCACTACAGCGAACATGGTGCTTTTATCCGTTCATTTCACCAAACTGCCCGGAGATTCGGGCAGCGTTCCGGTCCTCGCCATAAGGCAAGGGTGCCGAAAGAAGGGCAGCCCCTAATCCAAGGTCCGGAGGCTGTCAACGGAAGAAGAGTCGCTCTGGCGCGGTTTTGCAACCATGCTAAGGGGCTGATGATGCTTCGCCGGATCACCCCGCCCCTGCTTGCTTGCGCCGCCCTGGTGCTGAGCGCCTGCGCCACCGATGAAGGGACCTATCCTTCGCTGGCCAAACGGCCCGGAGAGCGGGTCACGGCGACCTGGCCGCCCGCCCCGCCCCCGCCTGAAGCGCCGCCTGCACCGCTTGATCCAGCGACCGTGGGCCAGCTCGATTTGCTGCTCGCGCAGGTCCGCAGCGCCGATGCCCGGTTCCATTCCAAAGAAGCCCGCGCCCGCAAAGTCGTGGCCGCTGCCGGACGCTCGGCCATGGGCAGCGAAGCCTGGTCGGTCGCGACCGTCGCCGTCGCTGAACTCGAAGCTGCCCGGGCCCAAGCCATGGTGGCGATGTCGGAACTCGATTCGCTCTATGTCGCCGCCCGGACCGAAGGCCGTGACGTGACCCAGATCGAAGCGGTCCGCGCGCAGGCCATGGCGATCATCACCGAGCAAGACCGGGTGCTCGGTTCGCTAAAAGGCAAGCTGGACCGTTAGTCCCAGCGAGCAAGATCGGCGTAATCGCCCTCGCGCGGCTCGATCCAGTGCCACTGCCCGGCGCGCTTTTCACGCTTCCAGAACCAGCTTTGGCTTTTAAGATGATCCATCGCGAAATCGGTCGCATCAAACGCCGCTCGGCGGTGCGTGGCGGCGGCTGAAACGCAGACAATCGGCTCACCGGGGAGCAGCACGCCGGTGCGGTGCAGGATCAGGATCCCCAGCAAGGCGAATCGCTCAACCGCACGCTGCGCCAGCGCCTCCATCCCCGGCAGCGTTAGCGGGGCATAGTGGATTAACTCCAGCGCTTCGGTCCCGCCCCCGCCGCGCACTTCGCCAACGAAGCTGCAGACCCCGCCAAGGCCGGGATGGGCGCGGGCAAACGGATCAACAAAGTGGCCCGGTACAAACGGCGCGGCCAGCAAGCGCACGTCGATCACCGCGCTATCCGCCGCTGACGGGCGGCAGGAACGCCAGCTCGTCGCCATCGTGCAGCATGATCCCGCCGTGACTGACCAGCAGTTCGCCATTGAGCGCCAGCCGGATCCGTTCGCCCAACAAGGCCACCGCGAGTTCAGGCGGTAGATCGGCCAGCACCAGTTCAAGCGGACCGGCTGTAACCTCGCGCTCGGCCGCTCCAGCTTGATCGGCAAGGCGGCCCAGAAAAACCAGCTTGGCTGCCATGTTCAGCCCCCGGTAACCGACATATGGCGGGCCAAAGCCGGGGCCTGCCCAGCCCGGTCGATGGCAAAATGGTGGCGTTCCGGCTTGATCCGCATCGCTTCATCCAGCCCGGCAGACAGCGCCGCCGCCGGATCGGCGCAGCGCAGCGCGGCGCGCAGATCAACCTGCTCGCGCCCGCCCAGACAGGCGAACAGCTGCCCGGTCGCGGTCACCCGCACCCGGTTGCAACCATCACAGAAATTGGCGGTCAGCGGCGTGATCAGGCCAAGCCGACCGCCGGTTTCGGCGACATCGAAATAGCGCGCCGGGCCGCCGCTGCGGTGATCGCTGGGGACCAGGGTAAAGCGCGATTCCAGATCGGTGCGGACCGTGCTGAGCGGCAGAAAATGATCGAACCGGTCGGCCTCAACCTCGCCCAGCGGCATCACTTCGATCAGCGTCAGGTCGATATCCTGTCGGTGCGCCCAGACCATCAGATCGGCGATCTCGGCTTGATTGATCCCCTTCAGCGCCACGGTGTTGAGTTTGACTTTCAGCCCCGCTGCCTGCGCCGCCACGATCCCCTCCAGCACCTGCGGAAAACTGTCGCGCCGGGTCAGCGCGGCGAATTTCGCGCGGTCGAGCGTATCGAGCGAGACGTTGACCCGCCGGACGCCCGCCGCAAACAGATCGCCCGCAAACGCCGCCAATTGCGTGCCGTTGGTGGTCAGGGTCAGTTCGTCCAGCCCATCGCCGATTTTGCGGCCCAGCGCGCGGACTAGCTCGATCATGTCGCGCCGGACCAGCGGCTCGCCCCCGGTCAGGCGGATCTTGGTCACCCCGCGTTCGATAAAGCCCAGCGCCAGTTGGTGCAGCTCTTCCAGGCTCAACACTTCGCTGCGCGGCAGGAAAGTCTGGCGTTCGGGCATACAATAGCTGCAGCGCAGATCGCAGCGATCGGTTAGCGACAGCCGCAGATAGCTGATCCGGCGTTGGAACTGGTCGATCAAGGGCGCTGCGGTGCTCATCAGGGTGCTATACCACCCCGGTGCCGTCCAGCGCCAGTAGCTGCCCGGTGATCCCCTGACACGGCTCCAGCAGGGCAAGCGCGGCGCTCAGGCCCTGATGCGCTTCGCCAACCAGTGCATTGACCCGGCGCGGGGCAAATTCGCGCGCCAGTTCCTGCACCGCCGCCAGTCGCCAGCCGCGATGGCTGTGATCGGCTGGGGCAAAAACCAGCGTCAGGCACTCATCCGCCGTTCCGATCAGCGCGGCGCGGACTTGCAGCAGCCACAGGCTATGAAACGCCGCGGCGGCATCGAGCGGCGCAGCGGGCAGCCCGGTGATCCGCAGCAGCGCCATCAGCGCCGTTCGCGCCGCAGGGTGATGCCAATCTCTTCGCCGTGTTCAGCAATCGCCAGTTTAACGATCTTGACTGTCACCGCCAGAACACTGGCATCCTGCACGAACAGGGTATCGCAAACGTGATCGGCGACCGCTTCGATCAGCTTGAAATGGACTCCGGCGGGCAGCGCCTCGGACGCCGCGAATTTGAGGTCCATGTAGTTCTTGCTCGCAGCCAGCGGCGTATCCGGCTCGTAATGCGGTGCCGGTTTCAGCTCGACCGTGATCGTGAAGCGCAGCGGCTGCGGGCGGCCGGTTTCTTCCGAATAGATGCCGGTCAGGACATCGTGTTCGAACTGCGCAACTTCGAGAATCAGGCTGTCGGCCATGGTCAGTCATTGCTCCAGCGGGCGAAAATTGCAGTCGGCAGCAGGCGGCCATCGGGCTGCTCTTCGCGCACCGCCAGATCGCCGTGTTCGATCCGCCCCGGCAAGTCACGGAAAATGTCATCGAGCATCCCGGCCAGCGCCAGCGAGCTCAGCCGGACGGCATAGACCGTCAGGAACAGGAACTTGCTGTCCGCATCAAGCAGTTGGCGGCAATCGGCCACGAGCGACTGCAAGTGATCCTCGAGCCGCCAGACTTCGCCTTCCGGCCCGCGCCCGAACTTGGGCGGATCAAGGATGATCCCATCATAGCGCCGCCCGCGCCGCACTTCGCGCGCGGTGAATTTCGCCGCATCGTCCACGATCCAGCGAACCGGGCGATTGTCCATCTGCGAAAGCCCAGCATTGACGCGGGCCTGCGCGACCGACTTCTTGCTGGCATCGACGTGCGTAACCGGGCCGTATTGGCTGAGCGCCAGTGTGCCGACGCCGGTATAGCCGAACAGGTTGAGCGTCTGGGCATCGCTCCGTCCATCAAGCCGCGCGCCCATCCAGTCCCACACCGGGGCCATATCGGGGAAAAAGCCGAGGTGGCGGAACGGGGTGCACTGCGCGGTGAATTTTACTTCGCCCCAGCTGAGCGGCCAGCCGTCCTGCGACACTGGGTTGGCAAATTGCCAGCGCCCGCCGCCGTCTTCATCACTGCCCGGAACGAACTCGCCGTCGGAGGCCCAGCGCTCCAGTCGCGGCCGCCACATCGCTTGCGTGTCAGGCCGGATAAAACGGTGCGGGCCATAGCGTTCGAGCTTTCGCCCATCGCCCGAATCGATCAAGCCATAGTCAGCCCAAGGCTCGCCGGTCATCACAACCGGAGGCAGGATCAGTTCAGCCACGCGGCACCGCATGGGCCGCAATGTATTCAGCAAGGGCGGCATAGTCGCCCGGCAGCTCGATCATGCGTTCCTCACGCTCGAACAGATCGCCGATCCGCGCGGGCAGAACCGGGCGCTGGCCAGTCGCGCGTTCGACCGCGTCGCGGAACTTAGCCGGGTGCGCCGTGGCCAGAGTCACGACCGGGATATCCTGCGCCAGCCCTGCGGTCCGCGCCGCGTGGAGCCCGATCGCAGTGTGCGGATCGAGCAGCTCGCCGCAATGCTCATGCGCCCAGCGGATCGCCTGCGCCATATCGCCCGCATCAGCCCGGGCACTGCTGAACAATGCGGCGGCACCTTCGCGCTGCTGGTTGGTCAGCTGCATCGCCTTGGTCGCTTCAAAGCCGGCCATCTGCGCCGCAATGGCCGCGCCATCGCGCCCGCCCAGATCGAACAGCAGCCGTTCAAAGTTCGATGACACCTGAATGTCCATCGACGGCGCGGCCGTGGGCGTAACGGTCCCGGCCGAATAGTCGCCGCTGGTCAGCGCGCGGTGGAGGATATCGTTGACGTTGGTCGCAACAATCAGCCGTTCAATCGGCAAGCCCATCTGCGCCGCGACATAGCCCGCAAACACATCGCCGAAATTACCGGTCGGCACGGCGAAGGCGACCTTGCGCTGCGGCGCGCCCAGCTGCAGTGCGGCGGCGAAGTAATAGACCACCTGCGCCATCAGCCGCGCCCAGTTGATCGAATTGACCGCGCCGATTGCGAACCGCCCGGTCATCGCCGGATCATTGAACATCCGCTTCACAGTGGCTTGGGCATCGTCAAACGTGGCGCCCTCGACCGCGATATTGTGGACATTGGGCGCCAGCACCGTGGTCATCTGGCGGCGCTGAACATCGCTGACCCGGCCCTTGGGGTGGAGCATGAAGATATCAACCCGGCTGCGCCCGGCCACAGCGTCAATCGCCGCCGATCCGGTATCGCCCGAAGTCGCGCCGACAATCGTCAGCGGATCGCCACCCCGGCCAAGGAATTCCTCGAACAGCAGCCCGAGCAATTGCAGCGCGACATCCTTGAACGCCAGCGTCGGCCCATGGAACAGTTCGAGCAGCCAGTGCTGTTCATCCAGCTGCTTCAGCGGAGTAACGGCCGCGTGCGCAAAGCGGCCATAGGCGGCGGTGGTCAGCTCCAGCAGCCGCTCTGGCGTCAAGCTGTCTCCCACAAACGGCTGCATCACCCGCGCGGCCAGCTCAGCATAAGGCAGCCCGGCCATGTCCGCGATTTCGGCTTCGGAAAAGCGCGGCCATTCGCGCGGCAGATAGAGCCCGCCGTCGTTGGCGAGCCCCGCCAGCGTCGCAGCTTCGAAATCAAGCGCCGGAGCGCTGCCACGGGTTGAGACGTATTCCATCGCCGGGCCGTTAGACCTCAGCGTCCTTCGCGGCAAGACGCTTGCGCAGCGCCAGCCCGTAAATCACCAGCGCTACAGCCGCGAACAGGAACCATTGGACCGCATAGGCCAGATGGTTGTTCGGCAAATCGTTGGGATCAGGACGCGCGCTGGTGGCAAGGCCAGCCAGCGGGGGGTCTGCGATCAACCGTACGGTCTCGCCCCGATCTCGCCCGACAAAGCCGGTAACGTCAGGGCCCGGCAAATGCGACCGGGATTGCTCAGCAGCGGTTCCGCTGTCAAACGGCTGCGGCTTTCTCGACCAACCGATCACCATGTTGACCGCAAAGCCTGCACGGGTGGTGCACCGCTCTACTTGCGCCCAGCCGGTCTCTCCCGCGGCATTGTGACCCGCGACCGGCTCACTCGGCCCAGCCTGCGCGCAAGTCACGCGGACCTTGCGAAACAACAGGCCCTCGCCAACTTTTGGATCACCGTCCCAGTTCACGGCCGCCGCGCCTTGCTGCAGCTTGGCATAGCGCGTCAGCAGCGCTTCCTTCTGGTCGGCCCGGTCAATCTGCCAGAACCCCAACTTGATCATCACGGCTACGGCTGCAAGCACCACCAGAGTCGGGATCACGGGCAAGCGTTTCAGCACTGGTTTCTCCATGCGAAAAGGGCAGCCTCGGCGAAACCGGGCTGCCCTTTCGTGTCAGGCGTTATGCCGCCCATTAATGGACCGCGTGGCCCCAGCCGCCCCAGATGTAGACCGCGATGAACAGGAACAACCAGACCACGTCAACGAAATGCCAGTACCAGGCCGCCGCTTCGAAACCGAAGTGCTGCTTGGGCGTGAAATCGCCGTTGTAGGTCCGCTTGAGGCAGACCATCAAGAAGATCGTGCCGATGATCACGTGGAATCCGTGGAAGCCGGTCGCCATGTAGAAGGCCGAGCTATAGGTGTTGCCGCCAAACGCGAACGGGGCATGGCTGTATTCGTAAGCCTGAATGGCGCTGAACAGCAGCCCAAGCAGGATCGTCGCCCACAGGCCCTTCTTCAGGCCATCGCGGTCACCGTGGATCAGGCTGTGATGCGCCCAGGTCACCGTGGTGCCCGAGCAGAGCAGGATCAGCGTGTTAAGCAGCGGCAGATCGAACGGATCCATCACCGCCTCGATCGCCTTTGAAGGGAACACACCGCCGGTAACTTCGGTCAAGGTGTTGGGGAACAGTGAGAAATCAAAGAACGCCCAGAACCAGCCAACGAAGAACATCACTTCAGAAGCGATGAACGTGATCATGCCGTAGCGCAGATGCAGTTGCACCACCGGAGTATGGTGGCCCTGCTTTGCTTCGAGGACGACTTTGGTCCACCACAGGAACATGGTCAGCAGAATTCCGGAAAAGCCGAGCATCAGCACATATTTGCCGATGCTGCCGGCCCATTCCGGGTGCATCGCCATCACCCCGCCGCTGGTCATGGTGACCGCCGAAACCGAGCCGAGGAACGGCATCCAGTCCGGATCGAGGATGTGGTAATCGTGGTTCTTCGTGCCGGCCATGGTGCGTCTATTCCCTTTGAGCCTCGCCGGGGTGGCACGCGGCCCCCCTCATCAATCCAATCGCCCTTATCGCGCCGGTGGCAGCGGGTCCAGTGCCTTTGATGCCACTTTCCCCGCCGGCTGCTGATCAGCCGAAACGTGGAAGGTATAGCTGAGCGTGATCTGCTTGATCCCGGCGGTTTCCGGGTCCTTCAGGATCGCCGGATCGACATAGTACTGCACCGGCATTTCCACCGATTGCCCCGGTTGCAGCGTCTGCTGTTCAAAACAAAAGCAGTGGATCTTCTTGAAGTAAAGCCCGGCCAGTTCCGGCTGGACGTTAAAGCTGGCCACCCCGGTCACGGGCTTGTCTGACAGGTTTTCGGCGCGGTAGAATGCCAGCTTGCGGGTGCCGATCGGCATCACTTGCGTCACCTGCATCGGCGCGAATTTCCATGGCAGGTTGGGATCGGTATTGCCATCGAACCGCACCGACATGGTCGTGGTGCCCACCTGCACGGCGTTGGCCTCAGCCAGAGCGGCGCGCTGGGTGGTACCGCCGAACCCGGTGACC
>JAYURW010000092.1:0-47362 GCA_043756025.1 Novosphingobium sp. | reverse complement strand
CGCAACATCGAAGGCCACGGCCGCCGCACGATCAGCTTCCCGCCCACGTTCGGCCCGACTTCCTTGCCTTGCTCGTCCACGATCGCCGCATCGACCCCAAAGAACGGCAGCGTCGCACTGCCAGGTTTGGTCGGCGTTGCGCCCGGCAGCGGCGAGATCATGATCCCGCCCGTCTCCGTTTGCCACCACGTGTCGACGATCGGGCAGCGCCCTCCGCCGATCTTCTCGTGATACCACATCCAAGCCTCCGGATTGATCGGCTCGCCCACTGATCCCAGCAGGCGTAGGCTCTTGCGGCTGGTCTTGGTCACCCACTCGTCGCCCTCACGCATTAACGCGCGCAAGGCGGTCGGGGCGCCATAGAAAATCTCGACCTGAAACTTGTCGACCACTTGCCAGAACCGGCTGGGATCGGGCCAGTTGGGCACACCTTCGAACATCACCGTAGTCGCGCCGTTCATCAGCGGGCCATAGACCACATAGCTGTGCCCGGTGACCCAGCCGACATCGGCGGCGCACCAATAGATCTGGGCCGGACGGTAATCGAACACGTATTCGTGCGTGATCGCGGCCCAGACGGAATAGCCGCCGGTGCTGTGGAGCACGCCCTTGGGCTTGCCGGTGGAACCACTGGTGTAGAGGATGAACAGCGGATCTTCGGCGCCCATTTCAGCATAAGGGCAGTCGGCGGATTGGTCCGCGACACCCTCGTGCCAATCGATATCGCGTCCGGCGACCGCAGGCACAGCGGCGCCGGTCCGCTTGAGCACGATGACACTGCTGACCCCGGGGCACTGGGCCAGCGCGGCATCGACATTGGCCTTCAGTGGAACCGTCTTACCCCCGCGCAGACCTTCGTCAGCGGTGATCACCAGGGTGCTGTCGCAGTCAATGATCCGTCCGGCCAGCGCTTCTGGACTGAACCCGGCGAAGACGATCGAGTGGATCGCGCCGATGCGGGCGCAGGCCAGCATCGCCACCGCGGCTTCGGGGACCATCGGCAGGTAAATCGTCACCCGGTCGCCCTTGTTCACGCCGCGGGCCTGCAGCAGATTGGCAAAGCGGCAGACATCGGTGTGTAATTCGCGGTAGGTAATCGCCCGCGATGGATCGGCTGGATTATCCGGCTCCCACAGGATCGCGACCTGTTCGCCGCGCGTTTCCAAATGTCGGTCGAGTGCATTGGCGCAGAGGTTGAGCGTGCCATCGGCGAACCATTCGATCCCGAAATCAGCCTCAGCAAAGCTGGTGCTTTTCACCGTGGTGAACGGCTTGATCCAATCGAGCCGCTGCGCTTCTTCGCGCCAGAAACCTTCGGGGTCGGCAAGCGAGCGGGCATATTTTGCTTCGTAACCCGCCGCGTCGATCAAGGCGTTCGCCGCCCATTCTGCCGGAACCGGATAGATCGCTTCGCCCATTGATCAAACTCCTCTGGCCAGCCTTGCCCTTGCCACCGGTTAAAGTGCAAGCCACAACTTGCTGCAAGCCGACCCGGGGGAACCATGACCGACGCGACTCAAACGCTGCCAAAGCATCATAACGCTACGCAAAGCGAGCGGCTGGTGATTGTCGCCAGTTCGCTCGGCACGGTGTTTGAGTGGTATGATTTCTACCTCTATGGGCTGCTCGCCACAATCATCTCGGCGCAGTTCTTTTCGGGCGTGAATGAGACGACCGGGTTCATTTTCGCTCTGGCCGCTTTCGCCGCCGGATTTGCGGTGCGGCCGTTCGGGGCGATCTTCTTTGGCCGGATCGGCGATATGGTCGGGCGTAAGAACACCTTTCTGGTCACCATGGGGCTGATGGGGCTTTCGACTTTCGTGGTCGGCTTGCTCCCCAGCTATGCCAGCATCGGGGTGGCGGCGCCGATCATGCTGCTGGTGATGCGGCTGATTCAGGGGTTGGCGCTGGGCGGCGAATACGGCGGTGCGGCGACTTATGTGGCTGAGCACGCGCCCAACAACAAACGCGGGCTTTACACCAGTTTCATCCAGACCACCGCCACGCTCGGGCTGTTTGCGGCACTGCTGGTGGTGATCGGGACCCGGACCTGGCTGGGCGAAGAGGCGTTCAAGGACTGGGGCTGGCGGGTGCCGTTCCTGATTTCAATCGTGCTGCTGGCGGTTTCGATGTGGATCCGGATGCAGCTGAATGAAAGCCCGGTTTTCCAGAAGATGAAAGACGAAGGCACCACCTCAAAAGCGCCGCTGACCGAGGCGTTCGGGCAGTGGAAGAACGCCAAATGGGTGCTGATCGCGCTGCTCGGCGCGGTCGCCGGGCAGGCGGTGGTTTGGTACACCGGACAGTTCTATGCGTTGTTTTTCCTCGAAAAGATGCTGATGGTCGAAGGTGCCACCGCCAACATCCTGATCGCGATTGCGCTGGTTATCGGCACGCCCTTTTTCGTCCTGTTCGGCTGGCTGTCTGACAAAATCGGGCGCAAGGGGATCATCATGACCGGCCTCGCGCTGGCCGTGCTGACCTATTTCCCTGCTTTCAAAGCGCTAAGCGAAGCGGCCAATCCGCAATTGGCCCATGCTCAGGCGACCGCGCCTGTCACAGTTGTGACCCATGACGATGATTGTTCGGTGCAGTTCGATCCGGTCGGCAAGAACACGTTCGACCGCAAAAGCTGCGACATTGCCAAGGCGCTGCTGGCCAAATCGTCGGTCAGCTACAGCTCGGCCCGCGCGCCCGCCGGAACCACCGCCCAGATCAAGATCGGCGATCAGACCTTTACCGCGCCCGATCCGGGAACCGCGATCTGGTCCGCCGCTGATCGCAAAGCCGCAATTCTGGCATTTACGGCCGAAGTGAAAGCCGCGCTGGCCACGGCTGGTTATCCGGCCAAGGCCGACCCGGACCAGATCAACAAGCCGCTGACGGTACTGATCCTGACGTACCTCGTCCTGCTGGTGACGATGGTTTACGGCCCGATTGCGGCGCTGCTGGTCGAACTGTTCCCCAGCCGGATCCGCTACACCTCGATGTCGCTGCCCTATCATATTGGCAACGGCTGGTTCGGCGGGTTCCTGCCGACCACGGCTTTCGCGATGGTCGCGGCGACCGGCGATATCTATTACGGGCTGTGGTATCCGATTGTGGTGGCTGGGCTCACCTTGGTGGTCGGGTTGCTGTTCCTGCCCGAGACTTTCAAACGGAATATCGACGATTGAGCGCCTAGAGCGACCCGCCATCGACCTGCAGCAATGCGCCGGTAGTATAGGATGAGGCCGGGCTGGCCAGCATCAATGCGGCGGTGACGATCTCGTCCGGGCGGCCCGGGCGGCCCAGCGACACCGGCTGGCTTTCGCGCTTTTCCGGCTCCCACGCTTCGGCAATGTCGGTCAGGAAAGCGCCTGCAACAATCGCGTTAACCCGGACTTTGGGGGCATATTCGCGGGCCAGCGAGACGGTCATCGCGTTCAGCGCGGCTTTCGCCCCGGAATAGGGCACTACGCCCGGCGCGGCGCGGATTGAAGCGATCGAACTGATGTTGATAATTGCACCGCCGCTGCCCAGCCGCATCCGCTGGCCGATCTGGCTGGCCAGACGGAACGGGCCTTTGAAATTGAGATTGAGCACCGAATCGAACAGTGCTTCGCTCACCTCGTGACTGGGGCAGGCGGGGGACATCCCGGCGTTGTTAACCAGCACATCGACCCGCCCGAACTGGTCATAGGCTTGTTCGATCAGCGCATCGCAATCGGCCCAACGCCCAGCGTGCATCCCCACCGCCAGCGCCCGGCGGCCCAGCGCGCGGACTTCCGCCGCCACGGTCTCGCAATTTTCCAGCTTACGGCTGGCGATGATGATGTCGGCACCGCGCGCGGCAAAGGCCTTGGCCATCTGATAGCCCAGCCCGCGCGAGCCACCGGTGACCAGCACCACTTTGCCGGAAAAATCGAACAGCGGATCGGGAATCATAGCCATGTCCTTTCGTACCTGATTGCGCTTTTTAATCGAACGATTAAGAAGGTGCCAAGGAGAGATTTGCCGATGTCCATTCTGTACGACGAGGGCCAGCAGGCCATCGCCACCGAATCCCGCCGCGTGCTGGATGCGCGCACTTCAAAAGACCGCCTGCTGAAACTGCTTGAGCAAGTTGGCGCGTGCGATCAACCGTTTTGGGATACCGCGGTTGAGCAAGGCTGGACAGCGCTGGCGATTCCCGAAGAACATGGTGGACTGGGCCTTGGCCTGACCGAGCTAGGCCTGGTCGCACAGGCCTGCGGTGCAGCCACGGCGGGCGCGCCGTTCCTGACCGGCAGTTACGGCCTGGCGCAGGCGCTGGTGCAGGGCAGCGATGCCGCATTGGCCAGTGAATGGCTGCCCAAGCTGGCCAGCGGCGCGGCAATCGGCTGCGCCGCCTTTGCCGAAGGAAATGCTGCGCTGCCACCGGTCCCAAGGGTTATCTTCGCCGATGGCAAATTGGACGGCGTAAAACCCGCCGTCGCAGGCGGACTGAAAGCCGATCTTGCGCTGGTCTGGGCCAGCAGTGCTGGCGAGCTGGTGCTGGTCGTGGTTGAACTGGCCGATGCGAGCCGCACTGCGGTTGCCAGCTATGACAATTCCCGGCTCTATGCTGATCTCAGTTTTTCCGGAACCCCGGCTAAACTGATCGCGCTCGGCGATGCTGCACGAACCTTGGCGCTCGACGTGCTGGCCCGAATGGCGGTGGTCACGGCGCATGAACAAGTCGGCGGGGCCGAAGTGCTGCTGTATACAGCGCGCGACTATGCCTTGACCCGCAAGGCCTTTGGTCAGCCGATTGGCGCGTTCCAATCAATCAAGCACCGCATCGCTGAAATGTACGGGCTGGTCGAAATCGCCCGTGCCAATTGCATCCACGCCGCCGCGCAAGAAGGAACCGATCACTTCCTGTTGGCCGCTGCCGATGCGCGGATTTCGGCGACCGAGGCCTATGATACCAACGCCCGTGATTGCATCCAGATCCACGGCGGGATCGGGGTGACCTGGGAACTGGGCCTGCATTTGCATATGCGCCGGGCCCGCAGTCTGGCGGTCGAATGCGGCAGTCTGCTGTTCTGGGAAGATCTGCTGGTGAACCAATTGACCGGAGAAAAAGCATGAGCGAATTGAACGCTTACCGGGCCAGTGCCCGCGCATTCCTCGAGCCGATGGCCGCCAAATACGGCCGCGATGCGCGGGCCGGGAACACCATGGAACAGGATCTGGCGCTGGGCCGCGAATATATGGCGGCCAAGCACGACGCCGGATTTGCCGGGATCAATTGGCCGGTCGATATGGGCGGGCAAGGGCTAACCCATCTCCACAAAATCGCTTTCGAAGGCGAGGAAATGCAGTTCGGGATGCCCAATGGGTTCTTCGGGATTTCGCTGGGAATGCCGGTGCCGATCCTGATGCACTATTGCGAGGACAAGGAATTCGTGAAGGAACGCGTGCGCAAGGCGCTGCGCGGCGAGGAAATCTGGTGCCAGATGTTCTCTGAACCTTCGGGCGGGTCGGATCTTGCCGCACTTCGCACCAAGGTCGAACCGGACGGAAACGGCTGGAAAATGAACGGCCAGAAAATCTGGACCAGCTGGGCGCAATACTGCGATTACGGCGTGATCGTGACCCGCTCTGACCCGACAGTCGAAAAGCACAAGGGGCTGACCTACTTCTGGATCGATATGCGGGCCAAGGGCGTCGAAGTGCGTCCGATCAAGCTGGCGGGCGGCGATAGCCACGTCAACGAAGTGTTCTTTGACGATGTCCGCCTCGAAGATTCGCAGCGGCTCGGCGCGGTTGGCGGGGGCTTTGGCGTCTCGCTCCACACGCTGATGATCGAACGCTATATCGCGACCGACAGCGGCGGGTTCGGTCCGCATCTGGACGAGTTCGTCAAGCTGGCCAAGGCAACCGACCTCAATGGAAAGCCAGCGATCGAAGACGGACGGATGCGCGCGGCGATCGCCCGCAATCACGCGATGCGCGCCGGGCTCGATTCGATCACTGCCCGCGCCTTTGCGATGATGATGGCCGGGATGCAGCCGGGGCCAGAAGGCTCCTTGCAGAAACTGGTCGCGGTGCGCAGCCGCCAGAAACTGTCGGAATTGGCGATGGATATGCGCGGAGCAGAAAGTCTGGCGTTCGATGAACACGCGTTCGTCAAGACCGACTGGGGCACCAGCTGGCTCAACGCACCGACCGGGCGGATCGCCGGCGGTTCGGACGAAGTGCTGCTCAACACCATTGCCGAAAAAATCCTCGGCCTGCCGCAGGATTATCGCCCGGACAAAGGCATACCGTTCAACGCCATTCCGGCTTGAGCGGGATTTACCTTTCGGTAAGGCCATGCCGGGTATTGTCTCGGCATGGCCCACGCCCTTGCCCTTGTAATTCGCCGCCCGCTGGCTGATCCGGCAGAATTGCTGCGCCAGTGGCTGGTGCTGGGCTGCGCGGCGGCTTTGATCGCTGCCGATCAAGCCCTGCCGCTCCTAAACCTGTAACAGCTTCCACAGCGCCGCTGCGGCGGCCAAGCCCAAAACGCCGCCGGTAAAACTGCGCCAGACGGTATCGCTGACTTTGCCAAAAGCCATTTGCCCCAGCCAGTTGCCCAGCAGCACCGCGGGAAATAGCGCGGCGGCAAAGACCGGTTCGCGCGCAGTTGCCACGCCCAGCGCCAGCGCCGAAAGCACGCCGGCGATCGAGGTTGCCAAGAAAATCGTCATCATCGAGGCGCGGGCCAGTGCCGGGGTAATCGCGCGGCGCAGGTAATAGGGCACCACCGGTGGGCCGGGCATTCCGGCAAACCCCGTCAGTATGCCGGATACCAGTCCGGTCGCGCCGGTTTCGGCAGTACCGGGCACATGGTGCGCGGGCCGTTTGGGCAGCAGCACCAGCACGAATGAACCCAATGCAATCAGCGCGATCAGCAGCCGCGCCAGCGCCGGATCGGTCAGCGTCAGCAGCCACACCCCCAGCGGCGTCGCGGCGACGGCAACGCCCGCAATCACAAACGCACTGCGCTCGCTGGCGCCAATGATCTTCTTGATCCCAACCAGCCCGATCAGCAGCCCCAGCCAATTGGCCACCACGACCGCCTCGGCTGGAGGCACCGCGAGGCCCAGCACCGGCACCAGCAGGATCGCCATCCCGAACCCGGCCAGCCCCCGCACAAATGCGGCCCCCAGCGCCGCTGTGATAGCGACGCCGATCTGGATCTCGGTCAGGCCGAGGATCACAATATTCCCCAACGGGCCGTGCTCATATCACAACACAGATCGGGCGAGCACAGCGCGCAACGTGACGGCATGAAAAGCCGCTATCGCCAGGTTGCTGATGACCACCGGGCTGGCCAGCGTTCCGACGGTAAACGGGGTCGAGACCTTGTAGGCGATTTGCACAATCAGCAGCGCCGCAACCATCGCCGGGACTGGTTTGAACAAGAGCCCCACCGAAACCAGCAGGATCGCAAGATAGACCGACAGCAGGATGCCGCGCGCCGGACTGGGCGGGCCATAGGCGGCCATGGTCCAATCTGCCCCGCGCAACAGACCGGCACAGACCGGAACCAGCACGAAGATGTTGAGCGCGAGCGACAATTTGATCAGCAGGTTCATCGGTCCCCCCTCGTTGGGTCAGCAGCGCTGAGCCGCATGCCTAGTTAGTGCGCAAATCCGGGGGGGTTGCTTCGCGCCGCAGCATCGCAATCGCTTCAGCCAGCGGCATGACCTTCTGGTATTCGGCCCCCAGCGTGCGGACGGCGACGGTGCCTTCTTCGGCCTCACGCTTGCCGACCACCAGCAGGTGCGGGACTTTTTGCAGCGAATGCTCGCGGACCTTGTAATTGATCTTTTCGTTGCGCAGATCGGTTTCAACCCGGATTCCGGCGGCCTTAAGCTGCTCGGTAACCTGGGCTGCGTAGCCATCGGCGTCCGAAACAATCGTCGCGACCACGGCTTGAACGGGCGCGAGCCAGACCGGCAGGCGCCCGGCAAAATGCTCGATCAGTATGCCGATGAAGCGTTCATAGCTGCCGAAAATTGCCCGGTGCAACATGACCGGGCGGTGCTTTTCGCCATCCTCGCCGATATAGCTGGCGTCGAGCCGTTCGGGCAGGACCCGGTCAGACTGAATCGTGCCAACCTGCCAGGTCCGCCCGATCGCATCGGTCAGATGCCATTCCAGCTTGGGGGCATAGAACGCGCCTTCGCCGGGCAGTTCTTCCCAGCCATATTGCTCGGTCGCCAGGCCAGCCCGGACCACGGCATCGCGCAGTTCGTTCTCGGCCTTGTCCCAATCGCTTTCGCTGCCGAACCGTTGATCGGGACGGAGCGCCAACTTAATCGAATAGGTAAAGCCGAAGTCCTTGTAGACCCGGTCAGCCAGCGCGCAGAAATCCTGCGCTTCGGCAACGATCTGGTCCTCGCGGCAAAAGATATGGGCGTCGTCCTGCGTGAACTGGCGGACCCGCATCAACCCGTGCAGCGCTCCATGCGGTTCATTGCGGTGGCAGCAGCCGTTCTCATAGATCCGCAAAGGCAGATCGCGATAGCTTTTGATCCCTTGGCGGAAAATCAGGACGTGGGCCGGGCAGTTCATCGGCTTCAAGGCCATCCAATCGGCCTCGCCCGAAATTACCGGGCCTTCGTCATCGACGTTGGGTACCTCGTCGGGGATCACGAACATGTTCTCGCGGTACTTGCCCCAGTGGCCGGACTGTTCCCACTGGCGCGCGTCCATCACCTGCGGGGTCTTGACTTCGCGGTAGCCTGCGCCGTCGATGGCGCGGCGCATATAGGCTTCCAGCTCGCGCCAGATCAGGTAACCCTTGGGATGCCAGAACACGCTGCCGTGGGCCTCGCTTTGAAGATGGAACAGGTCCATTTCATTGCCGAGCTTGCGGTGGTCGCGCTTGGCCGCTTCTTCCAGCCGGGTCAGATGTTCCTCAAGCTGCTTTTTGTTGAGCCAGCCGGTGCCGTAAATCCGGCTCAGCATCGCGTTGGCCTGATCACCGCGCCAATAGGCACCCGATACCCGCGTCAGCTTGAACGCGTTGGGGTCGAGTTTGCCCGTCGAAGGCAAATGCGGCCCGCGGCACATATCGAGCCAGTCATCGCCCGACCAATAGACCGTCAGCGGCTCGTCGCCCGGAAGGTCAGCGGCCCATTCGGCCTTGAAGCTCTCGCCCTGCTGCTGCCAGCGCGAAATCAGTTGCTCGCGGCTCCACACTTCGCGGCGCAGCGGCTTGTTGGCGGCGATGATCTTGCGCATCTGCGCTTCGATCGCGGGCAAGTCTTCGTCGGTGAAGGCGCGGTCTTTAGGCGCGAAATCGTAATAGAACCCATCGTCGGTGCTTGGCCCGAACGTGATCTGGGTGCCGGGGAACAGCGCCTGCACCGCTTCAGCGAGAACGTGGGCGAAATCGTGCCGGGCCAGATCGAGCGCATCAGCCTCATCACGCGCGGTGACCAGCGCCAGACTGGCATCGCCGGTGAACGGCAAGTTCAGATCAACCAGCGCCCCCCCAGAGCCGTAGTCGACGCGCGCGGCCAAAGCCGCTTTGGCGAGGCCCGGTCCGATTGCCAGAGCGACATCGGCAGGAGTTGAGCCGGCGGGCATTTCGCGCACCGAACCATCGGGAAGGCTGATCTTGAACTGGTCTGACATGGTCACTCTCGTCGTTCTTGCCGGGCGCTTTGGCACAAGCCGGGGCGCACCGGAAGGGGCGGCGTTGCAGATCGAAAGGTTCGGGGGAAACGCCAGCCGCCCGAACCCGGACGGCGGCGCTTGTCGCCTCAGGCGAAAGCGGTCCGCCCCGGGATAGCCCGGGTGGTGGTGGTAGTCAGCGAAAAGGCGCGGCGCTTTTGCATGGTCTCCGGGCTAGCACAGCACGGGTTAAGGCTCAACTAGTGCTGCTGTGGTGGCGCACGGCGGCGCTCCAGCCAATCGGCCAATAGCCAAGCGGCGCTGATCGCGATGAACGGCATGGCCGGGTAATGAAACCGGGTCTGCCCTGAAAAAACCAGACTGATCGCAGTCGGATAGGCCGCAATGCCATAGGGTAGCATCCACCAATCGGCCAGCGGGGTGCCCGCGCGCTGCCGCTGCCGCACCTGCACCACCAGCGCCGCGGCAAACCCGAACAGCAACAGCCAGTACCACGCCTGATTGGCTGCGCGCACGGCAGTGTAGAGCCAGACGTGCCGATCATAACTGGCCGCACCCTTCTGATAATTCCACACTGCTTCACCATCCGGGCCCCACAATTTGGCAAACTTTATTGGCATCAAGGCCGCGAATTGGCCTGGATTGGCTTTGATCCAATCCGCGCCAAGCCGCTTTGCCTCGGCATCGAACGCAATCTCGCCCAGCTGGAGGCGGCGGGCATAAAGCGCACGGAAGGCCGGGTCCCAATCGACATAGCCGCCGTGCGCGTTGGCGTTGTTGCCGGTTGCCAGCGTTGCCCCGCCGTTGGTCGAAACCAGCACCAGTTCGCCCAGCACCCGCTCGTTCCGCAAGCTCCAGGGCGCCACCACCAAAGCGACAAATGCTGCCAGCCCCAGCCCCGCTGCCACCGTTCTCGGCAGTGCCGCCCAAAGCCGCGGCGCGCGTAGCAAGGCGATCCCGAGCACCAGCGGCACCACCAACAGGGTCTGTGCCTTGACCAGCGTGGCGACGCCCAGCAGCAATCCGGCGCCCGCCAGCCACAGCCAATTGCGCTGTTCGACCAGCAGCCAGCAGATCGCCAGAAGCAGAGTGGTATAAAACACCTCGGTCAGCGCCAGCGGGACATAAGCGGCGTTGTTGGGGTAAACCGCCAGCAGCAACAGCGCCAGCCGGGCAGCCAGTTCCGAACCCGAAATCCGCCGCGCCAGCATCAGCAGCAAGGCTGCGCTGAGCCCGGCAAACAGCAGGTTGAACAGGCCCACCACCGGCACCGAAGCGCCAAACGCCTTGAACGCCAGACTGAGTGCCAGCGGCCAGCCCGGCGGCCAAAACGCGGTCGGCCGCCCCTCGGGGGAAATGTACCCTTGGCCGGCCGCCAATTCGCTGGCCCGCTCAAAATAGTAGGCTGCATCCGACCAGGGCTGAACATCGAGCAGGATCAGCAGCGCGCGTGGAATCAGATAAAGCGCCCACAGCAATACCAGTGCTGTCCGCGTTTCGGCGAACCACTTGGTCAGCGTGTCGATCCGTGCGGTCATGACTGCGACCCTAGCCTATCGCCCCTCAAGAAGCGTTAAATCGCCGTTGCCCGGCCAGCACCGTCATTCGCTTGGTCCCGGCCAGCGCGGTCCCGTGCTGGCGGACGGTGGCCATGAAGCGCCATTCGCTGGTCGCCGCTGTGGGGGTCAGTTCCACCGCCATATAGCCGCGCCGCGCGGTGTCGCACCATTTCAGCTGGCTGTTGCGGGCGACAATATCGGCGGCCAGCGCATCGGGTTTGCGCCAGCGGACCGAGCCTTCCGCGCCGGGCGATGTGACCGAATGACCGGCCATTTCCACGCCGACGCGCGTGCCTTTGCGGTCAAGATCGAACGCCCAGGCGTTGTGGCTGTCGCCTGTTAAGACCAGCAGGTTGGCCCCGGCATTAAGCGACGCTTTCATCAAGCGGTCGCGCGCGGCGGGATAGCCATCCCAGGCGTCCATGTTCATCGGCAGGCCGTTTTTGGACGCTGCCATACCCACAACGATCCGCTTTTTCAGCCAGTCGGGCGAATCCACTGCCATCCCGTCGGCCAGATTGGCCGGCATGGCGAGTTGGCCCATGATCACTTGCTGGACCAGCACCTGCCACGGCTTGTGCGCCTTGGTCGAGGTTTTGAGGCCCTTGGCCAGCCAGGCCTCTTGCCCCGCCCCCAGCAAACCTCGCGCTGGATCGCGCCAGGCCCCATCGCGGAATGCGGCCAGCGCCGCGTCGGCGGTGCCGGGCGCGGCGGCATTGAAAATTGCATCCAGCTCAAACGGCTTGTCGCGGGCGATGTGGCGGGTTTCGAGCCGGAACAGCGTTGCGAGATTACCGACCTCGTAAGACGCATAGTCCGCGTCCGAAACCGGCAGCCATTCGCGGTAGGCTTTTTCCGAAGCGGTTTTGCGCAGCGCCCAATCGCCTTCGCTGGCGTCGTGATTTTCCGCGCCGCCGCGCCAGGTGTCGTTGGCCAGTTCGTGATCGTCCCAGATCGTCACGGTCGGGTAAAGCTGGTGCAACCGCTGCAAATCAGGATCGGCGCGATAGGTCGCAAAGCGTTCGCGGTATCCGGCCAATGTCACCGCTTCGTTGACGGGTAATAATCGCTCGGCCAGCCCCTGTTTGGCGCTGGGATAGTCCCCGCGTTTGTACTCGTAGAAATAGTCCCCCAGATGCAGCGCCAGATCGAAATCGCCCGCCTCTGCGGCGTGGCCATAGGCGTTGAACCAGCCAAAACCATAGTTCGAGCACGAAAACACCGCGATCTTGAACCGGGGAACTTTGCCCACCGGCAGCGTCTTGGTTCGCCCCGTCACCGATTTCTCGCCTGCCGGGGAGATGAACCGGTAGTGGTACCATTGCCTTGGCTTGAGGCCCTTGGCCCAGGCCTTGACGCAGCAATCGTTGGCCGGAGAAGCGGTGCAATCGCCCTGCGCTGCGATCCGGGTGAACTCTGCGTCTTCAGCAATTTCCCAAGTCAGCGCCGTATCCTGTCCCGCCAGATAGCGGGTCCACAGCAAAACCTGCGCTGGCCCCGGCTCACCGCTGGCAACGCCGTGGCTAAACCCCTTCGCCCCCTGCGCCAGCGCCGGCGCCCCAGCCAGTCCGCCCAGGCCCAGCAAGCCGAGCTTAAGCGCCGACCGGCGGCTGGCGGCGAGCAGCGGCGTGTCGGGTGCCGGGGCAGGCTTGGAATTGTTCATGCGGGTCTCCCTGATTTTTGCCGCAGACTAACCGGGTTTTGTGACGCAGCAATGGCGGGATTGATTCGCAGCCACGGCCAAGGCAGGAGGCAGGAATGAGCGAGACCCGTTTCCACCCTATGCCCGCTGCCTGGCTAGACGAGGACCGCCGAATCGCTTTTCGCCGTTGCGAGGGCCCAGGCCCGGCGCTGGTGTTCCTGCCCGGCTATATGTCCGACATGGCCGGGAGCAAGGCCGGCGCGGTGTTTGAGTGGGCGCAGCGGCAAGGGCGGGCCTGTCTGCTGCTCGATTATTCAGGCTGCGGGGAAAGTTCGGGGGACTTTTCCGATGGCACGCTTAGCCGCTGGCGGGATGAAGTCTTGGCATTGATCGCGGCCTATTGCCCCGGTCCGGTGGTGCTGATCGGATCGTCGATGGGCGGGTGGCTGATGCTGCTGATCGCGCTGGCGTTGACAGAGACGGATGGACCGGACCGGATCGCCGCGCTGGTCGGGATCGCCGCGGCGCCAGATTTCACGGCTTGGGGCTATAGCGACGAACAGCAGGCCGAACTGCTGGCCGGTGAAACAGTGCTGGAGGAGAACGCCTATGGCCCCCAGCCAACTCCGACATTTCCGCTGTTCTGGGCTGATGGGCAAGCCAATCTGCAGTTGGGTGCCGACATCGCGCTGACCTGCCCGGTTCGGTTGCTGCATGGGCAACTGGACGCTGACGTGCCGTGGGAGGTAACACTGCGCCTCGCCAATGCGCTGCGTTCAGCCGATGTGCAGGTGGCGCTGGTCAAGGACGGCGATCATCGGCTGAGCCGCGAAAGCGACATCGCCTTGCTGCTGCGCACCATTGCCGCGCTGGACTGAATGACCGGAACCGCCCATGCCGTTATCCTTCCTCCTGCTCCCGTTGATCGCCCAGATCGGCCCCGGCGGCGCTTTGCCGCAGGCGCCGCTGCAGATCCCCAAACCAAAGAGTGCCGCCGTGGCCCCGCAATCCCCGCTTGATCTGCTGCAGCAATGCCTCGATCTGGCAATGACCCGCCCGTCCGATGCGATCGACGTTGCGCAAAACTGGCTGACATCGGCGAAAACGATGAAAGACCGCGCCGGGGCCAAACAATGTCAGGCGTTGGCGTTCACCCGGATCGACGGTTTTACCGAGGCGGCGGCGCTGTTCCTGTCGGCGCGCGAAGATACGCCGACTAATGAGGCTGATGAACGCGCCCGGCTGGCCGCGCTCGCGGGCAATGCCCAACTGGCCGCAGGTGATCCGGCAGCGGCGCTGGCTGCGCTTGATCTGGCCCGCGGCGATGCGCGATCCGGGCTGGATGCCAAGCAGCGCGGCGGGATTGAGATTGACCGGGCCCGCGCTCTGGTCGCGCTGGACCGCCCGGATGAGGCCGCGGCGGCACTGGCCGAAGCCCGGATCGCCGCGCCGGAAAACTATCAGGGCTGGCTGCTGTCCGCCACGCTGTCACGCCGTCAGGGCAAATTGGCCGACGCGCAAATGCAGATCGAGCGGGCCGCGCAGCTGTTTCCGGTCGATCCCGAAATCGGGCTGGAAGCAGGGGTGATCGCAATGCTGGCCGGGCATGATCAGGCCGCGCGCAAAAGCTGGCTCTCGGTAATCAGGGCCGCGCCCGGCAGTGCTTCAGCTAAGACTGCGCAAAGCTACCTTGACCAAGTGGGCCCAGCAGACGCATCACTGTCCCGGTGATCCAACTTTCCGTTCTCGATCTGGTCCCGGTGCGCGAAGGCGGCACTGTGGGCGAGGCGTTGAACGAAGCGGCTTTGCTGGCACAAACGGCTGAAACGAATGGCTACAACCGCTTCTGGGTGGCCGAACACCACGCGATGGACGGGGTTGCGGGGGCCGCAACTTCGGTGGTGCTGGCGCACATTGGCGCGGCGACCCGCACGATCCGGATTGGCGCAGGCGGGATCATGCTGCCCAACCACAATCCGTTCGTGATCGCCGAACAGTTCGGCACGCTCGATGCGCTGTATCCGGGCCGGATCGATCTGGGGCTGGGCCGCGCGCCGGGGGCTGATGCCCGGTTCGGGCAGGCCCTGCGCAAGGATCTGGGCCGCGCGGCGGAACAGTTCCCGCAAGACGTGATGGAACTGCGCGCGCTGCTGAGCGGTGATCCGGAATTGCCGGTCCGGGCCACACCGGGCTATGGCGCGGCGGTGGAAATGTGGGTGCTCGGCTCCAGTCTGTTCGGGGCTTCCTTGGCCGCCGCGCTGGGCCTGCCCTATGCCTTCGCCTCGCACTTTGCGCCGGACTACCTCGATCAGGCATTGGCGCTTTATCGCCAGCGGTTCGTTCCGTCGGCGGCGCTGCAACAGCCGCACGTCATGGCGGCGATGACTGTGATTGCGGCGGAGGATGACGAAGAGGCAGCCTTGCTTGCAACCTCGATGGACCAGAGTTTTGTCGCGCTGCGCAGCGGAACACCGGGCAAACTGAAACCGCCGGTGCCAGGCTATCGCCGGACCTTGCCGCCGGGCCAGCTGGCGATGCTGGAGCACATGCGGCAGGCCAGCGCGGTTGGCGGGCCCGAGAAAGTCCGCGCCGATATCGCGCGTTTCGCCGAGCGGACCAAGGCTGACGAAATCATCGTATCGGGCGCGACATTTGATCCGGCCATGCGGCGGCGCTCGCTGGAAATTACCGCAAGGGCTTTGGGTTAACGCTAGCGAGAGGCAACACCGGGCCGGAAGAGCACGCTGGGGCGGCCTTGATTTCATCATGTGAAATCAGCAAATAGGCCTAATTCCCTAGGGGCAAGGTGGTTGCGGGTGGCACCAGTTTGGCCTAGGGGTAGAACGAATGCTACGTAAGCTAGCAATTATATAACAAGCAGGAGTGGTGGCTTCGGTCGCCCTGAGGAGCGGCCTTCATGAGTTCCCCGAAGAGTTCAAAATCTGTCCTGACCAAGGCGCTGGCCGAACGGCTGTCGGTTGCACTGTTGCCCGGCGACGCTCCGTTTCCAGCAGGCGGGCTAGACCGCGCGGCGGAATTCATGGTCGCGGCAGCTGGCGAGCGCGCGGCCGGCACCACCGCAATTGCAATCGAATCGGTTGCGGGCGGCGCCGGCGAACGGTTCATGCGGTTGGCGCTGATCAACGATGATATGCCGTTTCTGGTTGATTCGATTGCAGCGACAATCGCCGCGCACGGCTTGGCGATTGATCGCCTGCTCCACCCGGTGATGGCGGTCCGGCGCGATCCCAAAGGTAAACTGGCCGAAGTTGTCAACGGCGATGCTGCCGGGGAAAAGCGCGAATCGATGGTCTATATCGAGACCAGCCGCGCCGATGCGCGCCAGCGCCGCGCGCTGCAACAGGCGCTCGAAGCGACGCTCGCCGATGTCCGGGTTGCGGTCCAGGACTGGCCCAAGATGCAGGACGTGATGGCAACCGATGCCGATGGCTGCGCTGATGGCGAAGGCGCCGCGCTGCTGCGTTGGTTCAAAGATGGAATGTTGACCCAGCTCGGCCATGTCACGCGTAACCGTGATGGCAGCCAGTGCGGGGCGCTGGGGATTTGCCGCAAAAGCGCAAAGACTCTGCTCGGTCCAATTTCCTATGACCGGGCCTTTGCCTGGTTTGATGGCCAGCAAAAGGGCGCGCGAGTGCCCCTCGTGGTCAAAAGCAACCTGACCGCGCAGGTTCACCGCCGGACCCAGCTCGATCTGTTTATTCTACCGCGCTATGAAAAAGGCCGCCTGGCCGCGCTTTCGGTTCACGCCGGGATCTGGACCAGCGCCGCGCTGGCCGCCTCGCCGACGCAGGTGCCGCGGCTGCGGTCGCATCTGGCCGATCTGGCCCAGCGCTTTGGCTTTTCGGCGCAAGGCCATGCTGGCAAGACTCTCGCCCATGTGCTGACCGAATTACCGCACGATTTGATGGTCAGCTTCAGCGATTCAGACATCGAGCGGATTACCACTGCGACGATGAGCCTGACTGATCGGCCGCGGACCAAACTGGCGCTGGTCAGCTCGGCGTTGGAACGACACCTGTTTGCGTTCGTGTGGGTCCCGCGTGATATCATGTCGACTGAGACCCGGTTGCAAGTCGCCGCGATGCTGGTTGAGGCGGCCGGCGCACCGCTGCTCGATTGGAGCACGGCGATTGACGGAAATCTGGCGCTGATCCGGTTCGTGCTCGATCTGCCCGCAGTGGCGACCGTGCCTGATGAAGCCGTTCTGGATGCGCGATTGGGCGCGATGCTGCGGGGCTGGGCCGATGCGGTCGAGGCCGAAATCGCCGCCAGTGAAGACCCGTCGCGGGCAGCCGCCGTGGCGGGCCGCTACGCCGAGGCGTTTCCGCTGGCATATCGGACCACCTATGGCGCAGCCGAAGCGGCGGTCGATATCACCCGTTTGCGCCGCGTTGCCGGTGAGGGCGAAGACGGCCCGCTGCGTGATGCCCGCTTGCACATGGTATCCGGGGACGAGCCGGGTGTTCTGCGGCTTAAACTTTACCAACGGACCGGATCGCTGGCGCTGTCCGATGCGGTTCCGGCGCTCGAAAATTTCGGTTTCCGGGTCATTGAAGATGTGCCGACCGAGCTCGAGGGCGGCAAATTGGGCACGATCCACGATTTCGTGCTGGCGGCTCCGGCAGGTCACGAACCTGCCGCGCTGCTGGCCCGGGCCGGGGCTATCGAACCGGCGATCGCGGACGTGCTCAACGGCGCGGCCGAAGATGACCCGTTCAACCGCCTGATCACTGCGGCGGCGCTGGGTGCGCGGCAAGCCAACTGGCTGCGGGCGTGGTATCGCTATCTGCGGCAGGCCGGGCTCAATTATTCGGTGCCGACCGCCGTCGATGCGCTCCAACACGCGCCAGAGGTAACCCGCGCGGTGATCGCGCTGTTCGCCTGCCGCCACGATCCGGCGTTCAAAGGGGACCGGGCCAAGGCCGAACTGGCCGCGCAAGACGCGATCCGCGCTGGCCTCGCCCAGGTCAAGGCGATCAACGATGACCGGCTGCTGCGCCAGTTCCGCGCGGTGGTTGAAGCGACCCTGCGGACCAACGCTTTCGCTCCTGCCGGGGCCGATGCGCTAGCTTTCAAACTCGATTCCAGTCTGGTTCCGGGTCTGCCCAAGCCGCTGCCCTGGCGCGAAATTTCGGTCTATTCGCGGCGAGTCGAGGGCATACATCTGCGCTCTGGCCCGATCGCGCGTGGCGGCCTGCGCTGGTCTGACCGGCGCGACGATTTCCGCACCGAAGTGCTCGGGCTGATGAAAGCCCAGAAGGTCAAGAACGCTGTGATCGTACCGGCCGGGGCCAAAGGCGGGTTCTATCCCAAGCAGCTGCCCGATCCGTCGCGAGACCGTGATGGCTGGCTGATCGAGGGTAAGGAAAGCTACAAGCTGTTCATCCGCACGCTGCTGTCGATCACCGATAATATTGTTGATGGTAAAGTGGTGCACCCCAAGTGCGTAACGATCCGCGACGGCGAGGATCCCTATTTCGTGGTCGCCGCCGACAAGGGTACCGCGACCTTTTCCGATACCGCCAATGCGATTGCCGAAGAGCACGATTTCTGGCTCGACGATGCTTTCGCCAGCGGCGGATCAAAAGGCTATGATCACAAGGCGATGGGGATCACGGCCAAAGGCGCCTGGTTATCGGTTCAGCGTCACTTCCTTGAAATGGGCGTCGACGTTCAGGCCGATCCGGTCCGGGTCGCGGGCTGCGGGGATATGTCGGGCGATGTCTTCGGCAACGGGATGCTGCTGTCGAAGACGTTGAAGCTGATCGCTGCATTTGATCACCGCCATATTTTTCTCGATCCCAACCCCGATCCAGCCAAGTCACACGCCGAGCGCGCCCGGATGTTTGCGCTGCCGCGATCCAGCTGGGACGATTACGACAAGAAGCTGATTTCAAAAGGCGGCGGGGTGTTCCCGCGCAGCGCCAAGGAAATTCCGCTGAGTAAGGAAGTGCGAACAGCGCTTGGGATTGAGGCAGAGACCATCGACCCAGACAGCCTGATCACCGCGATCCTCAAAGCCGAAATTGACCTGCTGTGGTTCGGCGGGATTGGCACCTATCTGAAAAGCAGCGCCGAAAACAACGTCGCGGTCGGCGATCCGGCCAACGATGGCTTGCGGATTGATGGCGCCGAAGTTCGCGCCAAAGTGATCGGCGAAGGGGCCAATCTGGGCACAACCCAGGCCGGGCGGATCGAATTTGCGCTGAATGGCGGCCGGATCAATACCGACTTTATCGATAACTCGGCCGGCGTCGATTGCTCGGACAACGAGGTTAACATCAAGATTGCACTGGCCGGGGCCAAGCGCGCCGGGCGGCTGACCGAACCGGCCCGGGTCAAGCTGCTGTCCAGCATGACCGATGAAGTTTCGCAAATCGTGCTGGAGGACAACCGGCTGCAAGCACTGGCGCTGTCGATTGCGCAGGCCAGCGGACCGGCAGTAACAGCATCGCACTTGCGGTTGATCGAAACGCTCGAAGCCGCCGGCCAGCTCGACCGCAAGACCGAAGGGCTGGCTGATAGCGAGGTTTATCTGCGCCGTTCCGCCGATGGCCGCGGGCTGACCCGGCCTGAGTTGGCGGTGCTGCTATCCAGCGCCAAGCTGGCTTTGCAGGCGGCGATCGAAGCCTCGCCCTTGCCCGACGATCCGGGCTTGGAGGCAGAGCTGCTGGCCGCGTTCCCCGAACCGATGCGGGCCAAGTTCAAGGCCGATATCCTCGATCACCGGCTGCGCCGCGAAATCATCGCGACCAAGCTGGCGAACCGTCTGGTCAACCGGCTCGGGCTGATCCATCCGTTCGAACTGGCCGAAGAAGAAGGCGCCAGTCTGGCCCAGACCGCAGCGGCGTTCGTCGCTGCTGAACAGCTGTTTGGGCTGGCTGAAACCTGGCACCGGATCGAAACCGCAGCGATGAGTGAAGGCGCGCGGATCACGCTGTTTGATCGCGCCGCCGCGGCGCTGTCCGATCATATTGCCGATCTGCTGCGGATTGGCGGGCACACCTGTGAGCCGTCGAAACTGGTTGCCGATTTGCACAGCGGTGTGACCGAACTGACTCGCGATCCTGATGGTCTGCTGTCCAATGAAGTCCGCGCGCAATCGGGCCGGATGCGGGCGGCTTTGGCTGAGGCTGGGGCACCCGAAGCCGAAGCGGCGCTGGTGGTCCAGCTGCAGGATGTAGATGGTTCAATCGGGATTGCGCAATTGGCCCGCGAAACCGGCTGCACGGCGCGGGCGATTACGGCTGCGTTCGGCGATCTGGGGACCCGGCTTGGACTCGATTGGGCACAGCAAACTGCCGCCCGGATGAGCCCGTCCGACCCGTGGGAGCGCCTGCTGGTCAATGGCCTCGCGCGTGATTTCCAGCAGATGCGGATCGATTTCCTGCGCCGGACGATGGGCCAAAAATGCGATCCGGCTGCGGCGGTAACGCTCTGGGCCGAAGCGCAGGGCGAAGGGATCACTCAGTTCCGCCGGGTTGTTGTCCGCGCGCAGGCGGCGGCTCCGGTGGCGCCTGCGATGCTGGCACAGCTGGCCAGTCAGGCGCGGAATTTGCTGGGGCGATAGTTAGGGTTTTTGTGACGACCGCAGAGGGCGAAGGGCTTCACGGAAAGCGCGTCCCCTCTGCGCGAACCAGTTCTGCCATTGCCCACTGCGCGGCCTCGGCAACAACACTGTCGGGATCGTCCAGCAGGGCCCGGACCGGCGCGGTAAGCGCCGCATCGCCGCTGTTCCCGGCGGCATAGAGGCAGTTGCGGACGAACCGATTGCGCCCGATCCGCTTGATCGGCGAGCCTGAAAACAGTTTGCGAAAGCCTGCATCATCGAGCGCCAGCAGGTCGGCCAGACGCGGCGCGGTCAGTTCGGCGCGGGGCCTGAATTGTTTCATTGCAGCCGCGCTCTGGGCAAATTTGTTCCACGGGCAGACCGCCAGGCAATCGTCGCAGCCATAAATCCGGTTGCCGAGCGCTTTACGAAATTCGAGCGGAACCGCCTCTTTCAGTTCGATCGTCAGATAGGAAATGCAGCGCCGCGCGTCGAGCCGATAGGGCGCCACGAAGGCTTCCGTCGGGCAGGCGCTCTGGCAAGCGGTGCACGACCCGCAGTGGTCCCGCTCCGGCGCATCCGGTTCCAGCGCCAGTGTGGTATAGATCGCCCCCAGAAACAACCACGAGCCATGCTCCTGGCTGACCAGATTGGTGTGCTTGCCCTGCCAGCCCAGCCCGGCGGCCTGCCCCAGCGGCTTTTCCATCACCGGCGCGGTATCGACGAACACTTTGACGCCGACTGGGCCCAGCCCGCGTTTGTCGGCCTCTGCCACCAACCAGCGGGCCAGCGCTTTTTCCGCCTTTTTGACCGTATCGTGATAATCGCCGCCTTGGGCATAGACCGATATCCGGGCCCGCTCAGGCGCATCGGCCAGCGCCAATGGATCGGTGCTGGGGGCGTAACTCATTCCCAATGCGATCACGCTGCGGGCCTCATCCCATAGGCCTTGCGGGCTGCGGCGGTGGTGGAGGCGGTCCGCCATCCAGCCCATTTCGCCGTGCGCCCCTTCATCCAGCCACTGCTCCAGCCGGGCGGCAGCCAGCGGGTCTTCGGTTGCCGGGGCGATGGCGCAGGCAGCAAAGCCCAGCCGCCGCGCTTCGGCGATCAGGTCATGCTTGAGAGCCATGGTGGATGCGGCGTTAACCAAACTTGCTGTTGCTCCTGTTCAGAAGCACTCCATAGAGGGCTTGAGCAATGAAGCTAGAGGATCAACTGATGACGAGCAGCGCGCCGCAGGCGGGGGACAAGCCGCTGGCGATTGAAGCGCGGGGCCTGGTCAAGCGGTTTGATGGTTTCACCGCTGTCGATGGTGTCGATATATCGGTGCCCGAAGGCGCGATTTACGGCATTCTTGGCCCCAATGGCGCGGGCAAGACCACCACGCTGCGGATGCTGCTGGGGATTATCGAGCCCGATCAGGGCATTCGCCGGGTGCTGGGGCATGATCGCCCGCATGAGATTGCCCATACCATCGGTTATCTGCCGGAAGAGCGAGGGCTTTACCCTTCGATGAAAGCCTATGAAGCGATCGCTTTTCTGGGCGCGCTACGCGGGCTTCCGCTGGCCGAAGGGCGGCGGCGCGGCAAAGTACTGCTCGAAGAAAACGGCCTCGGTTATGCAATCGACCGCCAAATCCGGCAGCTGTCCAAAGGCATGGCCCAGCAGGTCCAGCTGCTGGGCACGCTGGTTCACGAACCCCGGCTGGTGGTGTTTGACGAGCCGTTTTCCGGGCTCGATGCGCTCAATCAGGGCAAGCTTGAACGGATGATCCGGGGGCTGGCCGAAAAGGGCACGACCGTGATTTTTTCCACTCACGTGATCGCCCATGCCGAACGGCTGTGTGATGCAGTCGCGATCATTGCTGGCGGCAAGGTACCCTTTGCTGGCCCGGTTGATGTCGCACGTGACCGGATCCGCCCGCAAGTCCGGCTGGAAACTCGCGCCGCTGACGGGACCTGGCGCGCCGCGTTGCCGGGCGATGCCCGGCACGAAGGCCGCCATTGGTATTTCTCGCTGCCCGAAACCGGGATCGAGCCGTTGCTGCGGGCTTTGATCGAAGGCGAGGCGGGGATACTGTCGCTCTCAATCGAACGCGCCGGGCTCCACGATGCGTTTGTCGCGATTGCCGGTGAAGCCGCCGCCCGCGCGCTCGAAGCCGAACCCGAGGAGGCCGGACAATGAGCTTTGCACCCCCCGGCGGACGGATGTCGCGGCTCAGCGCCGCTTATGTGATCGCCCGGCGCGATTTCACCGCGATCCTGTTTTCGCGCAGTTTCATCTTCTTCCTGCTCGGCCCGTTGTTCATGATCGGGCTGATGAGCCTGGCTGGCGGGATCGGCCAGCAAGTTCGCCAGAACGCCAGCCGCCCCGAACTGGGCGTCGCGATGGCCCCGGCTGATGCCGCCGCGATGGTCAAAGCGCAGCGGGTGCTGGCCCCGCAGATCGGCCTCGCCATGCCTACGCTGGTGGTGGTCCGCGAAGTCAAACCGGGCGAGGCGTTTGACCCGGTCGCCGAAATGAAAGGCAACCGTGCCAATCTGGCGGCGATTGTTACTGGCACGCTAGAGCATCCGGTGCTGACCGGGCCAGAGGGACGGATTGCCGATTGGCAGGGCCGGGTAAGCCTGCTCGCTGCTCATGCACTGGGCCGCGGCCCGCAAGTTTTTCCGCCGGTGACGTTGGCAGGGATTGCCACCTCGAAAGCCGATCAGACCTCGGGTCAGCGCTCCACTGCCCAGATCGGCCAGATGGTGCTGTTCATGCTGATGACGATCCTGGCCGGGATGGTGCTGTCCAATCTGGTTGAGGAAAAGGGCAACAAGATCATCGAAGTGCTGGCCGCTGCGATCCCGATGGACGCGGTATTTCTGGGCAAGCTGTTTGCAATGCTGGCGGTCTCGATGGTCGGGATCGCGGTCTGGGGATTGGCTGGCGGTGCGTTGTGGTTCGGCGCGGGCAATGGCCTGGCGGACTATCCGGCTCCGGCGGTCGGCTGGCCGGTGTTCCTTGGCCTCGGGGTGGTCTATTTCGCGATGGGCTATTTGCTGCTCGGGTCGATTTTCCTCGCGATCGGTTCGCTCGCCACCACTGTGCGCGAAGTGCAGACCCTGTCGATGCCGGTCACCGTCCTGCAATTGCTCAACTTCCTGTTTGCCAATTTCGCCGTGGCACTGCCAGGCACCTGGGTAGAGCTGGCGGCGATGGCGGTGCCGTTTTCTTCGCCCTTTGCGATGCTGGCCCACGCCGCGCAGAACGCCGAATTGTGGCCCCATGCTGCGGCAGTGGCCTGGCAGTTGCTGTGGGTAGCAGTGCTGATCCGGGCCGGTGCGGCGCTGTTCAAGAAGCGGGTGATGCAAAGCGGTCCGGCTGGTGGAGCGAAAAAGCGCGGGCTGTTTCGACGCCGGGTGCCAGCTTGACGCCCGGGTCCGGCGGTTCGCCGAGCCGCTATTGACATTTCGGTAAGTTAAGCGAGATAAGTCTCTCAAAGCAACGCATCGGGCTGCCGTTCGGCCAAAAGGTGCGCGCAATGGAGAGACGAGCGATGGCCAGCCAGGCAACCAGTCCAGAAACTTTCACTTACCGCACTTCGCCGACTGCCACAGATGCGTTTGAGGCTTGGCTGAAGGAGCACGGCCAAGAGCTGCCCAAGTCGACCCATCCGCGCGATGTTTCGCGCAGCGACATTTACGTCGAGGACCGCTGGCAGCCGATCTTTGCCGAAATGCGCGCCAATGATCCGGTCAACTATGTGCCCGAATCGCCCTATGGCCCTTATTGGAACGTCACCACTTCCAAAGCGATCCAGCATATCGAGGCGCTGCCTGAACTGTTTTCCTCGTCATGGGAAAACGGCGGGATTACCATTACGGAACCACCGGCGGATATCACTCCCGAACAGCTGGCCGAACGCCGCCTGCCGATGTTCATCGCGATGGACCGGCCCGAACACACTGGCCAGCGCCGCACCGTTGCCCCGGCCTTTACCCCGGCTGAAATCGAGCATCTGGCCAAAGAAGTCCGGATGCGCACGGCCGCTACGCTTGATGCTCTGCCATATGGTGAACAGTTCGATTGGGTCGACAAGGTTTCGGTTGAATTGACCACTGGGATGCTGGCGATCCTGTTTGGTTTCCCCTGGAAAGACCGCCGCCTGCTGACCTATTGGTCAGACTGGGCCGGCGATGTTGAGCTGGGCTTTGCGCGCGAACTGAATGAGACCCGCTGGGAAATCCTTCAGGAGATGGCGAACTATTTCATGACCCTGTGGGTGGACCGCACTGGCAAACCGCCCAGCCGCGATCTGATTTCGATGATGATCCATTCCGATGCGATGAACCACATGAGCCCGCAGGAATTCATGGGGAACCTGATCCTGCTGATCGTTGGCGGCAACGATACCACCCGCAACACCATGTCGGGGATCATCCACGCACTGGATACTTTCCCCGACCAACGCAGTTTGTTTGAAGCCGATCCGGCGATCATTCCCAATGCGGTGCAAGAAATTCTCCGGTTCCAGACCCCGCTGGCGCATATGCGCCGCACGGCGACGGCCGACGCTGACGTGTTTGGCCAGCAGATCAAAAAGGGCGACAAGCTGATCTTGTGGTACCTTTCGGCCAACCGCGATGAAGAGGTGTTCACCGATCCCGACAAGGTGATCCTCGACCGGCCCAATGCCCGCCGTAATCTATCGTTCGGCTATGGCATCCACCGCTGCGTCGGGGCACGGCTGGCCGAATTGCAGCTGAAAGTGCTGATGGAAGAAATGCACAAGCGGCGGATGCGGGTTAACGTCACCGGCAAAGTCGAGCGGGTCCGGGCTAATTTTGTCCACGGCTTCCGCAAAATGGAAGTGACGCTGGAGAAGTTCTGACGGTTAGGGATTGACCACTTCCCAGACCAGCAGTCCGCTTGCCGTGGGCATCGCCACCGGCTTCAACCAGTGTGGCGCTGCCCCATTGCTGAGCTGGGCCATCAGCCCGCGCGGCGCCGCCTCGCGGTAAAGCGTAGCTTCGGCCAGGCCCGGGCAGATCGCCAGATAGCGCGCGCCGCGCCCCCGCACGATCGTTTCGGCTGCGGCCGGGTCGGAAGTGAAAGCGGCAATGACATCGTGCAGCGCTTGCGGCGCGCGGTGATGCGCGGTGGCCACCACCTTGTGCGGGGTGTGGAGCAGCAGCATCGGGCCATTATCGATCGGGGCAAAAATCGTAGCGGACGCCAGCGCATTGAGAGTCCCAGCGGCGCTTTGAATGTCGCAAATATATTGCGCCGTTCGGGTCGGAGCCGAATCATGCGGACCAAGCGCCCGCGCAGCTTCCAGCGGAATCTGGGGCAACACCACCAACGCGGCAGCTGCGAAGATTCCAAGCCGTTTCGGGCCCGTGCGCATTGCTTTGCCAGTGCGGATCCACTCGCGCAGCATCCAACTGAGCGGAACCGCACCGATTGCGGCGGCAAACCCGGCCGAGCGGCTGACCACCAGCCCCAACAGCAGCGCTCCGGCCAGGATAAAGGTATATTCGAACCAGAACCTGCGCAGCCAGCCGTTGCTATTCTGCCAAAGCCGGAACGCGGCATAGAGCCCGAATAACGACGGTACCACCAGCCGCAACGCAACCGAAAGGTCCTGCCGCCAGACCGGCATTCCCTCGCGCACATTGGCATACCAGAATTGCAGCACCAGCGGGTCGAGCGCTACGAACGGCCCGCTTGAGCATTGCGGAGCGAGGATCACTAGCGTCGCTATGGCCCCGGCAGCAGTAGCGGCCATCGCTAGGGCCATCGCCACCCGCGGCATCGGTGGGGCCAACCCCAGCAGACTCAGCCCGCTGGCAGCGGCCAGCAGCGCGGCGAGGTAAGCTGGGGACAGGGTATCACAATGCGGCGCCAGATCGCCAAGGCCGCGCGTTGCCCCGAAAACCAGTAGCGCGGTGACCGCAAGGGTCCGGACGTAATGCAGGCACAGCGCCTTGTCCTTGCGGTCGAGCAACCAGCGCAGCGCCAACACCGCACCGATCAGTGCGGCGATCGGCAGCAGTTCAAGGCTGATGGTCAGGCCCAGCGCTATCGCGATCCCGGCCAAGCGCCCGCCGGTCTTTTCGCTGCGCGCAGCCAATCCGTTGAGCGCGGCCAGCACGGCCACGATCTGCCAGCCATGGTGATCGATCCTGAGCGGCTGCAACTGCTCAATTACGGCAGTCATGAGCGCCAGAACAAGACAGGTGTCGGCAGCGGCATCTCCGCCTAGAATCCGCCAGGCCAACCGTCCAGCCAACAACATGGCGCAAAACAGCGTGAGCAGCGGGACCAGTATCACCGCAATGGTTTCGGCCCATGCCGCACCAAACAACGGTGCAAACGCCGAGTAGATCAGCCACAACGGGACATCAACCAACCGCGACCAGTGCATCGGCAACCCGCCCGGCGGGTTGGCCCGGTGTTGTGTCAGGTCGAACCAGCTTTGCCCCGCCACCAGATCGCGCAATTGAATCAGCCGCAGCGTGTCATCCGCATCGTGCAGTTGCATGGCGGTGATGGCTGGCCACTTGGTAATTAGAAACAGGAGCGCAACGGCTAGCCAGATCAAGCCAACCGGCCACAGCAGCTCGGCAGTGAAACCTGCGCGGCGGCGCTCGACGAAGATCATCGCGACGCGGCGGCGCGAAACACCACCCGTTCGCGCAGCAGCCAGGTCAGCGTGAAACTGGCGCCGATCGCGGCTAGCTTGGCCAGCCGGGGATCAAGTCCCAGCGCGGTGCCGGCGCCGACGATAGCGGTGGTGACGGCCAGACCAATAAGCGCAGAGCCGACGAACAACGCCTTCTGGCGGCTTCGGTCGGGCCCGTGCGCCGCGACGTTCCGGGTGAAAACCGCGCGGCTGGAGAGCAGCCAGTGCGCCAGAATGCCCAAACCATAGCCCGCCGCTGCCGCAGCGGCCGCCGGGAACCCAAGCGCCAGCAGCGCCAGAAACAAGCCCATGTCGGCCCCGAGCGCACAGGCGCTAGCGGCGATGTAGCGCAGAAACACCATATCGGTGGCGCGGCGGAACATGGCGTCAGGCCGCGTCGCGCTTGGCTTCGACGCGTTGCGGCACGTCACGGACGGAATTGAGCGCAGCGGCCTGATCCTCGCTTGGCGCGCGCGGCGCAGCCAGATCAAGCTCGGCGCCTTCGGCTCCAGCCTCGTGGTATTCGGCATCTTCGTTGACGCACCACACGTCATAGACGCGCGATCCGGCGATGATATTTTCGACTGTCAGCATCGCGGTCATCATCGCGTGATCCTGATTGTTATAGCGGTGCATCCCGTTGCGCCCGACCAGATGCAAGTTGGGGTGCACGGCTTCCAGTTCATCACGCATCACCGCAACGTTGCTGGCATAGTCCTCGTCATAGACCGGATAGGCCTTTTCCTGCCGCACCACGGCCCCGCCAAACACCTGCTCGGCTGACACCAGCCCCAGCTGGGCCAGTTCGCGGGTGGCGAGGTCAATCAGTTCGGCATCGGCCATCGACCACAGCCCGTCGCCTTCAAAGCAGAAGTATTCGAGGCCGACACAGGCCACACCGGCTTCGGGTACCATTTCGGGCGACCACGAACGGAAGTTCTGGATCCGGCCAACTTTGACCTTGCTATCGTGGATATAGATCCAGTTGTCCGGGAACAGATCATCGCTGCGGATTTTGAGCGCGACGGTCAGGAAATCACGATACTTGAGCTGCTTGGCAGCCAGACTGGTCTGCGGCAGCGGATGCAGCCGCGCGGCCAGTTCGCGCATCGGGGCGCTGCTGATCGCGTGTTTGGCGCGGATCGTGGTATCGCCGCCGCCATGGCTGGCGGTCAGCCGCCAGCCGCCGTGGCCGTCGGCTGCAAGCTGCTTGAGCGCATGGCCCATCAGCACTTCGCCGCTGCCGCTGGCGATGATCTTGTCACGCGCCGCGTCCCACATCATGCCGGGGCCAAGCCGCGGATAGCGGAAACTTTCGAGCAGGGTCTTGGTCGCCATTCCGTCGTTGGGGACTTTGTTGAGGCCAAGGCTGCGCTTCAGGCCGTCAACCACAGCGCCCCACAACGACAGGCCCTTGATCCGCTGGGCAGCCCAATCGGCGCTCATTTCGTCGCACGGCATCCCCCAGACCTTCTCGGTATAGGTCTTGAAAAAGATCGAATAGAGCTTCCAGCCGAACGCGTTGACGGTCCAGTCTTCAAAGCTTTTGATCTGCTTGTTGGGGAACACCTGGGCCTTGGCAAAGCTCGCCATGCACAAAGCCGACCGCACGATCCCCAGATTCCACAGCGCCTCGAACGCGCGCAATGGATAGGAATAGAATTTGCCCTCATAATAGATCCGGCTCATCCGCGGGCGCTCGATAAAATCGTCGGGCAGGATCTCGTTCCACAGATCGACAACCTGCTTGGATTTGGAAAAGAACCGGTGCCCGCCAATGTCAAAGCGGTAGCCTTCGTGCTCCACCGTCCGGCTGATCCCGCCAACGTATGTCGTGTCTTTTTCGATGATCGCAACCGAAAGCCCCGCCTTGGTCAGCAGATATCCGGCGGTCAGCCCCGCAGGACCCGCTCCGATGATCGCCACATCGACAGTCTTTTTACGGTTTGACGCTGATTTTACAGCGCCAGTGAAGCCGGTAACAGCCATTTTGCCCCCACTTGGTCAATAGTGGCAGAAGTGAAGGAAATTGCCTAATCAGTCGTTAACGCGCCGCGAAATTTGCAGGTATTTCCGGGCGAAGGCTGGCAGCGCGGGTGCGGTGGGCCGGCGGTGCGGTTGGCCATTGGTGCGGACGGTGGGACTCGAACCCACACGAGCAAAGCTCAGGGGATTTTAAGTCCCCGGCGTCTACCATTCCGCCACGTCCGCGCGCGCAGGCGATGTGGCAGAACTGGAGCGGGCTGGCTAGTCCCGCTCCTTTGAATTGGACTGTGCTAATCCGCGTTCAAACGCGCGCGCATTTCTTTGCCGGGTTTGAAATAGGGGACGCTTTTGCCGGGCACGCTGACGGCTTCGCCGGTGCGCGGATTGCGGCCTTTGCGGGCGTCACGAGCGCGGGTGGAGAAAGCGCCAAATCCGCGCAGTTCGGCCCGGCCGCCGGCCGCAAGGCGCGCCGCGATTTCATCGAAAAACGTGCCGACAGCCCGTTCGACTTCTTCGAGGCGCAAGCCGGGGTTTTCTCGGGCCAGAGCGGCAACTAGTTCGGAACGGATCATAACACGCCTTTCATAGGGACCGCAGGCGCGGCTCCCGCCAAATCATTGGTAAAAAGCGCGGCACAACTTCCGACCCGGAAAAAGCAGCACTGCACAATCACGGATACTGCCAAAAGCAGCCCCGATGCGCAAATAGAATCAGTAAATTTTCTTACAGTTTTTCGGTCAGCAGCTCTGCAGGGCGGATGCCAAGCCGTTCGATCCGCTGGCAAATCGCCGGCCATTCGATTTCCAGAAAACGCGTCCGCTCGCTGCGCCGCAGCTTGTCCGCCGCGCCGCGCGCCACGAACATCCCGACCCCGCGCTGAACCTCGACCAGCCCGTCAAGCTGGAACAATTGATAAGCCTTGGCCACGGTCAGCGGATTGGCGCCCTGATCAGCAGCAAAGGCCCGCACCGAAGGGAGCAGCGCTCCATCGGGATATGTCCCGTCGATGATCGCGGCGGCAATCGTATCGCGGAGTTTCAGATACACGGGCTGGTTGGTCTGGGGCATGGTGCATCAGTGCCATAATACAGCGCTTCACGCAAGGGAATTGGCCTGCAGAGCAATAAGCAACAAACCATCACGCGCGGCATATTTCACTTCACAGCGGCGAAATCACGGCTAGTCTCCTGCCCATGCAAGCGGCCGCCGAGATCGGCTGCAGATCGACGTATTGGGGAGTTTTTCATGAAAGATATGGGCCTGTGGGTTGAGGAAGACTGGATCGCGGCAATCGCGATCGTCGTCCTGGCGGTATTCCTCGCAATCGGCGCGAAGATCGCCACCCAAAAGGAGCCCGAATTCGCCGGGCATCCCAAGGGCCTGTATATGCTGTTCTTCGCCGAGATGTGGGAGCGGTTCTCCTACTACGGGATGCGCGCGCTGCTGATCTTCTACCTGACCAAGCATTGGCTGTTCGCCGATGGTAAGGCTAACCTGATCTACGGTGCCTATACCAGCCTCGTGTATATCACCCCGGTGCTGGGCGGCTATTTGGCCGATCGCTATCTGGGGCAACGCAAGGCGGTACTGTTCGGCGGGCTGCTGCTGGCGGCCGGACACAGCCTGATGGCGGTTGAAGGCGTTGGCGGACAAGCCGATTCGACGATCAACGTGTTCTGGCTGGCACTGGCTTTCATCATCGTTGGTTCGGGCTTCCTCAAGGCCAACATTTCGGTGATGGTCGGGCAACTTTACAAGCTGACCGATGTGCGCCGCGACGGCGCCTATACGGTGTTCTACATGGGCATCAATCTGGGCGCCGCAGTCGGTACCATCCTGGTCGGCTATCTGGGCGAGACGATTGGCTGGGGTTACGGCTTTGGTCTGGCAGGTATCGGGATGCTGGCCGGGCTTGTCGTGTTTGTGCTGGGTAAGGGCGCCTTGAACGGTGCTGGCGAAGCACCTGCACCGCTCTCCAAATCCAAAGAAATGTCGCTTTATGCAATTGGCCTTGGTGCAGTCGGCGTGATCTGGGCGCTGGTGCAATACCAGTCTGTGATCCAGGGTTTGCTGGTGGTCTCTGGCATCGGCCTGCTCGGCTATGTGCTCTTTGAAACCTTCAAGCTGCCCAAGGAACCGCGCGAACGGATGTTTGCGATCCTGTTTCTGATCAGCCTTAATCCGTTGTTCTGGGGCCTGTTCGAGCAGGCTGGTGGTTCGATGAGCCTGTTCACCGATCGCTTTGTTGATCGCGGCACGGTTCCAGCCAGCATTTTCCAGTCGATCAACCCGATCTACATCATCATCCTCGCCCCGCTGTTTGCCGGGATGTGGCAATGGCTGGGCCGCAAAGGCAAAGAGCCTTCCGCTCCGGCCAAATTCGGTCTGGCTTTGGCGCAGATGGGGCTGGCCAATCTGGTGCTGGTCTGGGGTGCACAGGCATACGGTGTCGCGGCGATGACGCCAGTGCTGTTCGTGTTCCTTTATTACCTGTTCGCCACAACGGGTGAGCTGTGCCTTTCGCCAGTTGGGCTTTCAGCGATGAACCGACTGGCCCCGACCTATCTCGCCTCACTGATCATGGGGGCATGGTTCTACATGACCGCAGTTGGCAATTTCGTGGCCGGCAAGATTGGTGAAGCGACCGGCGGGCATGGCGGAGAAATGAGCAAGGACAAGCTGCTAGAAATCTACGAAATGTTCGGCTGGATCAGCATCGGTGCCGCCGTCGTCGTCTTGCTGCTGTCGCGGTTTGTCAAAAGCTGGATGCATATTGACACCCTCGAAGACCGTGTCGCGGCGAAGACAGAGTAGCCCGATGCGCAAGCTCAACCGTTCGCTGCTGTCCGCCGCCGCCTGCGTTCTGGTGCTGGGCGGCACCGGGCCCGGTCTGGCCAAGGACAAGGACAAGAAGGAAGAAACCCCCGCGATCAAGGCCGCGCGGGATTTCAACAAGGATCCTTATCCTTCCACCTACCGGCCCTATGCCAGCGCCCCAACCGCGCTGGTTGGGGGGACCGTGTTTGACGGTACTGGCCGCCAGATTGATCGCGGCACGGTGCTGATCAAGGACGGCAAAGTCGTCGCGGTTGGCGGGCCCGATCTGGCGGTGCCCGAAGGTTATACCCGGATCGACGCGACCGGAAAGTTCGTCACCCCCGGGATCATCGACGCGCACAGCCACTTGGGCGATTATCCCAGCCCCGGGGTTGAGGCGCATTCCGACGGCAACGAAATGACCAATCCGACCACGCCCAACGTCTGGGCGGAGCATTCGGTCTGGCCGCAAGATCCCGGCTTCAGCCGCGCGATGGCCAATGGCGGGGTTACTTCGCTGCTGGTCCTGCCCGGATCGGGCAACCTGATGGGCGGCCGCGGGGTGGTGCTGAAAAACGTTCCGGCGCGGACGATGCAGGCGATGAAATTCCCCGCCGCGCCTTACAGTCTCAAAATGGCCTGCGGGGAAAATCCCAAGCGGGTTTACGGCGGCAAGGGCCGCACGCCAATGACCCGGATGGGCAATCTGGCGGTCAACCGCGAAACCTGGATCAAAGCCAGCGAATACCGGGCCAAGCGCGAGGCCGGAAAGCTGGAAAGCCGCGACCTTGGCATGGAAACGCTGGTCGGGGTGTTGGACGGCGAAATTCTGGTCCAGAACCACTGCTACCGCGCTGATGAAATGGCCGTGGTGCTCGATATGGGCAAGGAATTTGGCTACAAGATCTCCACCTTCCACCACGCCGTCGAAGCCTATAAGATCGGCGATCTGCTAGCGGCAGCAGGTACTTGCAGCGCGATCTGGGCCGATTGGTGGGGCTTCAAAATGGAAGCCTATGACGGGATCCCTGAAAACGCCGGGATCTTGTTCAAGGCCGGAGCCTGCGTGGTGATCCATTCGGACGACGAAAACGGCATCCAGCGGCTCAATCAGGAAGCGGCCAAGGCACAGGGTGATGCCCGGCGGATCGGGGTGGTCGTGCCGGACGGCGAAGTGATCCGCTGGCTGACGCTCAACCCGGCCAAAGCGATCGGGATCGACAAGCTGACTGGCAGTCTGGAACCGGGCAAAGGCGCCGATCTGGTGCTGTGGAACGGCAATCCGCTGTCGGTCTATTCGCGGCCTGAAAAGGTCTGGGTCGATGGGGCGATGCTGTTTGACAGCGCCGACCGCAAACGCCGCGCGGTCAGTGATTTCGAGCTGGGCCAACCCGGCGAAGGAGACGTGAAATGAGCGCGCGGTATTTGATCGCAGCGCTGCTGTGCGGCATCGCCAGCCCGGCCTTGGCGCAGACGGTGGCGATCACCGGCGGCAAAGTGGTGATTGGCGATGGCAGCGACCCAATCGACGGCGCAACGGTGCTGGTGCAGGACGGCAAAGTCGTCGCCGTGGGCCGCGGTGTTGTGGTCCCGGCGGGGGTCCGCAAAGTTGATGCCAGCGGCAAATGGGTTACGCCGGGGCTGGTCGTCGCGGTTACCGATCTGGGCTTGTTCGATGTCGAAGCGGTTGATGACAGCAACGATAGCGACGCGGGCAAAAGCCCGTTCAGCGCCAGTCTTGATCTCAGCCAGGGCATCAATCCCGATGCCCAGCATATCAAGGTCAGCCGGGCCGGCGGAGTCACCCGCGCCGCCGTTGCGCCGATTGGCACCGATACGATCTTTGGCGGGCAGGGCGTAGTAATCGATCTGGGGGCAGACCCCAATCCGGTGATGGTCCCGCGCGCGTTCCAGTATGTTGAACTGGGCGAAACCGGTGCGCGCCGTGCGGGCGGCAGCCGGGTTGCGACCTGGGCGCAGCTTCACAACTCGCTCGGCGAAGCGCGCGAACTGGCCGCTGCTCCGGCCGGCGCGCGGCGCGATGATGTGCTGCTGGGCCGCCGCGATGCGGTTGCCTTGATCCCGGTGGTGACCGGCAAACAGCCGCTCTATGTTCACGTCGAACGCGCTGCCGATATCCGGATGGTGCTGGGGCTCAAGAAAGAGTTCCCGCTGCTCAAACTGGTGATCGTCGGTGCGACCGAGGGTTGGATGGTGACCGGCGAATTGGCCCAGTCCGGCGTGCCGGTGCTGGCCACCCCGCTGAACGATCTGCCCGCCAGTTTTGAGCAATTGGGCGCGACCCAATCGAATGTTGGACGGATGAAGGCCGCCGGGGTCAAAGTCTCATTGGGCGCGTTCTTCGATCAGCCGCGTTATGCGCCGCAATACGCCGGAAACATGGTGGCGCTGACCAAAGTGCCCGGAGCCAGCGGGCTGACCTGGAATCAGGCGTTCGCTTCGATCAGTTCCGGCCCGGCTGAGGCGCTGGGGCTAGGCGACCGGATCGGCTCGCTCCGCGCGGGGCGGGCCGGCGATGTGGTGATCTGGGATGGCGATCCGCTTGAGGTTACGTCCGGCGTGACGATGGTGTTCATCGACGGCGTGGAACAGCCGCTGGGCAGCCACCAGACCCGGCTGCGTGATCGCTACAAATCGTCGCCAACCGAAGGGTATCTGCCCAAGGCCTATGATTGGTAAAGCCTGCACAAACCGGCACAAACGCGCACAAACCGGGTCAAGGCGTGCACCAGTGCGGCGAAAGGGCGGCACAAACCAACCTGGAAATTCGCTATAATCGCATTATATCAAGCATTTGATACAATTTTTGAGCGTTTCGGTGGACCGCCGAAGCCGCTGTGCGCCTGTGCCAAGGCCTTACCCGATTAGGCTGCTGTAGGAAAATCGCCCGCGTTGCTTGCAATGGCGCTGGACTGTGTTAGCCATGTTCACGCCGTAAACATAGGGGCCGAATGATGGACCACGCGCTTGCCAACCTAACCGCCGCTTCGCTTGCTTTTGTCGGGAGCCATTTCGCCTTGTCGCACCCGCTGCGGGCGCCGTTAGTGCGGATCACCGGGGAAAAGGCCTTTCCCGCGCTCTATTCGCTGGTCGCCTTTGCCACGCTCGGCTGGCTGGTCATGGCCTTCCGCGCCGTTCCGCCTGCCGCGCCGCTGTGGAATGGCATGGCGGACGGCCCTTGGATTGCCGCCACGCTGCTGATGCTGATCGCCTCGGTGCTGTTGGTGGGCTCGTTCATTGGCAATCCGGCGCTGCCTGCACCGGGTGCCGCTGCGCTGGCCGCAAAAGGCCCGCACGGCGTATTCCATACCACCCGCCACCCGATGATGTGGTCCTTTGCACTATGGAGCGCCGCGCATCTGCTGGTCAGCCCGACCCCGCGGGTAATCGTGCTCAGCCTTGCGGTCGCCATTCTGGCCCTGGCCGGTTCGCATCTGCAGGACCGTAAAAAGGAAGTGTTGATGGGCGCGGCCTGGCAGGGCTGGGAAGCCAAGACCAGCTATTGGCCAAAGTGGGGCGCGCTGGGCAAAGCCGGGGCCGTTCCATTGCTCGGCGGGATCGCGCTGTGGCTGGGGGCCAGCTGGGCGCATGGCTGGTTGATCGCGATTCCGGCCGGGGTGTGGCGGTGGTTGTAAGTTGAGGGAATTTGTTATACAAGTATGACAAAGGAGCTTTTGCAATGCTTGCTGTCCGCCTCGATCCCGATCTCGAATCGCGCCTGACTGCCGTAGCTAAGCGCACTGGCCGCTCGAAGAGCTATTATGCTCGCGAAGCGCTCCGTGAAAAGATCGAAGAGCTCGAAGATATCGCTTTGCTTGAAGAAGCTTTGCGCGACCCGGATCTGGGTAAGCGCGTAACCCTTGATGAACTGGTGCGTGAACTTGGTCTGGAGGATTGAGGTCGAGGCGCCAGCGCAGAAGCAATTCCGCAAACTCGGCCACGCGCCTGCCGCGCAGATTGTGGCGGGACTGAAGAAGATTGCCTTGCTGCCCGACCCGCGCCAGCGGGGCAAAGCGATGACTGATGACTGGGCCGGACACTGGAGATTTAGGTTCGAGAATTTCCGTGTGATTGCCAAGATCGAAGAAGACCGGGTCGTCATCGTGGTAATCGCCGTTGGCCACCGGCGCGAGGTCTACGACTGAGCTGAAACCTTCCGGCCCATGTCCACCCACCGTCCGAAGTTTCGCAGCGTGGCAGGCCATTCTACTGGCCAATCCGGATAGTCGTCCTCATCGAACCGGCGCGCCTTTGCGAATTCGCTAGGCCAATCCATACTCCAATCGCCATCATCGATCATCGCGTCTTTGCCCAAGTCGTCGTCGGGATGCGGGCTTATCGCATTGACGTAGTAGGGCGACGCCTGATCCCACAGCCAGGTAGCAGTATCGCCGTCAACCTGACCCGCGAGTAAGTCGATGAACTCTTCCCGCGAAGGGCTTGGTCGTGACGCCGCCAACCGCCGCATGCCGCGTCGACGCATCAGAAACGCTAGCCCAAGCCATCCGGCCAGCGCTGTGGTCACAATCTGCCGCTAGCCATTCAGGAATGCCAAGCTGCGCACCCATTGTCAGCCTAAGCCCGCGCCTCTTCAACCCCGGCCGAATTGTGCCGCAGCGCTTTCAGCACGCAATCGACGATCCCGCCTGCATTCAGCCCGGCCAAGTCGTATTGCTTGTCCGGCGCGTCGTGGTCCTGGAACAGATCGGGCAGGCGCAGCGTGCGGATTTTGAGGCCCGCATCGGTCAAGCCTTCGTCGCTGGCCATGGTCAGCACGTGGGCGCCCAGCCCGCCGATGGAGCCTTCCTCAACCGTCACGATCACTTCATGCGTCGCCATTAACTGCCGGATCAGATTCACGTCGAGCGGCTTGGCAAAGCGCAGGTCGGCAACCGTGGTCGACAGCCCTTTGGCTTCCAATTGCTCCGCCGCTTTCAATGCTTCGGCCAGCCGGGTGCCGAGCGAAAGCAGCGCTAATTTGCTGCCGTGCTTGACGATCCGGCCCTTGCCAATCTCCAGCGCGATCGGCTCTGCAGGCATTTCCGCCCCAGTGCCATTACCGCGCGGATAGCGGAACGCAATCGGGCCGCTGTCATGGAGCGCAGCGGTATAGGTCATGTGGACCAGTTCAGCCTCATCCGCCGCCGCCATCACCACGAAGTTGGGCAGGCTGGCGAGGTACGTGATGTCGAACGAACCGGCGTGAGTCGCGCCATCCGCGCCGACCAGGCCCGCGCGGTCGATGGCAAAGCGGACCGGCAGGTTCTGGATCGCCACATCGTGGACCACCTGATCATAGGCGCGCTGCAAGAAGGTCGAGTATATCGCGCAGAACGGCCGCATTCCCTGCGCGGCAAGCCCCGCGGCGAAGGTTACCCCGTGCTGTTCAGCAATCCCCACATCAAACGTGCGGGTGGGGTGCGCGGCGGCGAATTTGTCCACCCCGGTCCCGCTCGGCATCGCGGCGGTAATCGCGCAGATCCGCGGATCGGTATCGGCCAGCTTGGCTAGCGTTTCGCCAAAGACGTTCTGATAGGCCGGGGCCGATGCCGCCGCTTTGACCTGCTGGCCGGTGATCACGTCAAACTTTTGCACGCCGTGATATTTGTCAGCGCTGGCCTCTGCCGGGGCATAACCTTTGCCCTTTTGCGTCACGACATGGATCAGGCACGGGCCCTCGGCAGCATCGCGGACGTTTTCGAGGATCGGGACCAGTTGGTCGATGTTGTGGCCATCGATGGGCCCGACGTAATAGAACCCCAGTTCTTCAAACAGCGTCCCGCCCATCGCCATCCCGCGAGCGAATTCGTCAGTCTTTTTGGCGGCCTTGTGCAGCGGTTCGGGCAAACGCCGCGAGATTCGCCGGGCGATGTCGCGCAGTTGCAAGAATGGGCGTGAGGAGACCAGCCGAGCGAGATAAGCCGAAAGCCCGCCGACCGGCGGCGCAATCGACATGTCGTTGTCATTCAGGATCACGATCAGGCGGTTTCCGGCCACTGCCGCGTTGTTCATCGCCTCATAGGCCATGCCCGCGCTCATCGCGCCGTCACCGATTACGGCGATGCCTTTGCCCGCCGTGCCCGCCAGCTTGTTCGCCACGGCAAAGCCCAGAGCGGCCGAGATCGAAGTTGAGCTGTGCGCCGCACCGAACGGATCGTATTCGCTTTCGCTGCGCTTGGTAAAGCCCGAGAGGCCGCCGCCGGTTCGCAAGGTCCGGATCCGGTCGCGCCGACCGGTCAGGATCTTGTGCGGATAGGCCTGATGGCCAACATCCCAGATCAGCCGGTCATCGGGAGTGTTGAAGACATAGTGGATCGCCACAGTCAGTTCGACCACGCCCAGCCCGGAACCCAGGTGGCCGCCGGTGGTGCCGACAGCGGAAATCATCTCACTGCGCAGTTCATCGGCCAACTGCCGCAGCTGACCGGGGGCCAGTGCGCGCAGATCGGAAGGAACATCGACAGTATCGAGCAGCGGAGTTGCCGGATTGGAGCTCATGGATCCCGCCTTACACGCTGGTTTCAATCGTGTCGAATGACACTAAGGTGCAGAAAATCTGCAAACTTGATGGAGAACGCCATGTCCCTGCCAACCAACGCCCAACCGGTCGTTTTCGTAGCCACTGCAAACCGGGCCAAGGCGGTACCATTTTACCGCGACGTTCTGGGGCTGCGGTTGATGGGCGAAGACAGCCATGCTGCGACTTTTGATCTGGGCAACCGCACACCGCTGCGGCTGACCGATGTCGCCGATCACCGCGCCGTCGGCCCGACGGTGCTGGGTTGGCACGTCGCCGATCTGGCTGCGGCAATGGCCGCGCTACGGGCCAAAGGCGCGGTGTTTCAGATTTTCGACGGGTTCGGCCAGGACGCTGATGGGATCTGGGCATCGCCCGATGGCGGCGCCAAAGTGGCCTGGTTCAACGATCCTGATGGCAATGGGTTAAGCCTGACGCAGATCGGTTGAAGGCGATGGCAGCGCAACTGACACACCGGTTGGCCAGTCGTGACGATATCCCGGTTATCACGCGGATCATGGAGCGCGCCATTGCTGAACTGCAGCGGCCATTCCTGAGCCCGGAGCAGATTGCCGCCAGCCACCTGAGCATGGGGCTGGATACCCAGTTGATCGACGACGGCACCTATTTTCTGATCGAGCGCGAAGGCACCGCCGCTGGGTGCGGGGGCTGGAGTCGGCGCGCGACATTGTATGGGGGCAATCATGCAGTCGGACTGCGCGACGACCGGCTGCTTGATCCCAAAGCTGATGCCGCACGGATCCGTGCGATGTACACCGATCCGGACTTTGCCCGACTAGGAGTTGGCCGCCTGATTCTTGGGCTGTGCGAGGCCGCTGCGCGCAAAGCGGGTTTCCAGCGGCTCGAAATGATGGCCACCCGTTCGGGCCAGCCGCTTTACGCGGCTTGCGGGTACCATGTGATCAAACAGGTTGATCGGATGGCGGATAGCGGCGTGTCGGTTCCCGGGGCAGTCATGGGCAAAGCACTCTAATCAGCTGCAATCGCTGCAAACCCCGCGCAGTTCGACCACCGGGCGGATATCGGCGAACCCGGCATTCTTCGCCGCTTCAACCAGCGCGCCGGTCAGCCCGTCATTGTCCAGGTGCGTCGCCCGCCCGCACGAATCGCAGATCAGGAAGATGCAATCGTGGCGGCAGCCGGGGTGCGGGTTGGCGATATAGGCGTTGGCGCTTTCGATCCGGCGGGCCAGGTTGCTGGCAACGAACAGATCAAGAATCCGGTACACTGAATTGGCCGCGACCCGCTTGCCGCGCGCGATCGATACTGCTTCGGCGATATCATAGGCCGAGGCCGGGCGCGTCTGGCCGGACAACGCCTCGAATACTTCGGCCCGCATTCCGGTCCACTGTTCGCCCGCGTCGGTCAGCGCCTTGGCGGCTTCCTCGATCAGGCTTTGTCCGGTCGGCTCGTGGTGATGGTGGTGATGTGCGCTGGCCATGGCAGCGATATAGGCGTGCTGCTGGCAAACGGCAAATTCAGCAGGGCAATTTAACGCCGGGCCAGTTTAGCGTAACGGCAGTTCAGCCGAGGCAACCAGCGTCTGGTCCGGCATCACAGTGGCTGCCCGGGCTTGCGGGATCACACCTTGATCGGGTCGCTGGCTCATCGCCGCGCCCAGCGCGATCGCGCCAAGCACGAAGCCGATAGCGAAAGAGCGGTACAGATCGGTTTTGAACAGGCCCATGGTGGAATCACTCGGCTAGGGGTTTTGGCTTAGACCCCCTCGTGCAGAACAGGTCCTTACCGCCGAGTGAATACCCCAGTCATAAAGGCTTCATCGCGGTGAAGTGATGCACCGGTGCGGTGAGTGGCGGCGATCAATGCCGGAAATGCCGCATCCCGGTGAACACCATCGCCAGGCCTGCCTCGTCCGCAGCGGCAATCACTTCGGCATCGCGCATCGATCCGCCCGGCTGGATCACCGCAGTCGCACCCGCTTCGGCGGCCGCCAATAGTCCATCGGCGAACGGGAAGAACGCGTCCGATGCCACCGCGCTGCCATAGGTGCGCGGGGCGGCCCAACCGAATTTCTCGGCCGCCTCAGCCGCTTTCAGCGCAGCGATCCGGCTGGAATCGCGGCGGTTCATCTGGCCCGCGCCGATCCCGGCGGTGATCCCGTCCTTGGCATAGACGATCGCGTTCGATTTGACGTGGCGGGCAATGGTCCAGGCGAACAGGCAATCCTGCAGTTCCTGCTCACTCGGCGCACGCTGGGTCACGACTTTGAGATCGGCCAGTGTGATCGCGCCATTGTCGCGGGTCTGGACCAGCAAACCGCCGGTGATCGGTTTGACCTGCAATCCGCCGCGGCGCGGATCGGGCAGGGTTCCGGTCAGCAGCAGCCGCAGGTTCTTTTTGGCGGAGAAGACGGCAATGGCCGCTTCATCAGCATCCGGTGCGACAACCACTTCGGTGAAAATGGCGCAGATCGCCTCAGCCGTCGGGCCATCAAGCGGGACGTTGACCGCGACGATCCCGCCGAACGCCGAGACATCATCACAAGCCAGCGCACCGTGCCAGGCTTCGAGCAAACTGGCCGCTTGGGCCACGCCGCACGGATTGGCGTGCTTGACGATAACAACAGCCGGGCTGCCACCGCGAAATTCGGCGACCAGTTCCAGCGCGGCGTCGGCGTCGGCCAGGTTGTTGTAGGACAGCTCCTTGCCCTGGACCTGCCGGGCCTGCGCGATCCCGGCGCCATGCGGCCCTTTGGGCAAGTACAGCGCCGCACGTTGATGCGGGTTTTCACCATAACGCAGCTCGGTGGTGCGGGTGCCCATCACTGCCAGCGTTTCGGGGAACAGTTGCTGCTGATCGGCAAAGGCAAACCACTGACTGATCATCGCGTCGTAAGAAGCGGTCGCGGCAAAGGCGCGCGCGGCCATCAGTTTGCGGAATTCATAACCGGTCGCGCCGCCGCGCGTTTCCAGTTCGGCGAGCAGCCCCGGATAGTCCGCCGGATCGGTGACGATGGTGACAAAGGCATGGTTCTTGGCCGCTGAACGCACCATCGAAGGCCCGCCGATGTCGATATTTTCGATCACTTCGTCGCGCGCCGCGCCTTTGGCCACGGTCGCTTCGAACGGATAGAGATTGACCACTACCAGATCGATCGCGCCGATGCCGTGGTCCGCCATGGCGGCGGCGTGCTGCGGATTGTCGCGCACCGCCAGCAGCCCGCCGTGGACTTTGGGGTGCAGCGTCTTGACCCGCCCGTCCATCATTTCGGGAAAGCCGGTAAGTTCCGAAATGTCCATCACGGCCAGCCCCGCATCGCGCAGGGCTTTGGCGGTCCCGCCGGTCGAAACCAGTTCCACTCCGCGCGCCGCCAGCGCCCGGCCCAGATCGACCAGCCCGGCCTTGTCCGACACCGAAAGCAGCGCCCGGCGGATCGTTACTTCAGTCACAACTCAGTCCTTCGTCATTGCGAGCGCAGCGAAGCAATCCAGCGGACTGCACGACGCTCTGGATTGCTTCGCTGCGCTCGCAATGACGAAGCGAACCGACCAATTATCCCATTTTCTTCAGCAGCCAGGCAAAGTTGCCGCCGCCGCGCGACACCAGGCCGTGGATCACCAATTGCTGGATCGGCTGCGGGCGGCCTTGGCCATCGGCCCAAATGCTCTCCTCGATTGACAGCTGCCCTTCGCCGCCGACCCGGAATTGCCAGTACGATCCGTCGGCCAGTGCCAGCCCAGCGCCCTGGCCGTCGTCGCTCAACCCCACTTCGATGCCCGATCCCAGATGGAACCGGATCGCGAAGCCGACTTTGCCGTTCTTGCCTTTGGAACCGGCGGGTACCAGCAAGTCCTCACCGCGCAGTTCGGTGCCATCATCGCGCAGGATCAAAATGCGGCGATGGGTCAAGCCGTACCGACTGCCATAGCCATTGTGGCTCGCCTCGAGCCGGGTCGCCCCGCCGCTTTTGTCGCCCACCACGGTGCGGCGATCAACTTCGACTTCGGACACCCCATTACCGATCTTGCCGCCCATCAACACGGCGGTGGAATTGGCATCGTCGAGCACCAGCGTGGAATGCGCTGCGGTCGCCCGCAGGCCCTGTTCCAGCCGTACCGGCATCAGCCCGCCGGCACAGCCCGATCCGCCGCAGTTGACCACGATCCGCTGGGCGGCATGGCTGAATTCAAACGCGAGGGTGGAAGCACAGCCGTTCCGGGCGTGCTTGGCCAGCGGCGGCGGGGCGGCATCGAATTGCAGGATGCCTTTTTGGGCCACAACCCGCTGATAACCCCACTGGCGGACATCGCGCAGCGGCCTTGTCCGAACGCCGGTTGCCGCGACCAACGCAGACAATTCGCCCGCATCAAGCGCCCATGAGCCCTGCCATGATCCGAGCGAACCATCACCGTGGGTTAGCGCCAGCAGCGGCGGGACCAGCAAACCCATCATCGTCTCAAGCGCCTGCGGCGGATCGCGCCGAACCGCCTGATAGCAGGCCCGCAGCTTGACCAGCAGCGTGATCGCCTCAATCTGGGCCAGCGGACTGCGCGCCAGCACCCCGCCATCGTCGCCCACCAGTTCACCCAGCGTGCGGATCAGCCCGGCTTCGCCAAACAGCCGCCGCGGCTTGCCATCGGGCAGCAGCAATCCGGCGGCAACGATCCCGCACCACCCGGCAACCTGCGCCAGCAAGTCTTCGCCCCGGCCGACATTCTTGTCGAGCCAGCGGGCGGTATCGTTCAGCGCGGTCAGCACTTTGGCCCGCAACACCTTGTCGCCGCCCGAGAGGATCAGCGGGGCGTGGACCAGCCAGTTAAGCTCGCGCGATCCGGCATTGGCGAGGCTCCAGGCCGGGCCTTTTCCGGGGCGCGCGGGCGCTTTGGGATTGGCCCCCAGCCACTGCGCGATAATCCGCTCGGCCACCGGCACAACCGTTTCGCGCGGGGCGCTGGCTTCAAGATCGGCCAGCCAGGTAAACGAATGGACCACCCGCTCGAGCGGCGGGGCGAGCCGGGCGGCCCCGGCGAAATCGATCTGGGCGATCGGTGATTTAACCCCGTGGACCAGAAAATGCCCAGCCCGTAGCGCGGTGCCGGCCACTTTGCTGCCGGGCAGCGGACTGGCCACCGTAGCCAGCAAGCGCGGCTTGGCCGGTTTGCGGAAGGGCGCCGCTAAGGTGGAAGTGGGAATGCCCAGCCGGTAGGCGAGGCGCAGCAAGCGTTCCCCGGCGCCCACCGAAGGCGGGGCAAAATCGGCCAGTGCCAAGGCCCGGCCCGGTTCCACCACTTCGCCGCCCGCCGAAACGGTCTGGGACGCAGTTTCGTTCACCAGTCCGCCCTCATCCGAGTGGCCCAGGGCAAAGGCTGGTCCGCCGTCCAGTGCATCGCCCTGCGGCGCGGAGCGGGCGGTGACAAGCGCATCGGCCATGACTCATCCGATCCCCTTCAGCGCGGCGATGTTGGCGGCATAGTGATCGGGTCCGCCTTTAAAAGTGGCTGATCCCGCCACCAGCACATCGGCCCCGGCAGCAACGCATTGCCGCGCGGTGTTCACATCGACCCCGCCATCAACCTCTAACCGGATATCGCGTCCGGTCTTGTCGATCGATTTGCGGATCGCCTCGATCTTGCGCAGCTGGCTGGAAATGAAGCTCTGCCCGCCGAACCCGGGGTTGACGCTCATCACCAATACCAGATCGATCTCCTCGTACAGGTAATCGAGCATCTTGGCCGGGGTGCCGGGGTTGAGAGAGACTCCGGCCTGTTTGCCCAGCGCCTTGATCGCCTGCACCGTGCGGTGCGCGTGGGGTCCGGCTTCGGGGTGAAAAGTAATGATATCGGCCCCGGCATCGGCAAAGGCCTGAAGGTAGGCATCGACCGGGGAAATCATCAGGTGAACATCAAACGGCTTGGCGGTGTGGCCGCGCAGCGCTTTTATCACCATCGGCCCGATCGTGATGTTCGGGACGAAATGGCCGTCCATCACATCGACATGGATCCAGTCGGCTCCGGCGGCGTCAATCGCGCGCACTTCCTCGCCCAGCCGGGCAAAGTCGGCAGATAGGATCGAGGGTGAAATCAGCGGGGCAGGCATGGACGGTTGCGAAGCTCCTTGATTGGCGCTTACCCACCACATCTTGGGGGGACAAGCGCGGCTTACGGGCTTTTCCACACTGTATCTCGGGCAGGTGACCCGCATTTGACCCGCTCTGGCGCAATTGACCGGGGCAACGGGCGCGGGCATGGCGGCGGCGATGGACCAACCCGCCCCAACTCACCCCGGCCCAGCGTTGCTCGCTGGCGAAGCGCGGGTGCATTATGGCTCGGTTCCGCGCGCATTGGGCGGGCATCCGATGCCGCCGGGATCGGCGCTGTTGATTGACGACACATTCCTGCTGCGAACCCGCAGCGGCTATGGCTATTTCTACCGTAAGGGCGAAGGCGTGACGGTGGAGCGTGACGTTGGCGCTGATCCCACTGAGGAAAGTCTGTGGCTGAATGGCAGCGTCTATGCTGCAATCGCCGCGATCAACGGATTTCTGCCGTTCCATGCTTCGGCGGTCGTCTGGCAGGGCAGGGTTTACGCCTTTTCCGGACCCAGCGGGGCGGGCAAATCAACGCTGGTTGCCGCGCTTGGTCAGCACGGCTTGCCGCTGTTTTGCGATGATACGCTGGTCCTCGACGTGTCCGATCCCGGCAATGTGCTGTGCCTGCCCGGCCACAAACGGCTCAAATTGACCGCCGAGGCACTGACCTTGACCGGGGCGGCGGGGCACGAGAAAGTCGCGCCGATGGTCGACAAATTCTATGCTGAACCGGCCGCCGGGATCTTGAGCGCAGTCCTGCCGCTGGCCAACCTGACCTTTCTGGAACAGGGCGATGCGACCGAATTGTCGCAGATTTCGGGCGCGCAGCGGCTGGTCCGGTTGAATGACGATCACTATACGGCTGAGCTTTACGCCTCAGCTCAAGCCGATGGGCTGGCGGCGCGCTTTGCCCGGTCCGCGCGGATCGCCGGACAAGTGCCGATGCAGCGGCTGTGTCGCCCATTCGATCCCGCTCGTTTTGCCGAAGTGACCGCCATGTTGGCGCAGCAGATTAAACAGGAACACCGGCCATGACCCAGCCTCTGAGCAAGCGCCACACCGCCTTTTCAGAAACCGCGATAGACGGCGAAGTGGCGCTGCTAAACTTGAAGGACGGGACTTTTTTCTCGCTCACCGGGACCGCTGCGGCAATTTGGCCGCTGATCGACGGGACTCGGGATCGCGCCGCACTGCTGGCCAGCCTCGCTGCGGCCTATGGCGCGAAGCCAGACACGATTGCGACTGATCTCGATGGGTTTCTGGCGCAACTTGCCGGGGCCGGCTTCCTTGGCGGAGATTAACCGCTGGCGCCTGCGCGGGCGCACGCTTGAGGCGATGGCGGCGCTGATCGCGGCACGCGGCGTAGTCGCCATAATGCCGCTGGAGCGTTGGCGCGGGCGGTTCGGACTGGCCGGACCCGCTGCTGCAGACACGCTAGCCGACGCCCAGCGGCTGGCTGCCCATGTCCGGCGCGGGGCCGGGCGGTTGCCGTTTGAGGCCAAATGCCTGCCGCAAGCGCTGGCGCTTAGCCGGATGCTGCGCCGCCGCCAGATCGCGCACCGCCTGATCATCGCGGCGCGCCCGGATGCCGCGCGCACCGGTCATGATGATCTGCACGCCTGGATCGAATTGGACGGCATTATCGTGCTGGGCAACTTGCCCGGGCCGTGGCTGACGCTGTTCACCCTGCCTTAAACCGCAATGCTGCACTTGCTATTGGTACGAAAATCAGAGATAAAGCTGCCAAATCCGTCATCTGGATCAATTTGGAGAATTCACCCGTGAGCAAGACCGATCAAGCTGCCAAGCTCTGGACCAAGCCTGAACTCGTCAAGCTGGGCGCGCTCAAGGATGTGGCTGGCGGCAACCCGATTCCGTCGCAAAACGTCAACAACTCCTGATCACAGGGCAGCGGAATCGCTTGCCCGGCTGAACAGACTTGTTAGCTCTCTGGCGTGACTGGGGTGGTTCTCCGCCCCGGCAAAGCTCAGTTATTGCGACTTCACTGGGATTGTTCGCCGGATTTCCGGCAGCTTTCCATGCGGACGACGCGACCGCTGCTGCCTTTCTTCCTGCCCCCCGTCTGAAGGCCCCGATCCGCGGCTGGCGTCCGCATCGATCGCCCAGCGGGGCCACGGTTCTGCTCCATGGCCGGATCCACAACCGCACGCAGTTGGAGGCTCAGCTTAATCCCACCGATGGCAGCGACGAAGCGCTCTATGCCGCTGCGGTAGAGCGCTGGGGCGATACCGCCGATCACCACGTTATCGGCGAATATTGCTCGATCATCGCTGGTCCCGACCAGTTGCGTCTGGCACGCAGCCCGTGGAGCGCGCCGCCGCTTTGCTTCTGTCATTTTGACGGACAAAGCGTGGCCGCTTCGGTCCCGCGCGTGCTTCATGCCGCCGGGCTGCCGGTTGTGCTCGATCAGACCCGGCTGGCCGATAACCTCTATTTCAACTTGCTTGACCGGCGGCGCGGCTGGTTCGAAGGGATCCACCGGGTTGCCGGAGGGACGATCGTCATGATCGACCGCGCCGGGGTCCGCCGCGAAGTGGCCTTCTATGATCCGCGCAGCTTGCCCGAAGTTCGCCTGCCGCGCGACGAGGATTACGTTGCTGCGGCGCAGAAGCTGTTAGACGAAGCCGCGTCCAAGGCGCTCGAAGGCGCGCAGCGACCCGGCATCATGCTGTCCGGCGGGCTCGATTCGCCTTTGCTGGCGGCATCGGTGATCGGCCAGCTCCCGGCGGGTCAGCGCCTGCCTAGCTTTACTTTTGCGCCGCTTGATGAGTGGGGCGAGCAGCTTCCGCCGGGCTGGATGGGCGATGAGCGCCCCTTCGTCCGGGACTTTGCCGCGATGCACCCGGC
>JAYURW010000091.1:0-17951 GCA_043756025.1 Novosphingobium sp. | reverse complement strand
GCGCGGCCTCGAACTGCGCCACCATCGCGTTCTTCTGGTGCATCCGGTCAATCTGCCAGAACCCCAGCCGCACCATCACGGCGACGGCGATCAGGACCAGCAGGGTCGGGATCAGCGGCAAGCGTTTCAGCATCAGTGGTGGCCAACGAAAAAGGCAGCCGCGGCCGAGCCGGGCTGCCTTTTCGGAATCGAATTGTCTGCGTCCATCATTCCAATTGCCTCTTTCGTCACCCCGTCGAAGGCCGGGGCCCAGACCTTGCAAATAAGGTCGTCGCGGCGCGACGGCTTTATCTTTCGCGCTGGGTCCCGGACTTCGCCGGGATGACGGCAAGGCCCATCAGTGGATCGCGTGGCCCCAGCCACCCCAGATGTAGACTGCGATGAACAGGAACAACCAGACCACGTCAACGAAGTGCCAGTACCAGGCGGCAGCTTCGAAACCGAAGTGCTGCTTGGGGGTGAAATCACCGTTGTAGGCACGCTTGAGGCAGACGATCAGGAAGATCGTGCCGACGATCACGTGGAACCCGTGGAACCCGGTCGCCATGTAGAACGCCGAGCTATAGGTATTGCCGCCGAACGCAAACGGCGCGTGGCTGTATTCGTAGGCCTGGATCGCGCTGAACAGGATGCCAAGCGCAATCGTCGCCCACAGGCCCTTTTTCAGGCCATCGCGGTCACCATGGATCAGGCTGTGGTGGGCCCAGGTAACCGTCGTGCCCGAGCACAGCAGGATCAGGGTGTTGAGCAGCGGCAGATCGAACGGATCCATCACCGCCTCGATCGCCTTGGACGGGAATACCCCGCCGGTTACTTCGGTCAAGACATTGGGGAACAGCGCGAAATCGAAGAACGCCCAGAACCAGCCAACGAAAAACATCACTTCCGAAGCGATGAACGTGATCATGCCGTAGCGCAGATGCAGTTGCACCACCGGAGTATGGTGGCCCTGCTTTGCTTCGAGGACGACTTTGGTCCACCACAAATACATGGTCAGCAGCACCCCGGCAAAGCCGAGCAACAGGATGTATTTGCCGATCCCGCCAGCCCATTCCGGATGCATCGCCAGCACCCCGCCGCTGGTCATTGTGACCGCCGACATCGAGCCGAGGAACGGCATCCAATCCGGATCGAGGATGTGGTAATCGTGGTTCTTGGTTCCGGCCATGGTGCGTCTGTTCCCTTTGAGCCTTACCGGGCGGGCACGTGGCCCACCGCTTGATTCCGAACGCCCTTATCGCGCTGTAGGCAGCGGGTCCAGTGCCTTTGATGCCACTTTTCCCGCCGGTTGCGGATCGGCCGAAACGTGGAAGGTATAGCTGAGCGTGATTTGCTTGATCCCGGCAGTTTCCGGATCCTTGAGGATTGCCGGATCGACGTAATACTGCACCGGCATTTCCACTACTTGCCCCGGCAACAAGGTTTGCTGTTCAAAGCAGAAGCAGTGGATTTTCTTGAAATAGAGCCCCGCCAGTTCCGGCTGAACGTTAAAACTGGCTACCCCGGTCACCGGCTTGTCCGACAGGTTTTCGGCGCGATAAAACGCCAGCTTGCGGGTGCCGATCGGCATCTTCTGGGTGACCTGCATCGGCGCAAATTTCCACGGCAACGCTGGATCGGTATTGCCATCGAACCGTACCGACATGATCGCGGTACCAACATTGATCGCACTGGCCTCTGCCAGATCAGCGCGCTGGGTCGTGCCGCCAAAACCAGTTACTTGGCAGAATATCCGGTAGAGCGGCACCGCGGCAAAGCCCATTCCCAGCATGACCAAAGCCCCGGCACCAGCAATCAGGCCGGTTCGCAAGTTGCGGGTTTGGACAGGGGCGCGGCTGGCCATCGGGTCAGTTCAGTTTGGCGATGGTGATCGCAAAGAACAGCACAACCAACCCCAGCAGGACCAGCCCGAGCACGCGGTTGCGCGAGGCAATGATCCGCTTGCGCTGCTGCATGGAATCGAGGTTATCGGGGTTCATCGGCATTATCCAACCACAAAACGGTCCGCCACCAGCGCGGCAAACAGCACAAACAGGTACAGCACCGAATAGCCGAACAGGCGCTTTTCAGGCCGCATATCCATATCCCCGGCAGCGCCCCGGAACACCGCCACCCGCAGCGCCAACAGCAAAAACACCGCAGTCAACGCCAAGGCCGCTGCGCCGTAAAGCCAGCCTGCCACACCCAACCAGAACGGTGCCATCGCCACCGGCAACATAAGTACCGCATAGATCAGGATCTGGCGGCGGGTTGATTGGTGACCGGCGACCACCGGCATCATCGGAATACCTGCAGCGGCATAGTCGGTCTCGACAAACAGCGCGAGTGCCCAAAAGTGCGGCGGGGTCCAGAAAAAGATGATCGCGAACAGCAGCACCGGCATCAGCGTGATGTCACCGGTCGCCGCGATCCACCCGATCATCGGCGGAAAGGCCCCAGCCCCGCCGCCGATCACAATGTTCTGCGGCGTGCGCGGTTTCAGCCAGATGGTATAGATCACCGCATAGTAGAAAATCGAAAAGGCCAGAATCGCGGCCGCCAGCAGACCCACCGCCAGCGCCATCACCATCACGGATCCGGCCGACAGGATGATCCCGAAATCGCGCGCTGATCCGCGCTCCATTCGCCCGGCTGGCAGCGGCCGCGTGGCGGTGCGTTTCATTTTGGCGTCAAGGTCTGCTTCCCACCACTGGTTAAGCGCAGCGCTGCCGCCCGCCCCCACCGCGATGCACAGGATCGCAACGAAGCCCAGCACCGGATCAACCGGCACCGGCGCGGCCAGCATCCCGCACAGTCCGGTGAAAATCACCAGACTCATCACCCGCGGTTTGGTCAGCGACCAAAAATCGCGCCAGTCAGTGGGCAGGGGAATCGGCGAGGCTGCTGTGGTGGTCATAATTGGAGGCGCTATAGGCGCGTGTCAGAGCCGCTTCAACCAATCGATCAGCAATGCGTTCACTTCTTTTGGTCGTTCCTGCTGGGTCCAGTGGCCCACTCCGCCCAGCACATGGCCTTCGACCTTCGGCGCGAACATCCGCATCATCGCCACCGGGTCCGCCACCGCGCCAAACAGCGTGGTCGCAGGATCGCGGGTGCCGCCGATGAACAGGCATGGCTGTTCGAGTTGCTGGCCCTGCCAAGCCTTGAGCCACGCATAATCCGCCTCGTGATTGCGGTAGCGATTGAGCGGCCCGCGAAAGCCCGAGGCCTTGAACTGGCCCTCATAATAGTCGAGGTCAGCCGCGCTCAGCCAAGGCACGGCTTGCGGATCGGGCAGGCCTTCAAGGAAAGTCGCGCCCAGCGGCTTGTCCCAGTACTGGCCGTCGGGAACATCGCCCGAGATTGAATACATCATTCGCGCTACGAAATCGCGCGGGTCTGCTTCGGCCTCCGCCTCGGCCACGCCGGGTTCCTGAAAGAACTCCTGATAGAAAAACCGCCCTTGCGAAGTGAAATGCTCGCGGAACACTTCGGTGAACGGCCGCAGCGGCGCTCCGGCGAACGGCACCGAGAGGCCCGCAACAGCGCGGATCCGCTCAGGATTGGTGAAAGCCGTATTCCAGACAATCGGCGCGCCCCAATCATGACCGATCAGCACCACTGGCGCAGCGGGGGACAGGCTATCTGCCAGCCCGATCAAATCGGCAGCGATTGCTTTGAGCGTATAGGCCTCGACCGGCTGCGGCTTGTCCGACCCGCCATAACCACGCACGTCAATCGCGCAGGCGGTGAACCCGGCGGCGGCCACCGGGCCAAGCTGATGCCGCCAGGAATACCAGCTTTCGGGAAAGCCGTGGACCATGATCGCCAGCGGGCCACTGCCTTCGATGGCGCAGCGCAGGGTGACTTGGCCGGTATCGATCAGGCGGAATTCAGGCATTTCAAAACTCCCTACGAAAACGCCCCGAACCTTGCGGGCCGGGGCGCTTTGTGTCCATTCAGGATCGGCGGCGATCAATGATGCTCGCTATCGTCGATCACCGGCAGGGTTTCGAACTGGTGGAACGGCGGAGGGCTGGACAGGGTCCATTCCAGCGTCGTCGCGCCTTCGCCCCAGTAATTGCCTTCGGCCTTTTTGCCCAAAGTGAAGGCGTAGATAATGTTGATGAAGAACACGATCAGCGAAACCAGCGTCACCGCATAGCCCCACGACGACAGCGTGTTCCAGTATTCATAGGCCGGAGCATAGTCCGGATAGCGGCGCGGCATCCCTTGCAAGCCCAGGAAGTGCTGCGGGAAGAAGATCATGTTCACGCCAACGAAGAAGATCCAGAAGTGAACGTGGGCGAGGAATTCCGAATGCCAGCGCCCGCTCATTTTCGGGAACCAGTAATAGAACCCCGCGAACAGCGCCGTCACCGCCCCCAGCGAGAGCACATAGTGGAAGTGGGCGACCACGAAGTAGGTATCGTGGACCACATCGTCGATCCCGCCATTGGCCAGATAAACACCGGTCACGCCGCCCAGGGTGAACAGGAAGATGAACCCGATTGCCCAGACCATCGGACTTTTGAATTCAAGACTGCCGCCCCACATCGTCGCGATCCAGCTGAAGATCTTGATACCGGTCGGCACCGCGATCACCATCGTCGCAAGGGTGAAGTAGAGCTTGGTATTCACGCTCATGCCGGTCGTGTACATATGGTGCGCCCAGACGACGAACCCGACCACGCCGATCGCGACCATCGCGTAAGCCATCCCGAGATAGCCGAACACCGGCTTTTTCGAGAAGGTCGAGATGATCTGGCTGATGATGCCGAACCCGGGCAGGATCATGATGTACACTTCAGGGTGGCCGAAGAACCAGAACAGGTGCTGGTACAGCACCGGATCACCGCCACCGCTGGCGGAGTAGAACGTGGTGCCGAAATTACGGTCGGTGATCAGCATGGTGATCGCCGCGGCCAGCACTGGCAGCGCCAGCAACAGCAAGAATGCGGTGACCAGCACCGACCACACGAACAACGGCATCTTGTGCAGGGTCATCCCCGGCGCTCGCATGTTGAAAATGGTGGTGATGAAGTTGATTGCGCCCATGATCGAGGCGGCACCGGCAAGGTGAAGCGAGAAGATCGCAAAGTCAGTCGCCGGGCCTTTGGATCCAGTGGTCGACAGCGGGGCATAAGCGGTCCAGCCGATCCCGGCGCCATTGCCGGTCGCATCGCCCGGAACCAGCGCGGACAGCAGCAGCGAGATAAAGCCCGCCACGGTCAGCCAGAACGAAATGTTGTTCATCCGCGGGAAGGCCATGTCCGGCGCGCCGATCATCAGTGGCACAAACCAGTTACCAAACCCGCCGATAATCGCCGGCATGACCATGAAGAACACCATAATCAGGCCGTGCGCGGTGATCAACACGTTCCACAGATGCAGCTGCGCTTCAAAGCTGGCGTTGTGTTCACCCAGCAGCGCCGCGACCGTGCCGAGGTACTGGATTCCCGGATGGGCCAGCTCCAGCCGCATGATCCCGGAAATACCGCCACCAACGATCCCCGCGCAGATTGCGAAGATCAGATAGAGCGTGCCAATGTCCTTGTGGTTGGTGGACATGAACCAGCGAGCGAAGAACGCGGGCTTGTGATCATGGTCATGATCGTGAGCGTGGTCGGCGTGAATGTCGGCAGAAATGGCCATGTCTCTCGAACCTTTGTTCGTTGAATTCTAAGGGGTTCAGGCGGCGGGCTTGGCAGCCGGAGCCGGCGCTGCTTTGGCAACAGCCGGAGCTTCGGGCAGGCCATCGATCTTGCCGCCTTGTTCCAGCACCCAGCGATTATACTGGTCACGCGGAAGGGCCTCGACCGCGATCGGCATATAGCCATGCTTGGCCCCGCACAGTTCCGAGCATTGCCCGTAATAAACGCCCGGTTCGCTGATCTTCACCGTCTTTTCGTTGAGGCGGCCCGGCACGGCGTCCATTTTGAACCACAGCGATGGCACAGCAAACGAGTGGATCACATCGGCGCCGATCACCTGCAGGCGGATCGTTTCGCCCACGGGAACGACCATCCGGTTGTCCACCGCCAGCTGCGAGGGCTCCCCATTGGCAATGGCTTTTTCAGCCGGCAGCATATTCGAAATAACCTCGAAATCGCCGTTGTCGGGATACTTGTAAGTCCAATACCACTGGTTGCCGGTAACCTTGATCGTCAGCGCATTTTCTGGCGGCGGGGCAAATTGCTTGTTGAGCAGAGACACCGACGGGATCGAAATCCCGACCAGGATCACAATCGGGATCCCGGTCCAGACCACTTCGAGCAAAGTGTTGTGGCTGACCTTGGAAGGAACCGGGTTGGCGCTCTTGCGGAACCGGACCATCACATACAGCAGCAACAGCAACACGAAGATGGTGATGATGAACATCACTGGGACCAGCAAATTGGTGTGCATCCCGCGCGCTTCATTACCGAGATCCGAATATTGCGTTTGCAGGTCATAGGCGCCCGCAATCGGCATCCCCTTGCCTTCGGTTGGCTTCATCGGAGTGTATGTTCCCGGAGCAACCTTGAACTTGGGATCGTTAGGGTCGATTTGGGGCTCGGCCGGTGCAGCGGGAGCTGCAACAACTACCGGAGCCGCCGCAGCGGCAGCGTCGGTCGCGACCGCAGCACTGGAGGCCGCTTCGGTTGCAGGTGCATCCGCCGGGGCCACAGTGGCTAGCGCCGGTGCGGCGAATAGAGCCAGCGACAGCCCGATTGCCTTGATCGCCCATTCCGCAGTGCGGACAGTCTTGCCGATTGTCATCGTCCCTCTTGCTCTAGCAGTCCCGGTTGGTGGAAGCCTGATATTCGCCCCGTCCCAACCCTCTGGGAGTTTCAGATTTATGGGGCCTATACGCGCGCTTTACGGGCACCTCAAGCGCCTCTAGGGGAATATTTCGTAGCACTCAAACGCAACCTATTTTTGAGCTGCTCCCCGCGATAAAAGGCGTTTTTGACAATGCAAGATGACGACGTACTGGCAGAATTTCGGGCCAGTAAGGCATTGTTAGAAGGCCATTTTTTGCTTTCTTCGGGCCGTCACAGCGCGCACTACCTACAATGCGCTCGGGTATTGATGGATCCAATGCGGGCCAGCCGTTTGGCCGCCGCAATTGCCGCCCGTATCCCCCGCGAACTGCGCAAGGACATCACCAAAGTCGTCGCGCCGGCCATGGGCGGGGTGATCATCGGCCACGAAATGGGCCGCGCGCTTGGAGTCGAAGCGATGTTTGTCGAGCGCCCGGCCGGAACCTTCGAACTACGCCGCGGCTTCACACTCGAAGCCGGTGACAAAGTGTTGATGGTCGAAGATGTCGTCACCACCGGGTTATCCTCACGCGAGGCGATCAAAGCGATCGAAGCCGCTGGCGGCGAAGTCATCGCGGCAGCGGCGCTGATCGACCGGTCTGCTGGTTCGGTCGATCTGGGCGTGCCGTTCTTCCCGCTGATCGCCATCAACTTTCCAACCTATGCACCGGATGAACTGCCGCCTGAACTGGCGGGCAGCGAGGCGGTGAAGCCGGGGAGCCGAGCGAAAGCCTAATGACCAGCAGACTGCGCCTTGGCGTCAACATCGATCACGTCGCCACGATCCGCAATGCGCGCGGCGGGGATCATCCCGATCCGGTTCGCGCGGCGCAGATTGTTGCAGCTTGCGGCGGCGACGGGATCACGGCGCATCTGCGCGAAGACCGGCGGCATATCCGCGACGAAGACCTCGTCCGGATTCAAGCGGCCACCGACCTGCCATTGAACCTTGAAATGGCCGCGACCGAGGAAATGCTCGCAATTGCACTGCGCCACAAACCGCACGCCGCCTGCATCGTCCCCGAACGGCGCGAGGAACGCACCACCGAGGGCGGGCTCGATGCCGCCGGGCAGCACAACCGGATCTATCCGCTGATCCAGCGGCTGACCGATGCGGGGATCCGGGTAAGCCTGTTCATCGCACCCGAAGAACGCCAGATCGAAGCCGCGCTGAACCTGAAGGCGCCGGTGGTCGAACTGCACACCGGCGAATATGCCCATGCCACAGGTGCGGCGCAGGCGAAGGAACTGAAGCGCCTCGCTGACATGGCCGCACTCGCCGCCGCGCACGGGATCGAACCGCACGCCGGGCACGGCCTGACATACGAAAACGTCTCAGCCGTCGCCGCAATCCCGCATCTGGCCGAGCTCAACATCGGCCACTACCTGATCGGTGAGGCGATATTCTGCGGGCTGGAGCCAGCGGTGCTGCGGATGCGCGAACTGATGGACGCGGCGCGTCCTTCGACAAGCGCAGGATGATCGGATGATCCTCGCAATTGGCTCCGACCTCTGCAACATTGAGCGCATTCAGGCATCGCTGACCCGCTGGGGCGCGCGGTTTGAGAACCGCGTGTTTACCGAGGTCGAACGCGCCAAAGGCAATTCGCGGCCCTTCACCAAGGCCGGAACCATGGCCAAGCGCTTCGCCGCCAAGGAAGCTTTTTCCAAGGCGGTGGGAACCGGATTCAAGCGCGGCGTGTTTATGAAGGACATCGGCGTGGTCAACGCCCGCTCCGGTGCGCCGACACTCCACCTGACCGGCGGCGCTGCTGCCCGGCTTGCCGCGATCACACCCCAGGGCCACGAGGCGGTGATCCATCTGACATTAACCGACGACCACCCATGGGCGCAGGCCTTTGTAATAATTGAGGCCCGCAAGCTGTGACTGTGAACCAAGACAACCCGGGGACACCGTATTCGGTGTCCCCTGCCGAGAGCACTGAGGGCGCGGGCCAAGGGGACACTGAATACAGTGTCCCCGCCTCAGCGGTAGAATCTGCCCCCGCAAAGGAGCGGGTCGACTGGATCGGAGAGATTCGCGGGCTGTTCTGGATGCTGATAGCCGTGCTGGCGTTCCACAGCTTTATCGCCAAGCCGTTCTATATTCCCTCCATCTCGATGATGCCCAATCTGCTGGTCGGTGACCGGCTGGTAGTCAGCAAATTTCCCTATGGCTGGAACTGGGCCTCAGCCAGTTTCCATGTGCTGCCGCGCGATGGCTGGCGGGTGCTGCCGGGAACGCCGGCCTATGGTGATATCGTAATCGTGGTGCCCAAGAACCGCACCGATGATCTGATCAAGCGCGTCGTTGCGCTGCCGGGCGACCGGATCGCAGTTGTTCGCGGGCAGATCGTGCTGAACGGTCAACCGGTACCACAAGCGGTCGAAACCCGGCTGCAATTACCGGCTGATCCGCAGCTGACCTGCTCGGACCGCTCAGCCGAATACCATTGCTACAACGATTTTGCCGGGTACCGCACCCAGCTGCCCTCGGGCCGCGATGTGCTCGATCTTCCAGCGCTGCGCGAAACGCTGCCCAATGGCGCCAGTTATCTGATCATCAAGGACGGGATGGACCCACGGGTTGATGATTACCCCGAACTGACCGTGCCCCAGGGCCACGTGTTCCTGATGGGCGATAACCGCAACCATTCGGCCGATAGCCGGGTTTCGATTCTGGCCGATGGGCTGGGCGGCGCAGTGCCGCTGTCGGATATCGGCGGCCGAGCTGAATTCGTGACCTTTTCGCTCAACGGCAGCCAGAACTGGAACCCGCTGACCTGGTGGAACGCCTTGCGTTCCGGGCGATCCTGGACCAGCCTGCGTCCGGTTCGACTGACCGAGGATAAGTGATGGCCCGCAGCCCAACCAAAACCGTCCGCACCGCCAAGCCCGCTGCGGCTGAGCAGCCCGCTATCCATGCCGGGCCGACCGACATTTCCGATCCGATATTGCGGACCGAAGCCAAAAAGGCGGCGGTCTGGATCGGGATGGCCGCGTTGCTGGCACTGGCGGTCTATCTGGCCCAGCCGTTGTTGGTTATTTTTGGCGGGATGGTGTTCGCTGCGATGATCGATGGCGGGGCGCGGCTGCTGGGCCGGGTTCTGCCAATCGGGCGCGGCTGGCGGGTCACGCTGGTGCTGCTGCTGGCGCTGGCATTCATAGCCTGGGTGGCGATGTTCGCCGGAACCCAGATCGCTGCCGAAGCCGCGCAGTTGCCCGGCACGGTCCAGACTCAGGCGTTCAAACTGCTGGGCTGGCTTCGAGGCCAGGGCGTCGATTTCGATATGCAATCGGTCGAGGGCCTGGTCGACAAGGCCGTCGGCGGAGTCAGTCAGCTGACCAGCGCGGTTGGTGGGGTAATCGGCGGATTTACGACAGCGTTTCTGATCGCTGTCATGGCGATTTACTTCGCCGCCGAACCGCAGCTTTACCGGCGCGGTTTCGCTTGGCTGCTGCCGCAAAAAGAACGCTCGCACTTTGAAGGTACGTCCGCAATCATGGGTAAAACCCTGCGCCGTCTGCTCGCCGGACGCTTGCTGGGAATGGTCGTCGAAGGCGTTGCGACCTGGGCGCTGCTGGCGGTTTACGGCGTGCCGATGTCCGGGCTGCTGGGGCTGCTGACCGGGCTGCTTGCTTTCTTACCAAACATCGGCGCGCCAATCTCGGGGATCTTGATGATCCTGGTCGGCTTTTCCGGCGGGGTCGATATGGGGATCTACTGCATCATCGTCTACGTGATCGTGCAGGTGGTCGACGGCAATATCATCGTACCGATGGTTGCCAAAAAGACTGCCGATCTGGCTCCGGCGCTGGTGCTGGGGGCGCAGCTGATCATGGGCGCGCTATTCGGCCTGCTTGGCCTGATGCTGGCGGATCCGCTGGTGGCAATGCTCAAAGTCGCGCTGGAACGCCAATCCGAACGCAACGAAGGCACCTGACGTTTGGCCCGCAAATTCCTCTATTTCATCGCCATTTGTGTCGCCTTGGTTATCGCCGGGGCGATTGCGCTGGCGTCTTTTCCCGAGCAACTGACCCGCCTGACTTTCACGCCGGGTGGCGCCTTTGAAAGCCAGCCAGCCATAACGGCGAACGCCTACGCCGATCCCGCAATGTGGTATGCGCGGCCCGGATTGGCCGGGACCAACCCGGTCGATTGGCTGCCCGATGGACTGCCGGACGGCAAAGGCCCGCCGGTCGATGCGGCGGTGTTCTTCATCCACCCGACCAGCTACCTCGACAAGCGTCACTGGAACGCCCCGCCCGATGATGCCACCGCGCGCCGGATCGCTGGCATTGTAATCCGCGCTTTTGGCAGCGTCTTCAACGCCTCACCCGATGTCTGGGCACCGCGCTACCGGCAGGCCACTTTCGGCGCGTTCGTCTCGGACGCTCCCGAAGCCCAGCAGGCTCACGATCTGGCCTACGCCGATGTCGCCGAAGCGTTTGATGCCTTCGTTGCCGCCCAGCCCGCTACCCGCCCGATTGTGCTGGCCGGGCACAGCCAAGGCTCGCTGATCCTCAAGCGTTTGTTGACCGAAAAAGTCGCGGGCAAGCCGCTCGCCGGACGGGTGGCGGCGGCCTATGTAATCGGCTGGGTGGTCGATACCCAGCGCGACTTGCCCCGGATCGGCCTGCCGGCTTGCACCGCGCCGGATCAAGCGGGCTGCGTCATCAGTTTTCTGTCATTCGCAGATCAGGCCGATACCGCGATGATGCGCGAGGCCTATGAGCGGTTTGCTGGAAATGGCGCCGCAACCACGCCGGCCTATCTCTGCTCAAACCCGCTGACCGGCGGGATCGGCGGCAGCGCGCCCGCCAGCGCCAACTCCGGCGCGATTGTGCCCGATGTCCGGTTCGAAAAGGCCCGGCTGGTCCCTGCGCTGGTCGGTGCAACCTGCGCCCCCGATGGCAGCCTGCGGATTGGCGCAGGCCCCCAGATTGGCCCGTTGGTGCTGCCCGGCGGAAACTATCACGTTTACGATTACGCGCTGTACTGGCTGCCGCTGCGGCAGGATTTTGCGCGGCGGGTGGCGGCGTGGCACCGGACGCATTGATCACCACCAGCGCGGGTGAATTGCGCGCAGCCCTGCCCAAAGGCGGCGCGCTGCTCGGGCTTGATCTGGGCACCCAGACACTTGGAACAGCATTTTGCGATCCCAGCTGGATGTTTGCCTCCCCCGGAAAAACGCTGAAGCGCGGCAAGTTCGGCGCAGACCGCTTGGCGCTGGCAGCGCTGATCGCCGAGCGCAGCGTCGTTGGCGTGGTTATCGGTTTGCCGATCAACATGGACGGCAGCGAGGGACCGCGCTGCCAATCGAGCCGGGCCTATGCCCGCAACCTCTCTGCCGCGCTGGCCCTGCCGATCCTGCTGTGGGACGAACGCTGGTCCACCGCCAGCGCCGAGCGGGGCCTGATCGATCAGGACATGAGCCGGGCGAAACGCGCGGTCCGGATCGATTCGGCGGCAGCGGCGGTGATTTTGCAGGCCGCGCTGGATGCGTTGGTCGGGGGTTTTGGCTAAGCCAACTCAGCCCGCCGTGCTTTGGCTTCCATGGCGACCAACCGGCTGCCAACAAGTCCAAAACTTTCGAATTCTTACCACAAATTTCGCGGCCTAAGTTTCGGTTTACGAACTGCTTTTGAACCAGTCGTAAGTCTTTCAATGGCTCTTAAATGTGCGATCCGAATTTCGGATGCTGACGGAATGCTGAACATTCTCGAAGCTAGAACCATCGCAATAATTGGCAAGACATAGAACAGCAACTGCTTGAATATTGTTAAAAGAATTCCGTCGCGAAATGAAATTATCGACGTACACAAAAATGCAGTATACAGCAGAACGGATACATTATCTTGTGCACTATTCACAAATGATCGGTATGCCCATCCATACAAGCATCCGAAAAATATTGACCAAATGAAGACGCCGGCAAACCCCATGTAAAACCAGCCAGCCCCTGCAACTGACATTGTCATTCCAATTGACGTTCCCCAATCATAAAGATTAAATCTAACAATTGGAGGCCCAACTGGCTTGTCAGTCCAAATGGATCTTGGAATTGGCTCCGTAAAAATTTGCAGATTAGACACAAAGTAATCGTACGTGCCGGTCTTTTCCGGCACCGTGTGCACAATGTATTCCAAAAACTCCATGTTTCCAAAATCCATTGACTCAAATGGCTTGAGCCGACTTAAATCATAGCCGTCATCCTGAACCAAGTCATCTGAAAATATGGATCGAATGAAATAGCCTCGATCCTGAACAACTAAGACGAATATTGTAATAACTAGGGAACCCAACAATACCAACTTAAATTTTGGCCACCTCATTCTTTTGTCATATAAATATAGTAGACCAATCATGATGGCGGCCACAACAAAATCGCCCCGTCCTCCGGTCCCTAATCGTAGAATTGCAAAAGCAATAAATGGCAAAAAGCTATAAAATTTGAATCTATTTAGAAATATGAACATTGCAGATAAAACAGCCAACATCGAACCCGAAGATAAAAAGTAGCCATTGACACCAGTCAAGGCAGTGTGGCCGGTCCTGAGATCAACCATATTCACAGATTCGCCCGTCTCTTTGAAGTTCCAAAACCAGATTAGTGAAGCCACCCCTAATACTGTCAACGGAATAGCAGAGACAATAAACGGATTTTTCAAAAATTCTCGACTCCGCAAATCATAGACTGACTGCTTGAATGGTATGCCTGACTTGCCTAAAACCATCGTTACAGCGTAGAAACAAATAAATGCCAAATTTGCGGCCAAAATTGCATTTATCTTATCTTCTTCTGTTGGTGAAAATTTTACCGCATCGTATATTGCATTGAACTCATAGTAATATCCAAAAAATGGCCTCACAACAAAAACAATGCCATGAAATATTAAATAATGGAACGCGGGATGAAACGCAGACGTATGCCTTGCATTCATAAAATGAATAACAATTGATATGTAAAAAAATGCTCAGAAGCATAATGTTACTAAGTACATTTTGCACCCTTTGTCATAACTACACCTCGTTCTTCATCTGCCATCTTTGACCATTGCCAAATTTCGAGAGATATTATTGACGGGGTAAATCAATATGATAAAAGCCGATAACTTGCCGCCATCACCCATCCCTTGAAGGAAGTCCCTTGCTTTGGTCAACCCATATTCGCTGGTTTTTGCTTCTCCCTCTGCTGGTTGGTCTGATTGCGGAGGGGTTTCTGCGGATCGCCATCGATATACGGCTCTACAGCTCTGATAATGCAGTAGGTTATTGGGTCCAGCCCAGCCAGAAAGGGGCTGGTTTCCTCACGGGTAGCTTCGCTGTGAATCGCAGCGGACTCCTTGTTGAAGAGGAATTTCAAGACACCGGCGCCGGTCCAAATGCTTTACTCGTCGGTGATAGCATCGTTCTCGGCATCAACGGACTCCCTCAGTCTGAACGATTGGGGCCTTTGCTATCTAGAGAGGCCGATTGGCGAGTCTGGCCATTAGGAGCAGGTAGCTGGTCCTTGTCGAACGAAATTCGCTTTCTTGAACGAGAGAAAACACTCGAGGGGATGGATTGCGCCGTTTTTGTTGTCAATTCTGGAGATATTGCACCTCCTTCGGCTTGGGATAACGAGTACATACACCCGACGCGTGAACCAACGAGCTATCTTCGATACATATTATGGAAGCTGGTCGATGAAAAATTTGCGTCGAGTAATCAAAAATCCATCACCTTAAGCGGTGACTTGGAGGGTGAATCGGATACGTTTGTAAAAAAGCATGACATTCCGATTGCGGTAATTGGATACGATACGGAGCCAAATACTAATAGCAAATGCCAGTGGGCTCCAAATTGGCTTAAGGTAGAGAATTTTTCTTGCTTGAGCGCTCGTCAGATTATTGGAGAGTCGGGAATGGTTGACCGCATTCACCCAAACGCTGTTGGAAACAGAAAACTTGCAAGATCGATCGCTCAGAACATACGTCAGCTCGGTATATGCAGATCTAGAACGGCAAGTTAGTTTAGGTCCGATTGGCAAGGCTGCCGAACACGCCGGTCAGCGTATCAAGGTCTGGCAAGGCAGACAGATCAATCTTCGGTAAATTCATGGCACTTCCCCTGTGAACCAGAAGAACCCGATGCCTTCTGGCTGGCCGGACAAGGGCAGCAAAGGTAGCCTGCGGTGAAATTAAAAGATTGTAATCGGGCCGCCGGATCAGCAGAGAAACCGGTATGAACGAGCCCAAAAGCCTACAAGACCTGCCGCGCGACTTCGTATTTGATCCAGCCCGCGCGTCCAAGATGATGACCCGCCACGGCCACGGCGGCTGGTTGGGGGTAACCTATCACGATCATGGCAAGGGCTGGGTCGAGCTGGCTCTGCCCTGGCGTGAGGAGCTGGCCGGTTCGGCCGAAACCGGCGTGCTGGCATCAGGCCCGATTATCAGCCTGATGGACAATGCCACGTCGATGTCGGTCTGGACCTTGAGCGGCACTTTCGTGCCTCATGCCACCCTTGATCTGCGGGTCGATTATATGCGCGCTGCGGTGCCCGGCCGCACGGTGATCGGGCATGGCGAGTGTTACAAGCTGACCCGGACGATCAGCTTTATCCGCGGGTATGCCCACGATGGTGATCCGGACGATCCGGTCGCTCATGTCATCGGAACCTTTATGGCCACCCATGGAACCTACCTGTGAGCGGCGCTGACTTGCCGCCCTATGCGCTGGCGCTGGGTATCGGCCTTGACCATGATGATGCGGGCTTGCCGGTGTTGTACTTCGATTATTCAGAGCGTGTGGCGGGTCGCCCCGGCTTTCTGCATGGCGGCGCGATGAGCGGGCTGATGGAAATGGCCGGGATCGCCGCGCTGCGGGCCGAGCTGGATCGGCGAGGCGAAGCGATGCGGCTCAAACCGGTCAACGTCCAGGTTGAATTTATGCGCGGCGGGACCGAGCAGCGGACCTATGCCTGCGGCAGCGTTACCCGTGCCGGGCGGCGGGTCGCGTTGGTCAATGTCGAAGCCTGGCAGGATGACCGGTCAAAGCCGATCGCGCTGGCGCAGATGAAGATGTTGCTCAGCCCCGCCGAATGATCACGGTCAGCCCGGGGGAACGGGCCAGCGAAACGCTGGCGCCCAATTGCTGCCGCACCGCGTCAGCCCGCGCACGGCTCAGAATCGCGGGCGCAACGCCGGGGTCATAAGCAACCAGATCGGCCGCCCCCAGCCACCGTGCCTGCCGCAAGGTCAGATCGTCCGGATCGTCGGTGGTAAGCGTGAATTCGGCCACCCCGCCTTGCCCCGCTGCACCGCCGCTGAGCCAATCCGCAACCTTGGCGGCGCTTTCGGCCCGCAGTGGATCAAGCGTACCGCCTTCAGCCAAAGCCGCATCCAGCGCGCGGCGGCGTTCCCCGCCATCGGCCCAGCGCTGGCGCATCGCGGCCCGCGCCGCTTGCAGCGTATCGGCCAGATCGCCCAGCGACGCTGGCAACAACGCTTCCAGCCGCAGCCGCAGCGCCTTGGCGAGGCCAGCCGAAGCGCCGCCAGTGCCAACCGCGATCAGCACTGGCCCGCGTTCAAGGATGCTCGGCACGGTAAAATCGCACAGCTCTGGCCGGTCGGTGACGTTGAGCAGCAGCCCGCGCGTCCGCAGCCGCTGCGCCGCTGCCTCTGGCTGATCCAGCGCGATGAACGCCAGCCGGGCTGCGCTATCATCCTCGCCCACCAGCACTGCCCCGGCCCGCTCCAGCAGCCGCGCTTTGGCTTCGCCCGCTTCACCCTCGCCCAGCAAAATGACCTTTTGGCCGGTCAGGCGGTGGAGCAGCGGAAGCGAGTGCATGGCGCTCAGTCCAGCCAGTCCGGCACGCGTTCGGCGGCGCTGATCGCTTCGGGCAGGATCCGGTCGGCGACCACCGCCCACTTGTCCCCGTCGACCATCACTTCGGCGATGAACCCGCGGCTGTTGTAGGAACTGGCCATGGTCGCACCGTAAGCACCGGCGGTGCGGAACACCGCTAGATCGCCTGCGGCCAGCGCATCGGTTTCGCGGTCCATGGCAAAGGTATCACCGGTTTCGCAAATCGGGCCGACGATATGCGCGGTCATCCGTTCGCCGGTGGGCTTTACCGCATCGAAATCGTGCCAGGCACCGTACATTGCCGGGCGCGCCAGATCGTTCATCGCCGCATCGACTACCATGAACGGAACCTGGTTGGAGCTGCGCTTGACCCGCACCACCCGGGTCAGCAGCAGCCCGGCATTGCCGCAGATCACCCGGCCCGGCTCGAACATCAAAGTGACGTCCCAGGCGCCCGCCACCCGCGCGACCATCGCGCCGTACTCGGCCGGGCTGGGAAACACCTCGCCCGCCTTGTAGGGCACGCCGAGCCCGCCGCCGAGGTCCATGTGGGTGACCGACTGGCCGATGGCGCGCAGATCGGCCAGCAGCGCACCCATCTTGACAAACGCGGCTTCGAGCGGGTCGAGACTGTCGAGCTGGCTGCCGATGTGAACCGCCAGCCCGCGCATATCGAGCCCCGGCAGCGCCGCCAGCCGCGCATAGATCGCGACAGTCCGATCATAAGGGACGCCGAACTTGTTTTCTGCCTTGCCGGTCGAAATCTTGTCGTGGGTTCCGGCATCGACATCGGGATTGACCCGGAGCGCACAGGCCGCGCGCTGGCCCCGCGCGGCGGCGAGCGCGGAGAGTTCGATGCCCTCCTCCTCGCTCTCGATATTGAACTGACCGATGCCGGTTTCCAGCCCGCGGAGCAATTCGCGGCCGGTCTTGCCGACCCCGGAGAACACGATGTCTTCCGCGAGCATCCCGGCGGCCAGCGCCCGCTCAAGCTCTCCGCCTGAAACCACGTCGGCCCCCAGCCCCTCGCGCTGCATCACCTTGAGCACTGCGAGGTTGGGATTGGCCTTGATCGCAAAGGCGATGTGGACGCGTGGCAGCGCGGCCAGCGCCGCCTTGAAAACCCGCGCATGGCGTTCCAGCGTGGCGCGCGAATAGACATAGACCGGGGTGCCGACCGCATCGGCAATAGCGGACAGCGGCACGTCTTCGGCGTGCAGGACGCCGTCGCGGTATTCGAAATGGTCCATTCAGCGGGTCGGCGAGTCGCCGTCCTCCGGGGGGAGGTCGAACGGATCGTCGGCGCGCTCTTC
>JAYURW010000090.1:0-18117 GCA_043756025.1 Novosphingobium sp. | reverse complement strand
AACAAGGTCGATGAAGTGGCCAAGGAACCGCTGCTGGTCAGCGCGCAGGCACTGGCCGGGCCGGACGAAGACGGCAAGGCCCCGTTTGACGAGGTGTTTTTCATCTCGGCACTGACCGGCGACGGCGTGCCCGAACTGAAGGAGCGGCTGGCGGCGCTGATGCCCGAAGGGCCGTGGCACTATCCCGAAGATCAGGTTTCCGACGCCAGCGAACGCCTGCTGGCCTGCGAGATTACCCGCGAACAACTCTACCGCCAGCTCCACGACGAACTGCCCTATGACAGCACCGTCCGCCCTGAAAGCTACACCCACCGCAAAGACGGCTCGGTTGAAATTCACCAGCAGATCGTGATCGCCCGCGACAGCCAAAAGGGCATCGTACTGGGCAAAGGCGGCAGCAAACTCAAATCCATCGGCGAAGCCGCGCGCAAGGAATTGGCCGAACTGCTGGGCGTGACCGTCCACCTGTTCATCCACGTGAAGGTGGATGAGAAGTGGAGCGAGGACAAGGAGATCTACGAGGAACTGGGGCTGGAGTGGGTTAAGTGAGTTTTAGCCTACCGCATCGGGCAACCGGAACCGCACTTTCAGATTGGTAACGTAGCCGCCAATTTGGCCAGCCTTTGGCGACGGTACAGTCCATGCTCCCGCTTCCGTGCAGGCTCTTGCAGCCAAATCTGCTAGTTGCTTTTTCGCTACCTTTGGTTGGCATGCGATGACTTTGCCTTCAGGTTCAACCTGAACGATGATTTCGAGGTCCACAGGCTTTTTGCCGGATTTCGGCAGTGTTCCAACTATCACCTCAAGATCAGGCTTACTAACCCATTGACTTGGAAAGAACTTGCTTGTCCCCATTGCCAGAATGGTTCGTATGACGCCCCATGCTGGTTTACCGTCGCTGCCCTTGGCCGGCCGATAACCACCATCGCCAAGAATTTTGCACAAGCGGGCGGCAAGCTTGGGATCACCATAGGTTGCCGACCGAATGCAACTGACTGCTTTTCCTGTCGGGTCAACTGCGATTTGGACTTCGATTGCAGCCGATGTTTCGGGAATATCGTCGGGTATCGTGGGACGCCAGCCGTACCCAAGTGTGGGCAAAGTTAGCGTCGCCGCTGCAAGCAGAAGACTAAGGTTCATGAGGCCAGACTAGGCTCTGCAAATCAAGCCGCAACACCAATTTTCGCCTAACGCAGCTTCGCGATCCCGATCCCGTCGTCCTTGGCTCGCTCCTTGGTCGATTCCTCGCTGCGGTTCAAAGCCTTGGCGATTTCCTTGAGGCCTTTGCCTTTGCCGGCGAGCAGGCGCAGCTTGGCGACTTCGTCGCTCTTCCAAGGTTGGCGGTGACGGGTGAAGATTTCGGCCATGGGGTGGGGATAGCGGAGGTTTGAGTGGGATGCCAGCGATCACCGCATTCGCGGGGTCGACGTTCCCCACCTCGTCGTCCCCGGCTCGACCGGGGACCGCTAGCCGCCTCGGCGAGAGGTTGCGTGGTACGCCAGCGGTCCCCGGTCAAGCCGGGGACGACGTTATTGGTGATACTGCGAGAGATCTTCCCATTCGGGGTTCGCTGCTTCGATGAGCTCGATCTTCCAGGCGCGCCCCCAGTGCTTGAGTTGCTTTTCGCGGACTATAGCCTCTTCGATGGTCGGGTACTCCTCGACCAGGATTAACCGGTCGATGCCGTATCGCTGGCAGAATTTGGAGCCCTTGCCGCTCCGATGCAGCCAGACACGCTGGGCGATGTCGGCAGTGACGCCGATGTACAGCACCCCATGCGCGCGGTTCGTCATGATGTAGGTGTAGCCGCCCTTCATCGCATTCCCCACCTCGTCGTCCCCGGCTCGACCGGGGACCGCTGGCCGCCTCGGCGAGAGGTTGCGTGGTACGCCAGCGGTCCCCGGTCAAGCCGGGGACGACGCGTTACTTCGCCTTCTTCGCCGCCACCTTCTTCTTGGGTGCAGCCTTCTTCTTTGCCGGGGCCTTGCGTCCGCCCTTTTTGGCCGGGCCTTTGGCGGCGCGTTCGGTGATCAAGACGATCGCTTCTTCCATCGTCAGGTCTTCGGGTGCCTTGTCACGCGGGAGGGTGGCGTTGGTGGTGCCGTCGGTCACGTAGGGGCCGTATCGACCCGCCATCAGTTTCATCTCGCCGCCCGATTCCGGGTGCGGGCCAAAGGTGTTGAGCGGTTCCGCCGCAACGCGCCCGCCGCGGCCCCCGCCAGCGGCTGCTTCAGCCAGTTTGGTGACCGCGCTGTTCATGCCGGTTTCAAACACGTCGGCGGTTGAGCGCAGCTTGGCGTATTTACCATTGTGTGCGAGGTATGGGCCGTAACGCCCTATAGACGCTGTAATAACCTCGCCCGTTTCCGGATGCGCGCCAATCTCACGCGGCAGGCTCAGCAGCTTGACCGCCCAGTCCAGATCAAGCTCGGGAATGTCCTTGGGGATCGAGCTGCGCGCCGCCTCTTTACCGCTGCCCATCTCGATGTAGGGGCCGAACCGGCCGACCTTGCGCATGATCGGCTCGCCGGTTTCGGGGTGCTTGCCAATCTCACCGCTTTCCCCGCCCTCAGCCGCGCCGCCTTGCGCGAACTTGCGGGTGTATTTGCATTCCGGATAATTGGCGCAGGCCACAAACGCTCCGTAACGGCCGCCGCGCAGGGCGAGACGGCCATCGGCGCGGCCCTCGGTATCGCACAGCGGGCACTTGCGCGGATCAGAGCCATCTTCCTTGGGCGGGAACAGGAAGTCCGAGAGGTATTCGTCGAGCGCCTCGGTCACTTCCGAGGGCTTCTGCTCCATCACCTCGTCGCTCTTGGGTTTGAAGTCCTTCCAGAACCGCTCAAGCACGGCTTTCCACTGGGCTTTGCCGTCCGAAACCTCGTCGAGCTCGTCCTCCATGCCCGCCGTGAAATCATAGGCGACATAGCGCGGGAAAAACCGTTCGAGGAACGCGGTCAACAGGCGGCCGCTTTCTTCGGCGAAGAACCGGTTCTTCTCGGTGCGGACGTAATTGCGGTCCTTGATCACTTGCAGGGTCGAGGCATAGGTCGAAGGGCGCCCGATCCCGAGTTCTTCCAGCCGCTTGACCAGCGTCGCTTCGCTATAGCGCGGCGGCGGCTGGGTGAAGTGCTGGCTGGCCTCGACCCCGCGCTTGGCCGGGGCATCGCCTTTGGCCATCGCCGGGAGCAGCCCGCTTTCGTCTTCATCTTCGCCCGGTTTCTGGTCGAGGCTTTCGTCATAGACCGCGAGGAAGCCGGGGAATTTGATCACCTGGCCGGTGGCGCGCAGCTCGTGCTTGCCGGTGCCATCGCGCAGCGTCACGCTCGTCCGCTCGATATTGGCGCTGGCCATCTGGCTGGCAATCGCGCGCTTCCAGATCAGCTCATACAGCCGTGCTTCATCGCCGCTGCCAAAGTGATCCTTGCCAAAATCGGTCGGACGGATTGCCTCGTGCGCTTCCTGCGCGTTCTTGGCTTTGGTTTCATAATGGCGCGGTTTTTCAGGCAGGTAGTGTCCATTGTTATAGCGATTGCTGATCGCGACGCGCGCTGCCGAAATGGCGCTGTGGTCCATCTGCACGCCGTCGGTTCGCATATAGGTGATCGCCCCGGCCTCATACAGGTTCTGGGCGATCCGCATGGTGTGTGCGGCGGCAAAGCCGAGCTTGCGGGCGGCTTCCATTTGCAGGGTCGAGGTGGTGAACGGTGGCCAGGGGTTACGGCGGGTTGGTTTGGTCTCAACCTCCTCCACCCGGAAAGTCGCGGCCTCAACTGCCGCCTTGGCGCGGTCAGCACTGCCCTTGTCACCAAGGCTCAGCTTCTCCAGCTTTTCGCCATCGAACCGCACCAGCCGCGCGGTAAATTCGGTGCCAAGATGTTCGAGCTTGGCCAGCACCGACCAGTACTCGTCGGCCCGGAACAGTTCGATTTCGTGCTCACGCTGGCAGATCAGCCGCAGCGCAACCGACTGCACCCGGCCCGCGCTTTTCGCGCCGGGCAACTTGCGCCACAATACTGGCGAGAGCGTAAAGCCGAACAGGTAATCGAGCGCGCGGCGGGCAAGGTAAGCGTCGATCAGATCCTGATCGAGCGCGCGCGGATTGGCCATCGCGGTGGTGACGGCTTCCTTGGTGATCGCGTTGAACGTGACCCGCTGGACATCCTTTGGCAGCAGCTTGCGCTTGGCCAGCAGTTCCTGAACGTGCCAGCTGATCGCCTCGCCCTCGCGGTCAGGGTCAGTCGCGAGGATCAGCCGGTCGGCACCTTTGACCGCATCGGTGATCGCTTTAACCCGGGCAGCCTTGTCGCTGTACAGTTCCCAGTCCATCGCAAAATCTTCGTCGGGGCGCACCGAACCGTCCTTGGGCGGCAGATCGCGGATGTGACCATAGCTGGCGAGAACCTTATAGTCCTTGCCCAGATATTTCTCGATGGTTTTGGCTTTGGCGGGGGATTCTACGATGACAAGTTGCATGGTTTTGGGATCGGCCTCTACGCGTATGTGTACACGCGCGAGGGTGGCGGGGTTGGGTGCCGTCCGTCAAGCAGCCGTTTTGCGGTAAGCCAACAACTCCCCGGCGGCAGACCAATCAGGGTAAACCTGCCAACGGGATGGCTTCGGCGCTGCGCTCCTCGCAGTGACGAGCGCTGGGGCTAGCGGTTACTAATGCTGCAACCCTCCACGCGGGATTATGCACTTCCCGTTGTCGTAGCGGCCGACCTCGCGGATGATCTCTTGCGCTTCGGGTTCGATCCGGCGGCCCGAAAGCTGGCTGTCGATCACCCGGCGCAGCAAAGCGTCGAGCCTTGTCACCAGATAGCAATCGATCGCTGGCGCAGCGTGCGGATTACCGATCCCGCTATCGTCGGTCAGGAAAGTGTAGCGGCTCTGGGTCAGCGCAGCCATCGCCCGCATCGCGTATTCGGCTTTGTCTGCCACGCCCGATGCCGCGACCGGGACGATCTGGACGCGATTGGCGCGCAAGTGCCGCGCGGCGAGCCAGCTGGCGCCAAAGTTTTGATCGTGCGGCGGCGCATCGGCGACCAGCAGCATGGTGTGGACCGCATCGGGCCGCCAGCTTTGCGTTGCGGCGCGGACCAGCGCCTGATCCATCGCTTCGGGATAGTCCCCGCCCCCGCCCGCCGATTGTTGCCGCAGCGAGGCCTGGGCCGCGCTCAGATTGCTGCTCAGCGGGACGGTCGAGGTGACGTATTCATCGCCGATGTCCTTGTAGAACACGAACCCGATCCGCAGATCGAGCCCCGGATGGCGCGCCCGCAGCGATTGCATGATCGCGGCCAGTTCACCCTGCAGATAACGGATTTCATCGCCCATCGAACCGGTGGTGTCGATTACCAGCATCAGGTCGAGCTTCTTGACCACGGGAGCCGCGCGGCTGACGGTGAAATCAACCCGCTGCCCGCCCCGGCCCTGACCGATCGCGACCGAGCGCCAGTCTTCGCCAGCGGCGCGGACCCGCACGGTGTTGCTCAGCCGATCAACCTGCGGAAAGAACGCGGCGGTGCCATCGGCCAGCGTATTGAGCACCACCGAGCGGCCATTGGCGCAGGCAACCTCGACCCGCGCAAACGGCACCGGGCGCCCGGCCCCATCCTTGACCGCGACAGTTAGCACGCGGGCCGTGTCGAGGATTGGCATGGCAGGGATCTGCTGGCCGAGATTCGATTGGCGGACGTAGTTGGCATAGAGTTCGGGATTGAGCAGATCGTCATGCTCGCCCGCCGTCAGCAGCCCCGATTGCGGGCGCGGCGGGGGGCGGCGCGGACGGCCGGGATAGGGCGCGATGGTGCTGCGGGCTTCGCTTTCGTCCGAGGCGGCAGCGCGCTTGCTGGGCGCGGCCAGATCAGATCCTCCATCAGCCGGAGCCGCAGCCGCGTCCATCCGGGCTTCGGCGGACATTCCTTCGGCCATTGGGGGCGGCGGTGCGGTTGTTGGCGGTGGTGGTGGCGGCGGGGAGGCCATAGTCTTTCCCATCGGCACTGGGCGGCCCGGCTCGTCATAGTTCTGGCCCTGACCCTGCTGCTGTTCAGCCCCTAGCCGCGGAAGCGCAGCCAATGGGCCGCACTGGGTGTTGCTCCAAGCCGGACCTGGGACCCGCTTGCCTTGCTGGGCCGTGGCGACAGATGGCCCTTGGATCAGCATGGCGGCGATCGCGAGCGACGAAACGAGCTTGCGCATTGGGGTGGTCCCTCCTGAGGCTAGGCCAAGCCGAACCGTGTGCCGCTGTCGATGAACCGAATGTGAATGTTACAAAGTATCATTTATCCGCTCAGACTGACCCGTCCACCAGCGTGGCGCACCAACCGCCCGGCCAGTTCCAGTTCCAGCAGCGCCAATTGGACCGCTGCCGGGCTTTCGCCGCTTTGCCGGATCAGTTCGTCAACGGCGACTGGGGCCATGGTCAGCAGGCCCACAACGTCAGCGGGCTCATCACCCAGATCGTCAGGCATCGCCTCAAAACTGCCAGCGCCCTCCCGGAAACTGGAGCGCGGGGTGCCGTCAAAGCCGGACAGCAGCTCAATCACGTCGGCCGCCGACTGAACCAGCATCGCCCCTTCGCGGATCAGCTGATTGCAGCCTTGCGAGCGCGGCTCAAGCGGGGAGCCGGGCACTGCCATCACTTCACGCCCAGCCTCCCCAGCCAGCCGCGCGGTGATCAGCGAACCGGATTTGGGCGCGGCTTCGACTACCAGCGTCCCAGCGGCCAGCCCGGCGATGATCCGGTTGCGCGAGGGAAAGTGACGAGCCAACGGTTCAGTATGCGGCGGCTGTTCGGCCAGCAGCAGGCCTTGATTGGCGATCTGTTCCTGCAGCTCGGCGTGTTCGGGCGGATAGCCAATGTCGATCCCGCTGGCGATTACGCCGATGGTCCCGCCTGAAAGGGCCGCACGGTGCGCCGCGCCGTCAATCCCGCGAGCCAACCCCGATGCAACCACAAACCCTGCCTCTGCCAGTTCGCCAGCGAATTGCCGCGCCAGTTTGACCGCGGCGGCAGAGGCATTGCGCGCGCCGACAATCGCCACGCAGGGCCGCGCACCAAGCGCCAGATCGCCCCGGCAGGTCAGCACCGGCGGGGCAGAATCCAGTTCGGCTAACATGGCGGGATAGTCAGCCCCATCGTGAAACAAATAGCGCGCACCAGCCGCGCGAACGGCGGCAACTTCATCGGCGACGCGGCTTTCCGCAGCGATCCGGTATCCGCCCCCGCCCCGCGCAGCGAGATCGGGCAAGGCCGTCAGCGCCGCCTGCGCCGTGCCGAACCGCCGCAGCAACTGGCGATAGCTGACCGGGCCGATATTGGGGGAACGCAGCAGCCGGATTCGCGCAAAGGCTTCCTCTTGCGAGAGCGCGGCCATCAGCCCTTGCTACCCACGCGCGGCTCGGTCCCAGCCAGCAAGCGCGAGATGTTGGCGCGGTGCTGCACGATCACGATTGCCGCAACCGCCGCCATCACCGGCACAACCGCAGCCAAGCCGAGCAGCCATGCCGCAATCGGCGCGGTGATTACGGACAGCATCGAGGACACTGACGAAATCCGGCTAAGCGCAAGCGCCCCCGCCCACACGGCGGCACAGATCAGCATCACCGGCCAACTGAGCGCGAGGCATACCCCGGCGGCAGTCGCAAAACCCTTGCCGCCATTGAACCTGAGCCAGACCGGAAAGCAGTGCCCCAGGATCGCCCCGACTGCCGCAAAGCCTTCACACCCTGGCCACCAGCGCGCCGCAATCCAGACCGCCAGCACGCCTTTGCCCGCATCGAGCAAGACCGTCGCCGCCGCCAGCCCCTTGCGCCCGGTGCGAAGGACATTGGTGGCGCCGATGCTGCCTGATCCGATTGTCCGCAGATCGCCCGCTTTGAACAGCCGGGTCAGGATCAGACCGAACGGCACCGATCCCAACAAGTAGCCCAATCCGCCCGCAAATAACCATTCCATCGCCGCACCTTCCCTTGTCGGCCCAACCGTAGCTACAAGGCGGGCGAGATCACAAGCCTGCTTTGAAGGAATGCCACGGAAATGGATGCAAGCGCGCCGATCCTGCTGTTTGATTCGGGCGTCGGCGGCCTGTCAGTGTTGACCGAGCTGCGCGCCGCCCTGCCCCAAGCGCCAGTGATCTATGCGGCGGATAACGGCGGCTTGCCCTATGGCACCAAGACCGAGGCCGAAGTCGCGGCGCGGGTCTGCGGCCTGCTCGGCCGGATGAGCGAACGCTATTCCCCTCGGCTGATTTGCATCGCCTGCAACACCGCCTCAACCATCGCGCTGGCGATGGTTCGCGATGTGCTGGCGGTGCCGATTGTCGGGACCGTTCCGGCGATCAAGCCCGCGGCGCAGCACAGCCGCAGCGGGACCATCGGCCTGCTGGGCACAGCGGCAACGATCCGCCAGCCGTATGTTGACCGGCTGGCCGCAGAACATGCAGCCGATAAGCGTTTGCTGCGGTTTGCGGCGGGCGAGCTGGTCGGCGCGGCAGAGGCCAAACTGCGCGGGCAAGCGGTCGATCCGGCGGTCTATGCCCGCGCTGCTGCTGGCCTGCGTGATCAGCCCGGCGGGGCTCAGATTGATACCGTGGTGCTGGCCTGCACCCATTTTCCGCTAGTCGAAGCAGAGCTCGCCGCAGCGTTTGGGCCGGGCGTGGCCTTTGACCATGGCGCTGCCGGCATAGCCCGGCGGATCGTCCACCTGGCACAGGGCCAGAGCTTCAATCGGACCCGGCCCGACTTTGCGCTATTCACCAAAGACGAGCCGAGCTTGGCGGCACTGGCACCTGCGCTTGCCGGATATGGGCTGAACACGTTAGAGGTACTGCTATGACCCGCCGACTCAATTGGTTCCTGCTGTTCTTGCTCGTTCTGTTCGGAACGCCATTCTATTGGCTGCTGATCGACAACCGCCCCGGCGATGTCACGGCCAAGCCGGTGTCGATTGCGCAGTTGCGGGCGCTTGCCGCATCCCGGCCCGGCCCCGCGCCAACCGGCGTGGAAGTGGAACTGGTCGCCTTTCGCCGCTTGCCCGGAGCGTTGTTCGTGGCTGGCAGCGGGATCAAGCGAAGGCTGATCGGAGTGATGGCCTGGCGCCTGCCGGTGCCAAATCAGGGCCCGATCTTGATCGACAGCGCGATGGATGGTGCAGCGGCCAAAGCGATGGGGATGGAAGAATTTGATCCCAAAGCCTGGGAGCGGGTTGACCGTGCCCTGCACAGCGCGTCGCAAATCATTATCACTCACGAGCACGCAGACCATCTTGGCGGTTTAGTCGGCCCCGGCAGACGCGCACTGCTGGACCGGGTGCTGTTCAACCCGCAGCAGCTGCCCGGCAATCGCTGGACCGATCAGCTGAGCTGGCCGACCGGTGATCTGCCCAGCCCCGCAATCACCGGTAGCGCGCCCATCGCCGTCGCGCCGGGCGTAGTGGTGATCCCGGCGGCCAGCCACACCGAAGGCTCGCAAATGGTGTTCGTCCGTCTGGCTGATGGCCGCGAGTTTCTGTTCACCGGCGATATCGCCACGATGGCGCAAAGCTGGCAGGAATTGCGCGCCCGGTCGCGGTTGATCGGGGATTATCTGGCCCCGGAAACCCGCACGAACGTGTTCGCCTGGCTCAAAACCATCCGGGTGCTAAAGGCGCAGGCTCCGGGGCTGGTGGTGCTGCCCGGCCATGATTTTGAATGGTTGACCGAGCCCGACAATCGCGGCCAAGTGCAGTTCGGATTTGGCCGTGCTCCAGATTGATCCAGCGCAACACCTTTGCTCTGGCAATCGGCCAAAGCTTGGCGTAGAGGGCGCGCAACGTGGCGCGTCAGCGAGGGCATTTCGCACGTGAATTACGAGCATATTTTTGATCAGGCACTCGATCGGCTTCATTCAGAAGGCCGGTACCGCGTGTTCATCGACATCCTGCGCAACAAGGGTGCCTATCCCAACGCGCGCTGCTTTGCCGGACACAATGGGCCCAAAGACATCACCGTGTGGTGCTCCAACGATTACCTCGCAATGGGCCAGCATCCCAAAGTGATCGCCGCGATGGAAGAGGCGCTGCACGATGTTGGCGCCGGCAGCGGCGGCACCCGCAACATTGGCGGAAACACGCACTATCACGTTGATCTTGAGGCGGAACTTGCCGATCTGCACGGCAAGGACGGCGCGCTGCTGTTCACGTCGGGCTATGTTTCGAACGACGCGACGCTATCGACCATCGCCAAGATTCTGCCCGGCTGCGTCATTTTTTCGGACGAGCTCAACCACGCCAGCATGATCGCCGGGATCCGCAATGCCGGTTGCGAAAAGCGGATCTGGCGTCACAACGATCTAGCCCATCTGGAAGAACTGCTCGCCGCCGAAGACCCCGCCCTACCCAAGCTGATCGCTTTCGAATCGGTTTATTCGATGGAAGGCGACGTCGCCCCGATCCATGCGATTTGTGATCTGGCCGACAAGTACAACGCCCTCACTTATATCGATGAAGTCCACGCGGTCGGGATGTACGGTCCGCGCGGCGGCGGGATCACCGACCGGGACGAGGCGGCGCACCGGATCGACATTATCGAAGGTACGCTGGGCAAAGCGTTCGGCGTGATGGGCGGTTATATCGCCGCAGACACCCGGATCATTGACGTGATCCGCAGCTATGCTCCGGGCTTTATCTTTACCACCAGTCTATCACCGGTGCTGGTCGCAGGCGTTCTGGCCTCGGTCCGTCACCTCAAGTCGTCCAGTGTTGAACGCGAAGGCCAGCAAGTCAATGCTGCGATGCTGAAAGCGCTGCTGCGCGAGGCTGGTCTGCCAGTGATGGATTCAACCACGCATATCGTCCCGTTGATGGTCGGCGATCCGGTCAAGGCCAAGAAGATTTCTGACGTGCTGCTGGCCGAATACGGCGTCTATGTGCAGCCGATTAACTATCCCACCGTGCCGCGCGGAACCGAACGGCTGCGCTTTACCCCCGGCCCGGCGCACACCGAAACGATGATGCGCGATCTGACCGCAGCCTTGGTGGAAATCTGGGCCCGGCTCGAATTGCAAATGGCTGCTTAACCAAGCAACTTTTCGCCCTAGACCCCGCGAAAGAATCCGTTACGACTCCCGCCCGTGCTTCGGGTCGCGAAGCGTTGGGGCAATCGCCGATTGCCGGGGTCGTAGGGAGTGAAAGATGGCAACCGATTGGGCCGCAGACGTCAAGAAATATGCCGCAAAGGCAGATGATGCAATTATCGCCGGAATCGTCCGCTATTGCGGCATCGCTTTGCAAAAAGTCGATTCGTCGCTGGTCGCTTTTTCCGATCCCAAAGAGCTGGACCGGGTTCGCAACAACTTCCTGAAAAAGAAGTTGGGCCGAACCGAATCCGATGACGTGCTCAATGCTGCGATTGCCAAGGTTGGCGCAGCGATGAAAGCCGACCGGACCAAGAACCGCGTCACAGTCTATTATCTGCTGGCCGATCAATACAAATCACTGGCCCTGTTCGCGCCGAAGGCAAAGGCTGCGGCCAAGGCGCCTGCAAAGGCACCGGCCAAGAAATCTGACGCCAAGCCTGCGGGCAAGACGGCGGCCAAGGTTGCTGGCGTTGCTGCGCTGGCGGCTGGCGCTGCCGCCACTGCCAAGAAGCCAGCTGCAAAAGCCGCACCTGCGAAGAAGGCTTCGGCTCCGGCCAAGGCTGCTGCGCCAGCTGCAAAGGTCGCCGCGCCCGCCAAGAAGGCCGTTGCGCCAGCAAAGAAAGCTGCTGCTCCGGCCAAGGTGGCGGCTCTGACAACAAAGACTGCGGCTCCGGCCAAGAAGCCTGCCAGCACGGCCAAGGTTGCCGTTGCAGCGGCCGCGGGCGGTGCATTGGGTCTGGCCAGTGCGGTTCCAGCTGCGGCTAAGGCTGCGGCTAGCACCGCCACCGGCGCTGGCGCTGCGGCGATCGGTGCGGTCACTGGTGCCGCCGCTGGCGCTGCTGCTCTGGCAACCGGCGCGACCAAGTCCGTTGCAAGCTCAGTCGGTGACGTTGCCAAGGGTACGGCCGGTGTCGTGGGCGATGCCGCCAAAGCCACCACCGATGCCGGTGCCGCCGTGGTTGGTGCCGCTGCCGCTGGGGCCGCTGGTGCTGCGGCATTGGCTTCGGGCGCTGCAGGCAAAGCCGCCTCGGCTGTGTCCGGCGGCGTGCAAAGCCTGACCGGCGGTTCGAAAGACGACGATTCGGGTCTTGGCTGGCTGTGGTGGTTGCTCGCGCTGGGTCTGCTGCTGTTCGCCGCTTGGTGGTTCTTCATGCGCGGGCCAAGCGATGACGCGGCGTCCACCCCTGCAACCACGACTGAGGCTGCGGCGGTCGGCAGCGATGCTGCTGGCGCGGCCACGGCGCTTGCCGCTGCACCAGCCGAAGGCACAGCAGCTATCCCGACCGGGGCAGGCGTCACCACCGAAATGCGCGATAGCAAGCCGGTGGTGAAGGTCTATTTCGATAGTGGCAATGTCGATGTGGTGCCGGCCTTTGGCGCGACTGCAGGCGGGCTGAAAGAATACCTCGCAGCCAACCCCGGCGCGACGCTGGCCATTTCGGGTTATGCTGACCCGAGCGGCAATGCAGCCCAAAATGCCGAACTGGCCAAGCAGCGCGCTCAGGCTGTTCAGGCCGGGCTGGTTCAGGCCGGTGTGCCCGAAGCCTCGGCTCTGCTGGTCAAGCCCGAAGCCTCAGCCGACACCAGCGTCCCCAAGGAAGCTGCGCGGCGGGTCGAAGTGGTCGTAAAATAGACTTAGTTTTTGCACGCAAAAATCGGGGCGGGCCGCCAGTGCGGTCCGCCTTTTTTTGCAACTTCCGTTCGCGCAGTTGTGCTGTCATGGGACGATCATAATATCTGCAAAGCTATGGTAAATTAACCATTTACCATTTTCTCTGTCAGGCGTAACGAAAGCGCGTGTCGATCAACGACGCGCCCATATCTCCGGTCGCACTGAGAACAATTGTCCAGGCACATCCCTGGAGCGGAATTTACGGAGAGACTAACATGAAAACGACCAAAATTCTTATGCTCGCAGCCACCTGTGGCTATGCCCTGTCCCCGATCGGCGCGATGACGGCGTTCGCAGACACCGTTCCGACGCCCGCGATCGCAGCCGCCAGCAGCGCCACGCTGTCGGCAATGCAGGGTCAATGCGACGCACTGGCCCTCGCCCATGATACCGCCAATGGCGACATTTGGTCCGGCGCCGTTGTTGCTGGCGCTGTGACACTGATCAGCGGACCAACCGAAGTCGGCGCCCGCGATATTGACGAAGCCACGATCGCCTACGCCGGAACCTATGTTCCCGCCAACACCGAAATCCGCGGCGATCCCTTCCGGATTGGCGGCAGTGTCAATATGTTCGGCGATCAGTGGTCAACTGCCGGTTACTGGACTGACAGCACCTATAGCTTCACTGCTGATTATGACTCCACCTATAGCCACGCCTTCACCTGCGACATTACGCAAGAAGTGTTCCGCGATGGGCAGTTTCACCCGGCCACCCCGATCGAAGGGTTCTACATCAACTGCGATTTCGGCAACGGTCAGGGCAACGACAACAGCGGTGCCTGCACGGTTGAAAACTCAGGGCAGCCGCAAGGGTCATGCGAAGCGCACAACGCGCAGGGACCAGCATTCCCGCGCTGGGGCACAGATACCGAACAGTGCAAATTCATCGTGACCAAACCGGCCCAAGAAGAATACACCGATCCAGACACCTGGGACGCGCCGATCCTGATCAGCAACGAGCCCGGCGTCGCGGTTGAGCAGGATCAGACTGACAGCATCTACGCCTTCGAAGATCATGGCGGCCCGGTGCAGGTCACTGGTGAATACAAGATCGGCCAGACTGTGATCTGCATTTCGCCCAGCAAGGTCGTCAAAGGCGGCGTCCCCGGGGCATGGCAGAACCATAACGGCTACACCGGTACCAAGTGCACGACCGACTGGTTCAAGGTTGCACCGTGGGGTTCAGGCTCGACGACCAGCAACGGAACCTACATCTCCGTGCCGAACTATTCGTTCTAAGCCGAACATAGCGACGGAAACTTGGAAATCCCCCGCTGGAGCGATCCGGCGGGGTTTTCCTTGGGCAGCTAATCCCGGGGCATAAGGGGCAGGACACGGTGCGGAAATTTCAGCAGGACAGGATTTCGCGGCTGCTGCTGATCGCGGCCTCGCCGCTTGCGCTGGCCTCGACCGCGTTCGGCCAGACATCGCCGCAGGGTCCGCCGCCGCCACCAGCCGCTGGCTCAGTCGACCCAGATCAGGCCGCACCGCTGGATTCGCGCAATCTGATTATCGTAATCGGCAACCGCGCGATCATTACCTCGCTTAAAGACGTGATCATTGAAGACACTTACGATGAAGATGCCGTCGCCAGCTTTGGTGCCAGCACGGTCGGCGAAGCACTGGACGAGGTCCGCCGCGAAAACGGCGATGATGATCCCGCAATCCTGGTCAACGGCCGCCCGGTTGCCAATCCCGACGATATTTCCAATTTGCCGGTCGAAGCGGTGGCGCGGATCGAAGTTTTGCCGCGCGGCAGCGCCAGCAAGGTCGGCGGGCCTCCCGGCCAGCGCGCCTATAACGTGGTGCTGCGATCCTCGGTCAAGAGCCTGACCCTTACCGGCAGCCGCGAGGAAGCCACCGAAGGCGGCTGGAGCAACACTCGCGGCGAAGCTTTGCTGACCTATATCAAGGGTCAGGACCGGGTCAGCCTGACGATCCGCGGCGCGCAATCGGTTGCGCTGCTGGAATCCGAACGTGATTTCGTGCCGCGCACCGAAACGGTGGCCTATTCGCCGATCGGCAACATCCTGCCTGCCAGCGGGGCCGAGGTCGATCCGGCCTTTTCGGCCTTGTATGGCCAGCCGGTCAGCGTGATTGGCCTGCCCGCCGGACTGACTACGCCCACTCTGGCCGGGCTGTTGCCGCGCGCAGGGATCACCAACCCGTCCGAGCAGAACAACTATCGCACCCTGCGCGGCCCATCGCGCCCGATCGATATCGCGCTGGCCGGGAACAAGACTTTGACGCCGTGGCTGTCGCTGTCTTTCAATGGCCGGCTCAACTGGTCACGGAACGAGAACCTGAGCGGCCTGCCTTCGGCCCGGTTCCTGATCCCGCAGACCAATTCCTTTACCCCGTTCAGCGTGCCGGTGATCCTTGCGCTAAACGATCCGGCGCGGCCTCTGCGCAATAATGCGCAAAACAACGCCCAGGGCTTGTCGACCACACTCAACGCCCAGCTTGGTCCATGGCAGGCCACGCTGACCGGCAAATGGGACCGGCGGACCAGCACCTATCTGTCGCAGTTCACCGGATCGCTCGGCACCGCCAGCACCGTGGCGAACGGGACCAACCCGTTTACCGGAACATTGGCCGCGACCATTCCGATTAGCGAGCGGCTGAGCAGCAGCAGTTTCAGCACCAGCCAGATTCTGCTCGAACTGCAGGGCCCGATCTTTCCGTTGTGGGCCGGGCCACTTAGCGCGCGGAGCGCAATCGGGGCCAGCTGGATTGACTATCAAGCCGAAGACCCAGCGGGTCCGCGCGGACTTAAGCGGCACGAATACACCGTCAAGGCTGGCCTCACGATCCCGCTGACCAGCAAGCAGTTCAGCTTTTTGTCTGCCTTGGGCGAAAGCGATCTGGATTTCGATTTTGGCACAACCGATCTGGGTGTTTACGGAATGCTGGAACGACGCTCAATTGCCCTCAATTGGCAGCCTGCGCCATGGTTGCGGATTGTTGCCACCGATCAGCGTGATGAACGCGCGGTCGGGCCGGAATTGCTTGCCGCGCCGGTGCTGATCACTCCCAACGTGCCCTATTTTGATCCGCTGACCGGGCAGACCGTGGAAGTGACCACGATCTATGGCGGCGCGGCCAATCTGGAAGATGAGGAATACCGCACGAAATCAGTCGCGTTGACGCTGACACCCAGCAAGAAATACGGCCTCCAATTCAACGCTGAATACGCCGTCAATGACTTGCGCAATCAGGTCGGCCCCCTGCCCTTGCCCAGCTCTGCCGTGGTTGCGGCCTTTCCTGATCGGTTTGTGCGCGATGGATTTGGCAATCTGAGCGTGGTTGATAACCGCTCGGTCAACTTCGCCCGCCAGCGCAGCGAAGTGCTTCGGCTGGGCCTGCGGTTCACCATTCCGCTGAGCAAACCCGGCTCGGCCACGCCGCGCAATGCCAAAGGCCAGCGCACCCGCACCCCGCCGCTGCGGCTGGCGTTCAGCGTCAACCATTCGATCCTGCTCGATAGCCGCGCGGTGATCCGCACCGGCCTGCCCGAAGTGAACCTGCTGGCCGGCGGGGCGATCGGGATCGGCGGCGGGCAGCAGCGCCATACCACCCGGGCCAGCCTGGCGCTGACCCGCGGCGGCACCGGGCTGCGGCTCGATTATTCGCGCCGCGGCCCCAGCGCACTGGCAACCGGCACTTTGGCGCTGCCCGACCTGCTGGAATTTTCGCCGCTGTCGGCGCTCGATCTGAAAGGCTTTGCCGATCTTGACGCCCTGTTCCCCAAAGCCGGTCTGCCGCGCGGAACCCGGATCAGCCTGACAGTCGACAACGTCTTCAACCAGCGGCAGCTTGTCACCAATCAGGCCGGGGTCACCCCGCAGGCCTATCAGCCGATCCGCCGCGATGCGATCGGGCGGACAGTGATGCTGGAACTGCGGATGGTATTTTAACGGGGTTTACGGGCGGTTCGCAGCGAACCGCCCGCTTAACCTTTTTGCCGCAGCTTTAGCGAAGCGAGACGACGTTGTCTTTTGCGCGCGGATCGCGGCGATTGCCGACATACTGACTGGCCATCGGTTCGTCACCCGCTTCAGCCACCAAGCCTTCGCCAAAACCGTTGAAGCGGGTCTTCATCGCCGCGCCATAGGCCCCCAGCATCCCAATCTCGATATAGTCGCCGGGACGGATATCAGCTGGGAGCAAGAACGGACCTTCCATATAGTCGGCATCATCGCAGGTCGGGCCATAGAACGCGTAGGGCGCCAGCGTTTCAGAGCGGCCTTCGCTCAGGCACTTAACCGGAAAGCGCCAGCCGACATGCGCGGCATCATACAGCGCGCCATAGGCCCCGTCGTTGATGTACAGCTCGCCGCCCCGGCCCTTTTCAACCCGCACGACCAGCGAATTGTATTCGGCGCACAGCGCCCGGCCAGGCTCGCACCACAGTTCGGACGAATAGGACACCGGCAGCGATTCAAACGCACGGTGGATTGCGCCGAAGTAATCCTCCAGCGGTGGCGGTTCCATCCCCGGATAGATCGAGGGGAAGCCCCCGCCGACATCGACGATATCGACCGTCACCGCCGCATCGACAATCGCTGCGCGAACCCGCTCAATCGCCTGAACATAGGCAAACGGGGTCATCGCCTGGCTGCCAACATGGAAACACACGCCCAGCCAGTCCGCAACTTGGCGGGTGGCCTGAAGCAGCGGCGCGGCATCAACCAGATCGACCCCGAACTTCGCCGCGAGGCTCAGCTCTGAATAGTCCGACGAAACCCGCAGACGCACGCAGAGCCGCAGATCAGTAGCGGCTTCACCGGCATCGCTGGCGGTCGCTTCAACGATCTTGGTCAGCTCTTCGTGGCTGTCGAGGCTGAAAGTGCGAACACCGTGGACCCGGTAGGCCTCGGCGATCGCGCCCTTGGGCTTGATTGGGTGCATGAAACACAGCACCGCTTCGGGCAGCGTTTCGCGCACCAGCCGCACCTCGGCAATCGAGGCAACGTCATAGTGGGTCACGCCCTCTGCCCACAGCACCTTGAGCAGGTCAGGCGACGGGTTGGCTTTCACGGCATAGAGCGATGTGCCCGGAAACTTCTCGGTAAAGAAGCGGGCAGCGCGCGCGGCAGCGTGCGGACGGTTTAGTATAACGGGTTCGTCAGGCGAAAGTGCGCGAACTACAGCCGATGCGTCAGGATAATGGTGCAACTCAAGGGACCCCCAATAGGCCTCGCGGCCAAAATAACACATTGCGAAGCAGCCTTGCGGTTTGGAAGTCCCCATGGGGCTGCGGGGGCGGATATAGATACTCGAAAGTGAACTGCAAGTGAAAACGCGCAAGGCGCTTGGCCGCAA
>JAYURW010000089.1:0-6941 GCA_043756025.1 Novosphingobium sp. | reverse complement strand
TACGAGTTCGACAAGGAATCGGGCGCGCTGTTCGTCGATCGGATCCTGCACACACCGATGCGCTATCCGGCCAACTATGGCTTCATCCCGCACACCCTGTCAGACGATGGCGATCCGCTGGATGCGCTGGTCATCTCGCGCTCGCCATTCATCCCCGGCTGCGTCGTCCGCGCCCGGCCAATCGGCGTGCTCAATCTGGAAGACGAGCACGGCGGCGATGAGAAGCTGATCTGCGTGCCGGTCGATTCGACCTTCCCGTATTATTCGGACATCGGCGAGCGCAAGGATCTGCCCTCAATCGTAATGGCGCAGATCGAGCACTTTTTCACCCATTACAAGGATCTGGAACCCGAAAAGTGGGTCCGGATCGGCAAGTGGGGCGACGCCGAAGACGCCAAGCGCGTCGTGCTGGAATGCATTGAACGGTATCAGGCGGCGAAGTAGGCTGGCGGTCGGGGGACGAAATCAATCCCCCGCTACCGTCATTCCATCGACCCGGATCGTCGGCACATTGGCTGTGCGGTGCCATTCCAGATCGTTAGCCACCGAAAGCTGGCGGTACATCTCGATCAAATTGCCCGCGACGGTAAATTCGGCCACCGGACCAGCCAGCTCGCCTTTGACAATCCGCAGCCCCGAAGCGCCGCGGCTGTAATCGCCGGTTACACCGTTGACCCCGTGCCCAATAAGTTCGGTGACGAACACGCCCTCTTCGATATCGGCAATCAGTTCGGCCACGCTGACCGATCCGGCGACCAAATGAACGTTGCTGGCGCCAACCCCTGGCGATCCGCCCGCGCCGCGCACGGCATGTCCGGTTGGCGCAGCAGCACCCAGTTGGCGCGCGGCGGCGCTGTCCATCAGCCAGCCGGTCAGCTTACCGTTTTCTACCAAAGCACGCGGCGCGGTCGGCAAGCCTTCGCCGTCAAACGGCCGCGAGGATAGCCCGCGCCGGCGGAGCGGTTCGTCGTGAATGGTAATCCCGGGAGCGAATATCTGCTCGTCTGCATGATCGAGCAAAAAGCTGGCGCGCCGCGCAATCGCATTGCCGGATATTGCTCCAATCAAGTGCGAGATCAGCGAACCACCGACCCGGGGATCGAACACTACCGGCATCTGTCCGCCTTTGACCCGGCCCGGATCCAGCCGGTGGGCCGCGCGGGTGCCGGCCTGGTGGCCGATTTCGTGGAGCGGCGGCAAATCTTCCAGATGGTGCGCCATCCGCCAGGCATAGTCGCGCTGCATCCCGCCGCCCTCACCGGCGATCGCGGTGGCGCTGATCGCGTGCATGGTTCCGCCCAGCGCTCCGGCAAAGCCGTGGCTGGTGACCAGCGCGAAATTGCGGGTCGCCAAGCTGGCATGGCCGCCTTCGGAATTGGTCACGCCGGCCACCGCGCGGGCGGCATCTTCGACTTCCAGCGCGCGCGCGCGCAGCTGGCTGGGCGAGATCTCAGCCGGATCGGCCACATCCAGATCGGGGAACGGGCCTTTGAACAGCAATGTTTCGTCGGCAAACCCGGCGAACTGATCTTCGGGCGCGGCGCGGGCCATATCAACCGCGCGCGCCGCCAATTCTTTCAGCGCGGCATCGGACAGGTCGCTCGACCCGATCGAGGCCGACCGCTGGCCGACAAAGACCCGCAGATCGAGGCCTTCGCTTTCGGATCGCTCGACATCTTCAAGTTTGCCCAGCCGCACCCCGACGCTTTCCGAGGAGGAGCCGGAATAGACCGCATCGGCTGCGTCAGCCCCGGCGGCGCGCGCCATGTCAATCAGCGCGGCGGCTCGGTCCAGAGCTTGGGTGGGGTTAAGCATCGGCAGCGCGTCTCCAGCAGAAGGAGCCGCTGATCTAGGGACTTGCGGTCAAAAATCAATCAGGCGAACAGCTTTGCCAGACCAATGAACAGGCCTGAGACGGCGAACGGCAGGCCGAGAGCGAGGGCCCATAGCCACAGCTGATCGCGCCGGTAAAAGCTCTTGAACTGGGGGTCAGCGGCCTGCACATCGCTCAACCGGTTCCAGCGCGTTTCAAACCGGCGGCAGGCCGGAATGATCGCGGCAACCAGGATCACCAAGGCAAAATAGGGCAGCATTGATCCGCCCCGATTTTCCAGCGATCCCATCGTGACGAAAATCTGGAGGACAGTGTAAACCAGCAGGGCATAGGCGATATTATCGCTCATCCGTTTGCGCCAGTCGATCGGCTTGCTTGCCGCGCTGCGCAATCCGAAGGCGTTTTCCCCAGCCTTGGTCATGCCCCAATCCTCTCATTTGTTTTCTTGGGGGTGAGTAAAACACCGAAGAGACTTCTAAGCAAGCCTCGTTAAACATGACCTGCGATCACAGCTGCGCAACAGGCCATGCACGAAACCTGCCAGATTGCGTGTCGGTGCTTGCGGCGAGCGATCTGCCCGCCTAGATCAGGAGCCTATGAGCGAAGTCGAACACCTTGTCGCGCCGAACACCGATGCCATGCAGCCGATCCCGCAGGGCGGGCTGGAGGTGATCTCAATCGCAAAAAGCTATGACAAGCGCGCAGTCCTGACCGATATCTCGCTTTCGGTCGGCAAAGGCGAAGTGCTTGGGCTGCTCGGGCCCAATGGCGCGGGCAAGACCACCTGTTTCTATTCGATCATGGGGCTGGTCCGGCCGGATTCGGGCCGGATCCTGATGGACGGGGTCGATGTCACCCAACTGCCGATGTACCGCCGGGCGATTCTGGGGCTGGGCTATTTGCCGCAGGAAACCAGCATTTTTCGCGGGTTGACGGTGGAACAGAACATCGCCGCCGTGCTCGAACTGGCCGAACCCGATAAGGCAGTCCGGGCCAGCGAATTGCAGCGCCTGCTTGATGAATTCGGGCTCGACCGACTGCGTTCCAGCCCTGCGATGGCGCTTTCGGGCGGCGAGCGGCGGCGGTGCGAGATTGCCCGGGCGCTGGCCGCCAACCCATCGATCATGCTGCTGGACGAACCGTTTGCCGGGATCGATCCACTCTCGATCAGCGATATCCGCCACCTCGTCACCGATCTTAAGGATCGCGGGATCGGGGTGCTGATTACTGATCATAACGTCCGAGAAACGCTCGATATCGTCGACCGTGCCTGCATCATATACGGCGGGCAAGTGCTGTTCGCTGGCAGCCCGGAAGAACTGGTCGCGGATGAAAACGTGCGGAGGCTCTACCTCGGCGAGGGCTTCACGCTCTAGGTCGGCAGCAGATGGCCCTCGGCCCCCGCCTTGATCTTCGGCAATCGCAATCGCTGGTGATGACGCCGCAGCTACAGCAAGCGATCAAGCTGCTGGCGCTGTCGAACCTCGAAATCGAGGCGTTTATTGGCGAAGCGCTTGAGGCCAATCCGCTGCTCGATGTTGGCGGCAGCGCGGCGGCTGAACCGATTGAAGCCGCCCCGCCTGAAGACTTTCGCCGGACCACGCTCGAAAACTCGCCCGCCGATCAGCTGATTGCTGAGGGCCGCGCTGCCGATGACCGTCCGCTTGATATCGATTCCAGCGCGCTCGACCGGGATCGCGACACCGGGGACTGGAGCTCTGAATTTCGCTCCGCGCCCGGCGAGGCTGGTCCCGGGATCGACGAACGCGGCGCGGGCGAGCCGAGCCTGGCCGAACACCTTTACGCCCAGATCGGCACCGCCACTCGCGATTCGAAGCTGGCTTTCATCGCCCGCCACATCGCCACGGAACTGGACGACGCAGGCTACTTGCACGCCACCACCCGGGAACTGGCGTCCGAACTGGCGGTGGATGAGGATGAAGTGGAGGCGGCGCTGGCGCTGGTCCAAGGCCTTGACCCAACCGGGATCGCTACGCGCAGTCTGGGTGAATGCCTGGCGCTGCAAGCGCGCGAGGCTGACCGTTATGACCCGTGCATGGCCAAGATGCTTGGCAACCTTGATCTGCTGGCGCGCGGCGAGCTGCCCCGGCTGAAACGGATGTGCGGGGTGGATGACGAGGATTTTGCCGAAATGCTGGCCGAACTGCGCGGCTATGATCCCAAGCCGGGGTTACGGTTCAGCCAGGGCGGCGGCGATCCGGTGACGCCCGACATTCTGATCGTTCCGGGAGCCGAAAACGGCTGGGACATCTCGCTCAACCAAGCCACCCTGCCCCGGCTGGTGGTCAATCGCAGCTACTATGTCGAGCTGCGCGGCGCCAGCGATGACAAGACCGCGCGCGGCTGGTTGTCAGACAAATTGGCCGACGCCAACTGGCTGGTCAAAGCGCTCGATCAGCGGGCCAAAACCATCCTCAAAGTCGCCAGCGAACTGGTGAAGCAACAGGACGGCTTTTTCCGCCACGGCGTCTCTCAGCTCAAACCTCTGACGCTGCGGACCGTGGCCGAGGCAATCGAAATGCACGAATCAACCGTCAGCCGGGTGACCAGCAACAAATACCTGTCCTGCCCGCGCGGGACCTTTGAGCTGAAATACTTCTTCACCTCTGGCGTCGGCGCGGTCGATGGCGAAGGCGGCGCTTCGGCCAGCGCGGTTAAGGCGGCGATCAAAACACTGATCGATGCTGAAGACCCCAAAGCGATCCTGTCGGACGATACACTGGTCGATCTTCTCAAAGCCAAAGGCTTCGACCTCGCCCGGCGGACCGTCGCCAAATACCGCGAGGCGATCGGGCTAGGCAGCTCGGTCCAACGGCGGCGGGCCAAGGCATTGGCGGGTATTCGCTGAATATCTTTGTCGGCCAGCCAAATCCTGTTAGCCACCCCTTTCGGGTCGCCCATTTTGTGATTTTGAGGGAATTGCTGAATGACTGTCAATGAAGCTGCTGCGGGCGCGCATGGCGATACTGTTCCGATTGCCAGCGGCTCTGGCGCCACGCTTGATCGCGGGTTCTTCGGCCATCCACGCGGGCTTGGTTTTCTGGCCGGGACCGAGATGTGGGAGCGGTTCAGCTTTTACTCGATGCAGTCGCTGCTGATGCTCTACATGGCCAAATATCTGCTGCTGCCTGAAAATTCGGGCAAGGTGGCCGGGCTGGGGGTTTATCGCAGTGTGCTCGAAGGGATCTTTGGGCCGATGACCAACCTGGCGCTGGCGGCACAGACTTTCGGCCTTTATTCGGGTTTCATTCTTGTCACACCTCTGGTCGGTGCCTGGCTGGGTGACCGGGTGTTGGGACGGACCAAGACCGTGACCATGGGCGCGCTGCTGATGAGCGCGGGCCATCTGACCATGGCGATTGAGCAGGCATTTCTGCTCGCGCTGCTGCTGCTGATCGTCGGCGGCGGACTGTTCATCAGCAATCTTGCCGCACAAATCGGCGGGCTGTATTCACCCGACGACACCCGGCGGACCCGGGCTTTTGGCATCTACCTGATGGCAGTCAACGTCGGCGCGCTGGCCGCGCCGCTGATTTCCGGAACGCTGGGCGAGCGGGTCGGCTGGCACTGGGGCTTTGGCGCTGCGGGCATCGGGATGCTGATCGGGCTGGTGTCATACCTGGCTGGACGTCGCCATTTTCCGGTCGACGTGATCGCGCAGGGGGTCAAACGCCCACCACTGACCAAGCGGCAATGGCAATCGGTTGGCGGGCTGATTCTGCTCTACCTTCCTAAACTGTTTTTCTTTGCTGCGGTCCAGCAGGCCTATGGCATTATGGTGCTGTGGGCCGATACGGCTGTTGACCGGAAGGTTGGCGGGTTCGAGATCCCCGTCACATGGGCCCTGACCGCCGATGGCATTCTGACAATCGCCGGGATTTTCGTTGCCAACAGCATCTGGACGAAACTGGCCGCAAAGGGGCGCGAGCCGCACGATATTCGCAAAATCGGCATCGCCAATTTGATCGCTGCCGCTTCGTTCCTGCTGATCGCGGCCTTTTCGGTAATGCCGCAAGTGCCCCTCTATGGCTGGATGATGTTCTACCTCGTGCTGGCCTTTTCCTATGGCTGGAATGATCCGCCGGCCCGTGCACTGATCGCGCGCTATGCGCCGGGATCAGTCAACGGCATGATGTTCGCGCTCTATTCGATGTCGGGCGCGCTGGGCTTTTTCTTGCTCGGTTGGCTGGGCCGGTTTTACGAACCGCTCGGGCCGACCAAGTACTTTCTGCTCACCGCAGCTCTGCCGATTGTCGGCGCGGCGCTGCTGATCGTTTTTGCGCACCCGCTGGAACGCTTGCTGGCGCGCGGCGATGCGGATCGGGACGATCTGAAAAAGGACGGCGATTTGGCGGATTGAGCATCGCGGCCGGAACTTAGGCCTCGAGCTCGATGTCCCAATAGAGCCAGTCCCGCCAAGTTTCGTGCAGGTAGTTCGGCGGAAAACCTTTGCCGCGCTCCTGCAGGTGCCAGTTGGTCGGGCGGATCGGCGGGACCAGCAGCGGCATTTTGGCTTGCGCTGGGGTCCGCCCGCCTTTTTTGAGGTTGCACGGCGCGCAGGCGGTCGCGACGTTTTCCCAGGTCGTGCGCCCGCCCAGGCGGCGGGGGACGACGTGGTCGAAAGTCAGGTGCTGGGGCGATCCGCAATACTGGCAGGCGAAGCGATCGCGCAGGAACAGGTTGAAGCGGGTGAAGGCGGGGAACTCGCTGGGGCGCACATACTGGCGCAGCGCGATCACCGAGGGGATCTTCATGTCGAGCGAGGGCGAATGGACCTGACGCTCGTAGCTCGCGACGATGTCGACGCGTTCGAGGAACACTGCCTTGATCGAGGTCTGCCACGGCCACAGGCTCAGCGGGTAGTACGACAGCGGGGTGTAATCGGCGTTGAGCACCAGCGCGGGGCAGTTCGCCAGATTGCGCCCGGCGTCGTGCCAATGGCCATCGGCCATATGGCGCGCGTTCGCTGCGCGTTCGATGAGTTCGGGATGGAACATGGTCCCGGGTGCGTCCTCCCTTCCGTCTTGCGCGGGTTTGACCATGCGCGGGCGCGCGTCGTCAAGACCGTGCGCGCCGCGCCGTCGCC
>JAYURW010000088.1:0-18360 GCA_043756025.1 Novosphingobium sp. | reverse complement strand
AGCATGAGATTGTTCATGAACTTCGACAGCACCTGATCTTTAAACTTCGGATCAGGCAGGATTTCCCGCTTCTCGGGACGACGACGACGTGACATCGCTTGAATTCCTTATCTTGGGGCCGCGCAGGGTTGCCGCGCTGGCCTCTAAAAACCAGCAGAGCTTATTTCGGACGCTTGGCGCCGTACTTCGAGCGGCTCTTCTTGCGGTCCTTGACGCCCTGGGTATCCAAGACGCCGCGCAGCACGTGATAACGCACACCGGGAAGATCGCGGACACGCCCGCCGCGGATCAGCACAACACTGTGTTCCTGCAGGTTGTGGCCTTCGCCCGGAATGTACGAAATGACTTCGCGCTGATTGGTCAGACGGATCTTGGCGACCTTGCGCAGCGCCGAGTTCGGCTTCTTTGGCGTCGTCGTGTAAACGCGGGTGCAAACGCCGCGCTTCTGCGGGTTCTGCTCCATCGCAGGAACCTTGGACTTGGCCTTCTGCGGCACGCGGCCCTTGCGGACCAGCTGGTTGATTGTGGGCATGAAGTACTCTTCACCTTGGTTTATGGCCTTGGCAACAACCGATGAAGAGAATGCAGAACCCGCGAATGCACCAACACCGAGGCCCTGCCCCGCTGGCGCATCACACGAGCCGAAAACACTCCACCAGGTCACAAAGGCCGGGTTACTTTGACGGATTGCCTTTGGATCAAGGACGCACCGGCAATGTTCAGCTCAACCGGGATGCAGGCGAACCCGTCCCGGAAGCGGCGGCCACTAGGGGGGATTCGGGATCGGGTCAAGCGGAATGGGCCTTGACGTATGTCAGGCCGAGACAACATAAAATCGCCTCGATACCGTTCCACTTCGCGGCGAGGAAACAAGCCTCAACGCTGCCTCAACTGTGAGCTATCACCTCAGCATCAGGATAATCTCGCGGAAATTCTTTGTACAATATGACGTACCCGCGAAGTGCAGTCGCTTGCCAACCAGGAGGTAAATGACTCACAATGTGTACAACAGTCATACGACAGGTGGGAAATGCCGCCAGTTCGGGCAAACCGGCTCCAACGAGTTCAAGGTGCGGACTGCGCCCGCCATTACTATCGCCTTGGACCCGGAAAGTGTATGCTAATTTGCTTTTGAGTTGTGAGATTGCATCCGCCGCCGATTGACCATCGGTAATCGACAAATCCAGAATAGCGTCGATGTCGATGGGGTACAGCGCGTCAAAGTTTGAACTTTTGATTTTCGTCGTATCACGTTCTCGACCAGGATCATTGGAACCAAAACCGCTTCCGTTCCAAGCTATGTTCTTTACCCCACCGAAATGCCGAATTAAATCACCCTCCAAGTCCATCGCTGTGAACACGAAGATGCGGATTGCCCTGAATGTCACGCGGGCCGGAACAAGGTTGCGACGGCTAGAAATTTTCCTAGTATGGCGTGCAAGGCGCTTCCGCAAACCCGCTTCCGCATCTGTCTTACCAACGTAGACCAACGCGGAGTCTAAGAATATCTGATAGACGCCTTGTTCTTCAGCAACTTGGCTCACATTCTCGAAATTCAAAGCAACAGGTTCAACAAGTTGAAATGCGGCCACCAATTGCTCAAGTAGGGCGCCGGGCAGATCAAACTCGAACTCGGCGTACCCTTCAACGATCTTGTTTGATGCACCTGCCATTAAGCCGCTATCGCAATTTTCCTTGTCGCTTGCGAGACAATTTTCCGCATCCTGCCTCCAATTGATTCAGAAAGTGGTACAGGCACAGCATTCCCTAACTGGCGCATGGATTCTGTCCAACTACGCGGGAATTCATAAGCATCGGGCAGCCCCTGCAACCGGGCCGCTTCGCGAATGGTAAAATAGCGAACGGACCCATCGTCCCGAACCATCATGTTTTCACCACCCGGGACCCCGTGGTCTCCCGCCTTCAAAGCCTTGGCAGGTTGATCGAATGGGCTGCCAGTGTGCCCAGGATAGGTGCGAGCGCCAGGCTGCATGGTATGCCCGTTTTGCCCGTCCGGCTCGCCAAGTCCAGCCAAGCAATCGCGTACAGTTACCCAGCGCCGCTCGGTCGGAGCTACGCCATGCTCCCGTAATCTCCGAACTGCCGGTCCATCGATTTTTTCAAAGGATTCGCGATCCCGGCTTATCCCATGTTCTTGCCAATAATCGCCTGAAACCCATTGGTCCCAGAGAAGTCGATCACGTGAATGACTGGGTACCAGGCTGCACACTTCTTCGCCAAAGCCGCCAAAAACGCCGGAAACGATTACCCGATGTCGCTTCTGCGCAGCGCCGAAATCCGCAGCATTAACTAGCTGAACAGAAACACTGTAACGAAGCCCCTCTCCGGGGTCGGTTAGTGCCGCCACGATCGAATCTAAGTAATGTGCAAATCGAGGGCGCATCAAACCGCGCACATTCTCAAAAACAAAGGCTTTGGGTGAGATTTCGCGAACAGCGCGAATTGCCTGCGGCCACATATCCCGACAGTCATGTGCGCCACGGGCCTTGCCGCCAATACTGAATGGCTGACATGGCGGCCCGCCTGCTACTAGATCCGCACCTACATATGGCTTCCAGCTTACTTCACAAACGTCTGCCAACTCGACCGGCCAGTCCTTGACATGCTCAACACCTTTAGCGCTGTTGTGTCGGATGGTCGCCACGGCACAGCTGTTAAATTCAACCATCAATTGATGGTCAAAGCCGGCCCGCGAAAGACCCAAGGCAAGCCCCCCACAGCCGGAGAAAAGTTCGACGCTGGTATGCTTCGATTGACTTAATTTCGATTGTGGCATCTGACAGAACCCAATTTACGTGTTGCTGCGATAAGCAGAAATTGCCCGCCAAGGAAGCAAATTGTTCCTGATATGTCCACTTTCGACCCTTTTTCCCCAGCGAACTTGCGGACGCAAATACCCGCCAGCAAGCAGGTGGGGCATCCCCATCATTTAGAATTGGAGTTGGGGCTTACCCCTACCCTGAGGTCTGCGTCCTGATTCCCTTTTCAGCGCCGTCATAGCTCCACAAACCATTTTCCTACACCCCTACCCTTCTGATAGCCGGACCCTCCAACCGGGGGCGTAAATCCTACAGCTATTCCGGAGGTTGTTTCTGCCATGACAGACAAGTTTGAGGATGAGGCGCGGCTGCTCTGCGGCTCCGTTCGCCCATCGCGCCGCACCAGCCGCACGGCTTTTACCGCGCCGCCGCCCGGGCCGGATGATCCGTTGCTGGGATTTGCGCCTTATCTCCACAAGCAGCCCCGCCGCAATTCGATCACGCCGGACCGGCAGCGCGCGTTCATCGCGGCGCTCGCCGCCAGCGGGATTGTGACGCAGGCGGCGCGGGAGATCGGGGCTTCGTTGGAGGCGCTGTACAAGCTGCGCAATCAGCCGGGGGCAGCGGGCTTTGCGGCGGCGTGGGAGTTGGCGATTGATCGCGGGATTGCCCGGCTTGAGGACTGCGCGCTCGAGCGGGCGCTGCTGGGGGAAGAGCGGCCGTTGGTGCGCGGCGGCGCGGTTATCGGCAGTTGGCGGCGGTTTGATACGCCGCTGCTGTTGTTCCTGCTGCGCCAGCGCCGGGCTGAGCGTTATGGCCCGGTGGGTGCGCGCGGGCGCGGCGGCGAGGCTGAGGACACCCGGACCGAGGCTGAGGTCTATGCCGAAATCGACGCGATGATTGACCAGATGCGCGCGCGTGACGCGGCCAATTCGGCGCTGCTGGACGGCCCCGAGGACGAGGACGAGGACGAAGACGCGGCAGGCGCTGGCGCGGATTAAAGCCTGAAGCTGTCCCGCTCTGCCAGCTTCGCCCGCCAGGCCGCTATGCCCGGGCGGCCTTCGTCCACATCAACTTTGACCCAGCCGGCGAAATCGAGCGCGACTCCGGCGGTGATATCGGCAAGGCTGAAGCTGTCGGTCGCGACCCATTCGCGGCCCGTCATATGGTGTTCGAACCGGTCAAGGAAGTGCAACAGCCGGGCCCGGCCCCGCTCGGCCAGTTCGGGGATCTGGGCGTAATTGTGTGGGCCGGGCAAGGCGCGATCGACCATGCCTTTGGATTTGTTGCGCAGCACTTCGGCGATGGCCATGAAGCATTCGCCCTCGATCTTGGAATTCCAGCTGGCAATGGCGGCTTTTTCGAGCGGAGTGATGCCCAGCAGCGGCGGCTGCGGCTGCGCGGCTTCGGCCCAGGCGGCGATCCCGGCGTTGTCAGTCAGCACGGCCCCATCATCCAGCACCAGCACCGGGACCGTGCAGGCCGGGTTGAGCGCGCGGAATTCCGGAGTGAGCTGTTCGGCCTTGGATAGATCGACGATTTTGACGGTGTGGGCGATGCCCTTTTCGGCCAGCACGATCCGGGCCCGGCGCGGGCTGGGTGCGGGCGTGCAATCGTAGAAAGTCGGCATTTTGTGGTCCTCTCCAAAGCGCCTGATCTGTAGCAGACCGGTTGGCCATGGCTATACCGGCGCGCTTGACCTTACGGAAAGCTGTTGACTCCGCGTAGTCATGTTATACTATCACCCTCTAGCCCGCGATTGTCCGGTGCGACTCGCGATTAACAATGGCCACCGGGCAATCCAACCAAAGGAGTGGATGCCATGGCCTATCTTGATACTGCTGGAACCGGCCGCAAGCTGGGAACGGGCGCCGCCGTGCTGGTGCTCGAAGCCGGGCTCGGTCTGGCGCTGGTCGCCGGCCTTGCGGTGACGATCACGCCCACTCGCGATACGGTGGTCCAGGCCACCGATGTGCCGTTGCCCAAGCCGAATGACCCGCCGCCGCCCGCTGCCAAGACCCCGGCGCGCAAGGATCCCAGCGTGATCGACCGGCCCGATACGCGGATCAAACTGCCGCCCACTTCGACTGACACTTTCCCGGAACTAACGCTGGAGCCCGGCAATGACGGCACCGAAGTGCTGGGCGAGGTGACGTTCCCGCAAGCCGAGCCGACCACCACCGCGCCCCCGCAATTCAAGCCGCGCGGCGCTTTGCCCAAGGGTAACTGGCAGCAGTGGGTAACCACCAACGATTACCCGGCGCACGATCTGCGGGCCGAGCATTCGGGCACTTCGCGCTACCGGCTGGCGGTCGATGCGGCTGGGCGGGTGACGTCTTGTGCGATCACCACGTCGAGTGGTTGGCCGGGGCTCGACAAGGCGGCCTGCGAGCGGGTCAGCAGCCGCGCGAAGTTTGAACCCGCCACCGATCAGACCGGCGCGCGGGTGGCCGGCAGCTTTGCCGGTTCGGTCACCTGGCAGATCCCGCGGGAATAGCGCCTGCGGGATTGGCCAGCGCCCCGTCCGGCCGCAATCGGACGGGGCGACCCGGCTTTGCCTTTGCAGCGATCCGCTTTATGCAGAGCCATGAGCTCAGTAACCGCAATGCCCGCACCGCCCGCCGTCCCCACTTTCGCTGAGCTGGTCCGGGTTTCGGCCCGGATCGGGTGCCTCAGCTTTGGCGGCCCCGCTGGGCAGATTGCGCTGATGCACCGCGAATTCGTCGAGGACCGCGGCTGGATCGCCGAGGAGCAATACCTCACCGCGCTCAATTTCTGCCACTTGCTGCCGGGGCCCGAGGCGCAGCAGCTGGCGACCTGGATCGGGTGGAAACTGCACGGCGTCAAAGGCGGTTTGGCGGCGGGACTGTTGTTTGTCCTGCCCGGCGCGGCGGTGATCCTCGCGCTGTCGGTGCTCTATGGCTACGCCGCGCGGCTCGATTGGTTTGCGGCGCTGTTCCTGGGGATCAAGGCGGCGGTGCTGGCGATCATCGTTCAGGCGCTGCTGCGGATCGCCGGGCGAACGCTGAATACCGGGTTCAAGCGCGGGATAGCAGCGGCAGCTTTCGTCGCGCTGGCAGCCTTGGCCCTGCCCTTCCCATTGGTGGTGCTGACGGCGGGACTGGCCGGCGCGATCACCGCCGCCTTGCGCCCCGATTGGCTGGCGCTGAAGCCAAGCGCCGCCGCCCCGCCCAGCTCCCCGCGTCCGTGGGGCCATAGCCTGCGGAGCATTGCGGTGGCCGGAACGCTGTGGGCCGCGCCGATGGCCGCTGTGTTCCTGACGCTCGGCCCGGATCACGTGCTGTGGCAGATCGGCGCGTTCTTTTCGAAGCTGGCGGTGGTGACTTTTGGCGGGGCCTATGCGGTGCTGGCCTATATGGCGCAGCAGGCGGTGCAGGATTTCGGCTGGCTCAGCGCGGGCGAGATGGCCGATGGGCTGGGCCTCGCGGAATCCACCCCCGGTCCGCTGATCATGGTCACGCAGTTCGTCGGCTACCTTGCGGCGTTCCGCGCGCCAGAGCCGTTCTCGCCGCTGGTCGCCGGGCTGATCGGAGCGGCGCTGACCACCTGGGTTACCTTTGTGCCCTGCTTCCTGTGGATTTTCACGCTGGCGCCGTGGATCGAGCGGCTCGAACACGCCCGCAAGCTGAAAGGCGCGCTGGCCGCGATCACGGCTGCGATTGTCGGCGTGATTGCCAGCCTCGCGCTGTGGTTTGCGGTCCACCTGCTGTTCGGCCAGAGCGCCCCGGTCCACTGGGGCCCGCTCAGCCTGACCTTGCCGGTCCTGACCAGCTTCAACTGGCGCGCCGCGCTGCTGGCCGCGCTCGCCGCCACGCTGATTTTCCGGTTCAACTGGAGCGTGATCAAAACCCTGCCCGTGGCCGCGCTGGGCGGACTGCTGCTGGGATCGCTAACTATCTGAATTTACCAACCGATTGTTAACCTCGCCGCGCTAAACGAGGGCACATGAACACTGTGCGAGCGTATCCCATGCAAGGCCCTGTATTTCCACCACTTTCGCTTGCGGCGCTGGCAATCGCCTACCCCAGCCACCCGGTCAAAGTGAAGCACAACCTGCTCGGCCACCCGCTGCTGACGCTCGATGCGCTGGTTGCGCTGGCTGAGGCCCTGCCCGCGCATGAGATCGAGCATAACCCCGGGCGGCTGCCAATCGGGATCAAAGCCGAAGACATTCCCAAAAGCGAACTTTCGGTTACCGAGACGATCCAGACGATCGGCCGGGCTGGTTCGTGGGTCGCGCTCAAGCGGATTGAGCAGGTCCCGGCTTATAAGGAATTGCTCCATACGGTGCTGGATGAACTGCGCCCCATTATAGAGCCGCGGACCGGGGCAATGATGCAGCTGGAAGGGTTCATTTTCATCTCTTCGCCCGGCGCGATCACCCCGCTCCACTTCGATCCAGAGCACAACATCCTGCTGCAATTGAGCGGCTGCAAGACCATGTCGCTGTTCCCGGTTGAGGACGAAGTGATTTTCAACGCCAAAGTCCACGAGCAGTTTCACTTGGGCCAACACCACCGCAACCTGCCGTGGGAACACAACTATGCGCACAAGGCGACCGCCGAACTGATCGATCCGGGCGAAGCGGTCCACGTTCCGGTCAAGGCCCCGCACTGGGTGCTGAACGGCGGAATGCCCTCAACCTCGCTGTCGATCACCTGGCGCTCGGACTGGTCCTATGCCGAGGCAGATGCCCGCGCATTTAACCACGTCTTGCGCAAATTTGGCCTGCGCCCGACCAGCCCCGGCGCCTATCCGGCCCGCAATCGAGGCAAGGCATTGGCCTGGCGCGCGATGCGCAAGTTGCGCGGGGCGGCCTGAGAGTTGCGGGTGGTTGGCTATTTGATTTTTTGCCATCGAACTGGCCAGTCATCCTGCGTCGACATAGCTGCTATTCGATGACTTGAACCGGGCCTTCAAAACCTGCCGTTCGTTCAAAAAGCTTGCTGAGATCAGGGACGACCGGTTTCAGGGACGTCCATCGTCCGCCCTTTCGGCCGCTGTGTTGGGGATTGCTGACAGTCCGCTATCGAGCTTGAAGGGCGAAAAGCTGCCGTGTGCTTGGTGCCAAACCGCTCGGTTTCGACACCATAGCCAAAACAGTTTTCGCGAACTTTTCAGCCATTCGCTTCAATCTGCTGTCTTAGCATCTCGTTTCGCTACGACTGACCGGTAGCAAACCAACAGACTGTGGATTGCCCTACGTTTGGCAAGCAACCAGATCGCCCTGTTCAAGTGTTGGACAACTTGAACGATGTCGCTGCGTTTCTCTTTGCGGTGCTATAACCGTTGCTGTGCCCCCCGAACGATCGCCATCCAATGCGCGTTCGGCATCATTTCGGGATCACGGTTCCACGGCATCATTAGCGGGCAGGATACTCCGTAAAGCCTGAATGAGTGCTTCCGTCTGAAATGGCTTTTGAACGTGCAACCCGGCGGCAAACGCTCCGTCCTGCTGGGTTGTCGCATAGCCCGACACGACCAGAAACGGGATCGCACGCGCCGTAAGGGCGGCAGCCACAGGCGCTGAGCTTACACCCGCCAAATTTGCGTCAAGGATCGCCGCATCGAAGGCACAGGTTTCTACAGAGGCGAGCGCAGCTTCGAACTTCGTTGCCACGCCGGCAATTTCGAAGCCTGCTTCGGTGAGGATATCTTCCAGCATCAGGACGATCATGAGCTCGTCCTCGACGACGAGGACGCGTGGCACCTGACTAATGAGCATTGTTATTCGGCCCCCCCCCCCGACATTACCAGCACATCCTTCGCCGCCGTCCGCAAGTGCCATGAAAAGCCGTCCTCCGCGTAATCGACTTTAACGTTACCATCGACCGATGCCTCGACAAGTCGCTTGATGACTGTCTGTCCAAAACCTTTGTGGGTGGGTGCCTTGACCTGCGGCCCATCCGACTCGCGCCACGACATCTGAAACAGCGCATCTGGCCCGGCGGTTACTTGCCAATCGACGTGCACCTGCCCGTTTGAGTTCGAGAGGGCGCCATACTTTGCGGCGTTGGTCGCGAGTTCGTGCACGGCCATCCCGATGGCTTGCGACGCGGCTGCGGTGACCGTCAATTCGGGTCCATGCAGGTAAATGCGCGTGCCGATCAAATCCCTGAAATGCGCCAATTGCGATGTGACAAGTTCGCAGACCCCAACGCCATGCCAGAGGTTCTGTACCAACAGGTCCTGATTGGCAGCCAACCCACCGATACGATCGGACAAACGCGCCGCAAATGTCAGCGGGTCGCCCGATTTTGCGGTTTGCTGGGCAATAGACTGCACGACGCTCAGCAGGTTCTTGGCACGGTGATTGACTTCCGCCGTGAGTAGTTGCGCGTGCTCTTCGGCGCGCTTTCGGTCCGTAATGTCGACATTCGTTCCCACCATCCATTCGGCTTCGATACCGTGGCTGGCGCGCATGGCTTCGACGGACTGTATGGTGCGCCACTCGCCGGTGTCGCCACGCCGGATGCGGAATTCACGGGTGCTCTGCCCGTTGGTTTGCAAAGTATTATTCAGGATCGCTTCGTTTTCCGCGAAATCTTCCGGCAAAACGGCTGCGCGCCATGTTTCATTGGTTATACATCCGTCATCGGTCGGCAGCACGCCATACAGCTCGAACATCTGCGCATCCCAGCGAATGACGTTGGTGTGGACGTTCCACTCCCAAAAGCCGATGCCGGTCGCTTCTGCGGCCAGTGCGATGCTTTGCAGGCCGTGGTGCAGCGCGGTCTCAGCGCGCTTCTTTTCGCTGATGTCCTCGACCGCGGATATGAAGTAGTCGAGCGCACCTCCGATCTTTCGTACACAGCCGACCGTCAGATTGACCCAAATGTGGCCGCCATCCTTGTGGATGTAACGCTTTTCCATTGCGTAGTTATCGATAACGCCGGCAAGCATGTTTTGCACATTGGTGACATCAGCGTCCAGGTCGTCCGGGTGGGTGATTTGTTGGAACGTCTGTGCGAGCAGGTCGTCGGCAGAATAACCAATGATCTGGCACAGCCGCTGGTTGACGCGGAGCCAAGCACCGTCCCTACCCACATGAGCGATACCGACAGCGGCGTTCTCGAATGTCGCCCGGAAAAGGATTTCGCTCTCGCGCAGCGCCGCCTCCGCCACCCTGCGTTCGGTAATATCGCGAACGTTGCATTGGACGACGATATCGCCGTCCTCGTCGTAGAGATTGGCTACCACCTCGACCTCGCGAAGTCCGCCCTGACGAGCCTGTAACGGCAGGTTCTCGTAACGGACCTGCCGCGTGGCCTTCAGGGTCTGGAACATCTCCTGGCTGGCCTTCGCGTCCGCCAGAAACCCGATCTCGAAGAGTTCCATGCCAATCAGCTGCTCATGGCTATATCCGAGCAGTTGAGTCATGAACGGATTGGCATCGATGATCTTGCGCGTGTCAGGATCGAGGATGAGAATGCCGTCATGCGCCGCCTCGAATAACCGACGGTAGCGCGTTTCGGAGGCGTTCAAAGCGGCGTCTGCCGTCTTGCGTGCTTGAAGGTCGCCAATTGCGCCAACAGTGTGCAGCCGCTGGTCGTTTTGCGTTTTATCCTTCATCGACCCTCCGCACGCGATCTCAAAGGCTCGTATGCAGAACCGATGTTGTGTTGATCATCCAATTTCGCCGACGACGATGGACGATCTGTGCCACGCCAAGGAACTGTGCGCAAACAAATGTAGATGGCGCACCGAGCGCTCAAAAGCAGCCTCGCGTTCGGTGTGAAACCGGTCGAGCGTGACATGGCGGGCTCACCCACGCTGTTCTGGGTGTTTGCGAGTGCCACAAACCCATGTCGGAACGTCCGGTTTTGAGGCGCGGCGGAAACAAACGGAACGTCCGAAAACTTGTCGTGTCCGGACAGGCTGGTTTCGCGCTAGAAACCCTAATGGCTGACAAGGCGGCGCGTTGTCTGGAACGTCCGAATTGCAAACTTTGCAGCCATTCAACCGCCTGCCGTCAGTTCACCCCTCGCTACTTCGCCGCCTTCCCCTTCGCTTTGGCCTTGGCCGCCTCCGCCTCAGCCGCATCGGCCCGCCGGGTCTGCTCCTTCTCCGCCTCGGTTGGCTCATAATCGGTTGGGGCGCGGATGTAGACCGAGCCGTTGGATAGTTCGACCATTTCGGTGCGGGTGCGCTGGGCGCGGGCGGCGGGGAGTTCGGCGGCGAGTGCGCGGGTATCGGCTTCCATTGTCACCACGCCGTCCTTGAACAGCACGTTTCGGCGGAAGTGGAACAGATCGCCGACCGTCCGGTCAACCGGATCGCTGCCCTGCACGCGAAAGCCTTTACCGGCATTGGGCAGCGTGATCGTCACCCGGCTGGACCACCAATCGGGATAATTGAAGGCATAGGGCGCATCGGGGTTGATCTCGCCCTCGCGGGCGATGTCGATCCGCCAGCCGAGCCGGGACCGGTCAATCTCATACCACCGGGTGCCCAGATCGGCGGTCCAGTCCAGCTGCGCGGTCCCGCTCATCGACAGGACGTAATCGCCGGTGCTGGGATCGGTCAGCGTCGCGACCTTGACCGGGGTGACCATCGCAAAACTCTCCCGCCAGATCCGGCGCAGTTCGCGGTTGCGTTCGGTCTGCGACAGTCCGGCGAATTTCTGCCGCACATCCGAAGCAAACGCGCCGGAAAAACGCATTTCCGCGCTGACCGCTGCTGGTACCGCCAACCCTTTGCTGGCGTCGATTGTCATGGCAACGGTGGTAGTGGGGCGGGTCAGTTCGGGCGGCAGGATCGGCACCAACGGGCTGCCCGCAGCGGTTACCGGCAGGCCGACTTTATACGATGGCGGCTCAAGCCGGTCGAGCCGGTCATCGCCCAGCCGGGTGCCGTCGAGCCAATAGGCTTTGCCGCCAATCATCGCCTCGACAATCACATGATCGAAAGCGCCCATCGCCGGCAAGCGGCTGCCGACCAGATCGCCATCGGCGGTGTGCACCAGCACCGGCCGCGCTTCGATCCCCAGTTCGTTCAACAGCGCGATCAGCAGCACGGTCTTGCCTTTGCAATCGCCAAACCGCCGGGCCCAGGTCTGCTCAGCCGCAGCCGGGACATAACCGCCCGCGTCCATCCCGAGGAACAGGTAGCGGACCTGATCCTGCACCAGATTGAGCGCCAGTTCGGCCCGGCGGGTGGGATCGGTGCTTTGCGCGGCGATCTTGGCCGCTTCGGCTTTGACTTTGCTGTCCGGGGCGAGCTGCGCGGCCTTGGCATAGATCGGCGCGAACAGCCGCGATACGCCTTGCCAGTCTTTGAACTCGGTCACTTCAACCGCGTTGACCAAGGCATAGCGCAACGGCGCGCCCTCGGGACCGCGCGGCGCGGTAAAATTGACCACTTCGGCCACCAATTCAGTACCCTGCGGCGTTTTCTTCAGCTTTGGCTTGAGAATGCCGGGCAGCGCCCGCCACTGGACCTGCTTGTCCTTGCCCCACACCATCCGGACCCGGAACCGGCCAAAGGTGGAACCATCGGCGGGACCCGAAATATATTCGGCCATCCCGTGCGTGGCGGGATCGCGGCGGACGATCGAATAGGCCAGTTCGACCACATCGCCGACCCGCAGATCTTCGGGTTGCAGCGTCGCGGTCAACCGCCCATCGAGCATCGCGCTTTCCATCCGGGTTTCGCGCTGAATCACTTTCAGTTTGGAACCATCGCCCAGCAGATCAATCGGCTGGCCGTCGCGCAGCACCCGGTACCGGTGGATCGTGACCACTTCGAGGCTGGGGTCCCAATCGACTTTGAGCGAGCCCGAATCGAGCCCGTGCGCGGTGCCAATGATCCAGGCCACCGCATAATAGGTGGTCTCTTCGGTTTGGCCGAACAGCACCTGGACATCGCCGAGCAGATCAATCGTCGCCGCGCCTTCTGCCCCGGTTGGCGCTTTGGGCAGCGGGGCGACATCGACCCAGCCCGGCGGCGGGGCCAGCAGCGGCCGGGGCAGCGCGGGGTTGCCGGGCTGCTGCGGCTGGTTTGGCGCGATTTGCGGCATCACCCCGGCCGGGCTGCCAGCCAAAGCCAGCGCCGGCCATGCCGCCAGCAACAGCGCAAGTTTCCGCAGTTTCATCGATTTCCCCCGGCGCGTGACTTTGGTCTTATGCGCACAGGATTACGGATTTTCGCAGCAGAGTCGAGAGCGGGAAATCACCGGCTTGGCGGCATCACCCGGGTCAGGAACTCTATCACCGCCGCGTTGAATTCATCGTTCCGGTCGCCCGCCACCATATGCCCGGCCCCGCGAATGTCGGCAATCTCGAGCGCGGGGATCCGGCGGCGCAAATCGGCCACGCCGGCATCGTCAACGATATCGCTTTTCATGCCGCGCACCAGCAAAGTCGGGACCCGGTCGGTCCAGTCAGCGGCATCGAGCAGTTCCAGCATATGCTTGGGATCGGCGCGGGTGTCGCTCATCATCCGCTGATCCCAGTGCCAGCGATAGCGCCCATCGGGATGGAGCCGCAGGTTCTTGTGCAGGCCGGACAGATCCTTGGGCCGCGGCCGTTCGGGGTAATAGGCCGAAATCGCGTCGGCCGCCTCTTCAATAGTGGCGAAACCATTGGGGCTGGCCGTCATGAAGCCGCGAATTTTGGCGACCCCGGCGGGGGCCATCTTGGGGACGATATCGACCAGCACCAGCGCGGCGGGCTCCAGCCCAAGGCAGGCCGCCAGCAAAGCCGTGATCCCGCCCAGCGACGCCCCGACCAGCGCGACTGGCGCTGAGCCCTGCGCGGCGACTTTGATCAAATCAGCCGCGCGGGTGGTGATCGCATAGTCGCCATCGGGCGACCAGTCGCTGTCACCGTGTCCGCGCAGGTCATAGTTGATCGCGTAGTACCCGGCCCCGGCCAGCTGCTGTTCGCACTTGTCCCACGAATGCCGGGTCTGCCCGCCGCCGTGACCCAGCACGACTGTCGGCGCGCCGCGCTGCCCAGCGACATCGGCGGCAATTTCTACGCCGGGGGCAACCGGAATGCGGATCGTTTCAGCGTTCATCGCCGGACTTGGCCCGCTGCGGCGGCGCAGGTCAAGCAGCAATTTAACCGAGCGATTAAGCGGCGGTCAATTTGGCGGCGTAGGTAGAGATTGCGGTTGCCTTTTGGGCAGGCGGCCATAGCCTGCAGCGCTCTATTTTTGTTTTGCGGGGAGTGATTGTTCGATGCGCGCGGGTTCCAGCCTTGCCTTGTTAGCAGCGCTGCTGCTGACCCCGCTGGCCGCGCTATCGGGCCAGCCTGCGCCGCCTCCCGCCGCGCAGGCCCGCCCGCCGCTGCTGCCGGCAGCGGCCTTCACCGCCCGCGCCGGGCTAAGCGGGATGAAGCTATCCCCCGATGGCAACCAGATCGCGGTTAAAGCTGTCACTGCCGACGGGCAGTCCCGGCTGGCAGTGCTCGATGCCAGCACCAAGCAGGGTCTGCACAATCTGGAAATCCCGGCCACAACCGAGCTCGAATGGTTTCGCTGGGCCGGCAACACCCGGATTGTGGTCAGCCTGTCGCAGTTGGCGACCGTTCAGGGCGAAGAAGTCACCGTCACCCGGCTTTACGCCTATGATCTGGGCACCCGGGCGTTCAGCTATGTCGGCAAGAAAGACATCGGGATCGTCGGCGACGATGTGCTGCATATCGATCCGGCTGGGCAATTCGTGCTGCTGGCGATGCAGCGTTCGGTGTTTGACTATCCCTCGGTCTGGCGCTTTCCGCTCGACGGCAGCGCAGGCGCACAGATCCAAGGCCAGCGCCGCGATGTCTGGAACTGGTTTGCCGACGATCAGGGCGTCGTCCGGATGGCGATTGAAGTACAGGACAGCGGCAATCTCAAACTGCTCTATCGCCGCACCGGGTCTGAGGGTTTTCACACGGCGGCCTTGATCGACCGGACCAAATCGGACCCGCGCGGCCAGTGGATTCTGGCCCAGATCGCCGCCGGCAGCGATGAAGGCCACGTCCTCGAAAAGGATGAGAGCGGGCACTATGTCTTGCGCAAGGTCAACTTTTCCACAGGCACCGCCGTCGGCACGGTTTTTGCCAAGCCCGGCTCCGATATCGACGATGTCTGGTTTGATGAGAACAACCAGCTGGTCGCCGCCTATTGGTCCGATGACCGCGACCGGACCGAATGGTTCGATCCCGCGATGAAAGCGCTGCAGGCCCGGCTCGACAAGGCTTTGCCGGGCGGTCAGGTGCGGCTGGCCGGGCGTTCGCGGGATCGTTCGCGAATGCTGGTCTGGGCCGGGCGTGAGAATGATCCCGGGGTCTGGTACATCTACACCCCCGCCGCGCGGAAGCTTGACCTGTTCTTCGCCGAAAAGCCGGCGATCGACCCGGTGCAAATGGCAGTGCCACGGTTCATCAGCTACCGGGCCCGCGACGGTGCCGAAATCAAGGCACTGCTAACTCTGCCGCTGGGCCGAAATCCGACCGGCCTGCCGCTGATCCTGCTGCCCCACGGCGGGCCCTACGGGGTCCACGATCAGCTGAAGTTCGATACCGAAGTGCAATTCCTGGCCAATCGCGGCTATGCCGTGCTCCAGCCCAATTTCCGCGGATCGGGCGGCAGCGGCGATGCGTTCGTCAAGCTTGGCGATGGCCAGATCGGCCGCAAGATGCAGGACGATCTGGACGATGCGATGGACTGGGCCGTGGCACAGGGGATCGCCGATCCCGGCCGAGTCTGCATGGTCGGCAGCTCTTATGGCGGTTACGCCGCGCTGTTTGCAGTGATCCGCAATCCCGAACGCTATCGCTGCGCCGCCAGCTTTGCCGGAGTGACCGACTGGAGCGCCCAACTACGCTATGACAAGAACTACTTCTCGCGCGATGAGGGCCGCAAGTGGAAGCAGCAGATCAGCGGCAGTCAATCCGGGTTCAGCCTCGATGATGTCAGCCCGGTCAAGCAGATCGGCCGGCTGACCCGCCCGGTCCTGCTGGCCCACGGCGAGCGTGATACGCGGGTGCCGTTCAAGCAATTTACCGCGTTCAAAACGGCGGCCAATGCGGCCGGAAAGCCGCTCGAGCTGCTGACTTTCCCCGACGAAGCCCACGGCATCGCCAAGCCTGCCAACGAGACCCGCTGGCTCGATCGGCTGGAGGCATTCCTGCGGCGGCATAATCCGCCCGATTAGAACCATTGCACTGCACGCCGGGCCAAGGCACTTTGCGGCGATGAAGCACCTGCTCCTGATGTTCACCGCGCTGGCTGCGCTAATCCTTGCCGCCCCGGCCCTGGCCGAAACGGTCTATGTCCGCGCCGGGCACCTGATCGAGCCTGCAACCGGAGCGGTACTGGAAGACCGGCTGATCCGGATCGAGGACGGGCGGGTTGCCGCGATCACGCCGTGGTCCCCGCCCCCTCGGCAGGCAAAGCTGGTTGATTGGTCGGCCTATTGGGTCCTGCCCGGGCTGATCGACGTTCATGTCCACCTGGCTGACTATCTCCAGACCAGCAATCCGGCCGAACCGTTGCTGCACGGGCCTGAAGAAACCGCTTATGCCGGGGCCCGCAACGCGCGGGCAACGCTCGAAGCCGGGTTCACAACTGTCCACGATGTCGGGTCCTATCGCGGCACCGCCAATATCGAGCTGCGCAACGCGATCAACCGGGGCGACGTGATCGGGCCCCGGATCAATGCCGTGGGCGGCTATATCACCAAACCCGGCGGCGGCGGCGAACTGACCGGACTTCCAGCTGGAATGATCGTCCCGCCAGAGATGCGGATGGGCGTGGTCAGCAGTCCGGCGGAAGTAACCCAAAAGGTCAACCTGCTGCTCGACAAGGGCGCGGATTCGATCAAATTACTGGCGACCGGCGCGGTCCTTACCGAAGGGACCGAACCGGGCCAGATCGAATTGCCCGGCGATCAGATCGCAGCCGCCGTATCCGCAGCCAGCGCGCGCGGATCATGGGTCACTGCCCATGCCCACGGCGCCGAGGGGATCAAACTGGCGATCAACAATGGCGTGCGCGGGATCGAACACGCCAGCTTGATCGACGATGAGGGGATTGCGCTGGCCAAAGCGCGCGGGATCTATCTGGTGATGGATGTCTACAACGGTGATTACATTGCCGAGATTGGCCGCCGCGATGGCTGGTCGGCCTCGATCCTGCGCAAGAACGACGAAACCACCGATGCCCAGCGGCGCGGCTTTACCAAAGCGGTGCGGGCCGGGGTCAAACTGCCGTTCGGAACCGATGCCGGGATTTTCCCGCACGGCACCAATGCGTTGCAGTTCAAATATATGGTTCGCTACGGCATGACCCCGCTGCAAGCGGTGCAGTCCGCCACCACGGTTGCGGCCGCATTCCTGGGCTGGAGCAAAGATGTCGGTTCGCTCACACCGGGGCATTGGGCCGATATGGTGGCGGTTAAAGCCAACCCGCTGGCCGACATTACCGAGCTGGAACGGGTTCAGCACGTGATAAAGGGCGGGGTCGTGGTGCGGTAAAGCCCCGACACGCGATCAATCCAAACAAACCGGCAAAGGCGATATGAAAGAATTTGTGGCACATCATTCGCGGTGGCGATTAGCCTTGCTTCTGCTGGGCGCAATCGCCTTCGTCTGGGGCGGTCTATTGATGATCGGCACGTTCGGGCCGCCGCCAACCTCGAACCGCGCTTCGCCGGAATTCATGACAATTTTCGGTTGGTTTGTTATCGTGTTCTTCGGCGCTTGCGCGATAGCAATCGCTAAACGGCTGTTCGACGGCGGAGAAGCGCTGCGCATTGGCACCACCGGGATATCTTTCGCAGCCTGGTCTGATCAAATCATCCCCTGGTCCGAGATCACCGACATCTCCGAATGGAGCTTTCGCGGCCAGCGCTCGATCATCGTTCACCTGCGCGATCCGGATCGCTTTAGGGGCAAGGGCGCCCTCGGTTTCGCCGCGAAGGCCAATCGGGCCCTGACCGGCGGCGATGTGCCGATCTCGCTGACCGGAACCAACCGCTCCTTCGATGAGGCTGCCGCGGCGATCAGCCGGTATCGCCGAGCGTCATCGATCCGATAACAGCGCTTCACCGTAATCAGCGACGGAGTGTTGGCGCGATGCGATTGCACCGCCCAGTCCGCAACGCTAGCATCCATGCAAGCCACCATTCCGGGGAGACCAAACCATGAATCCCAGCACCCTTGCCCTTGCCCTGCTTGCGTCGACGACCGGGATTGCTGCTGTCGCGGTCAGCGCGCAGGCGCCTAGCGAACTGGCCAGCACTCAGACCTGGATCCACGCCGGGCGGGTAATCGCCATTCCGGGGCAAGCACCGCGCGGGGCGACCACTATCGTGGTGCAGGACGGGCGGATCGCCGCGCTCCACGATGGGTTTTTGCCAGCGCCTGCCGGGGCCAAAGTGATTGATCTGAAAGGGCGCACGGTGCTGCCCGGCTTGATCGACAGCCACACCCACCTGTCCAGCGACCGCGCCGGGAATGAAGGCCTGGCTGCGGCGATGACCGATTCGATCCCGCTCAATTCCTATGAAACCCAGTGGAACGGGATGAAGACCCTGCGCGCCGGGTTCACCACGGTTCGCAATCTGGGC
>JAYURW010000087.1:0-6958 GCA_043756025.1 Novosphingobium sp. | reverse complement strand
CGGTCAGCCCCGGCCTTGGTAATCAGATTGGCGACCAGTTTGGCCGAGATCGGCGTGCGCGGGCCGGGCTTGCGGTCCTGCCGGGCATAGCCAAAATAAGGCACCACCGCGGTGATCCGCTTGGCCGAAGCGCGGCGCAGCGCATCGATGCAGATCAGCAGTTCCATCAGGTTGTCATTGCACGGCGCGCTGGTCGATTGGATCACGAACACGTCTTCGCCGCGGACGTTTTCATGAATTTCGACGAACACTTCATCGTCGGCGAACCGGCGCACGTCGGCGTGGGTCAGCGGCATTTCGAGATAGTCCGCAATCGCCCGCGCCAGCGGCAGGTTCGAATTTCCGGCCAGGATTTTCATGATTGGTACCCTTCCCCGCGCGCTTCAGCCCTTCGCGGGCCTTAGCGGGGGACAGGGGGAATGCAAGGAGGCGCGGCGGAAATTCGCAGATCGCGAATTTCGGGCAACACCAGCTCAGCTCTTGTTGCGGTGCTCGCCCGAGACCCAGCGGACCGTGCCGGTGCTGGCGCGCATGACGACGGTGTGGGTGGTGATCACTCCGCCTTTCAGCCGCTTGACCCCGCGCAGCAGCGAGCCATCGGTCACGCCGGTGGCGGCAAAGATGCAGTCGCCTTTGGCCAGTTCATCGCGGGTGTAGATCTTGTTCAGATCGGTGATCCCCCACTTGCGGGCGCGGCCGCGCTCGTCGTCGTTGCGGAACAGCAGGCGGCCCTGGAATTGCCCGCCGACGCAGCGCAGCGCAGCGGCTGCGAGCACGCCTTCAGGAGCCCCGCCTGATCCCATGTAAAGGTCAATCGTGGTATCGGGGTTGGTCACCGCAATTACGCCGGCCACGTCGCCATCACCGATCAGCACCACGCCGCAGCCCAGGCTGCGCAGTTCGGCGATCAGATCAGCATGGCGCGGGCGATCAAGCACGCAAACGATAATATCGTCGGGATTGACACCTTTGGCGGCGGCCACGGCCTTGACGTTTTCAGTCGGGGTCTTGCTCAGATCAATGATCCCTTCGGGATATCCCGGGCCGACCGCCAGCTTGTCCATATAGACGTCGGGCGCGTTGAGCAGGTTGCCCTCTTCGGCCACCGCTAGCACGGCCAAGGCATTAGGCCCGGCCTTGGCAGTGATCGTAGTGCCTTCAAGCGGATCGAGCGCGATGTCGATCTTGGGGCCTGTGCCTTGGGCGCTGCCGACCTTTTCCCCGATGAACAGCATCGGCGCTTCATCGCGCTCGCCTTCGCCAATCACCACGGTCCCGTCCATCGCCAGCTCGTTCAGCGCCGCGCGCATCGCTTCGACGGCGGCGGCATCGGCGGCTTTTTCATCGCCCCGCCCGATCAGCTTCGAAGCGCCAATTGCGGCGGCTTCGGTGACGCGGACCATTTCGAGCACCAGAACGCGGTCGAGCACTTGGCTGGCAGGGGTGGTGGGCGTAGTCATGGCGCTGGAAAACCTTCTTGAATAGGTATGTGCCGGGCGCTTAGACCGCTGCGGACCCGCTGTCGAGGGGCGAGCGGCGTCGCTTCCGTTCAGCCGCGATTAAGCGCCCGGACCCTCCGTACCCGGTTTTTGGCGCCGGGCTTTGGCGGCGGGCTTTGGCACCGGACTGTGGCAGAAGAGCGGGAGCGCGTTGTGCGAACGAGAGTGTTGGCCTTGGCATTGGCGCTGGCATTTCCCGCAGCCGCACTCGCTCAAAGCGATCCCGGCGCACTGGACGCCAAAGTGGCCGAGCGGCTCGAACAGGCCAAGACCGCTTATGGCGTACCCGATCCCCGGCTACGCTGCCGCCCCGAGCCGGGCAGCGACGAGATCGTGGTCTGCGTTGATCGCGGCGAGGATCAGCGGGTCGATCGCACGCCACCTGATCCCAACTCGCTCGAGGGTCGCCGCGCGCTCAATGGCGGCGTGCCGCGCGCACCGCAGTTTGATCGCGGATCCTGCCGGGGCCAGCCGGGCTGCATCACTGGCGGCTGGGCCCCGCCTCCGGTCTATTACACCGACGTTTCCAAGTTGCCCGAAGCCCCGCCCGGATCGGACGCTGACAAGATCGCCAAAGGCGAAGTGCCCGAGCCCTAATCGCTGAGGAGTTGCAAAACCAGCGGCGGCTCGCTGAGCGCATCGGAGCCCTCAAGCAGTCGTAGCGCCTCGCTGACCGCGCTTTCGGGGCCTTCGTGCGTGACCATCGCCACCATCACTTCGCCCGCATCCTCGGCCCGGCCCTTTTGAATCAGGCTTTCGATTGAAACCCCGGCATCGCGCAACGCCGCAGTGATCTCGGCCAGAACGCCGGGGCGATCGGCGACCATGAAGCGGATATAGGCCCGGCCCATCCGGTGGCCGGTCTCAGCCGGGGCCAGGGCTTCCAGTTCGCCGACCGGTACTGAAAACGCATTGCTGACTTCGCCCCCGCTGACGGCCAGGCGCGCAATGTCGATCAGATCGGCTACCACTGCGCTGGCGGTGGGTCCGTCACCGGCCCCGGCACCCTGAAACAGCAAGCGGCCTGAAAAGTTGCCTTCGGCCACCACCGCGTTGGTGGCGCCATCGACATGAGCGAGCGGATGGTCGACCGGGACAAGGTGCGGCTGAACCCGCTGGAACAGCGCCTTGGCCGGTTTGTCCGGCTTGGTGCAGCCTTCCGTCTCAGCCACCCCGATCAAGCGGATAACATAGCCCAGTGCACGTGCCTGCGCGATATCAGCGGCGCGCAGCCGGGTGATACCGGCGGTCTCGACCGAACCAAAATCGATCTTCGAGCCAAAGCAGATCGCCGCCAAAATCGACAGTTTGTGCGCCGCGTCGGTGCCTTCGACATCGAACGCCGGGTCAGCCTCGGCATAGCCTTTGGCCTGCGCCTCGGCCAGCACATCGGCGAAATCGCGGCCCGTGTCTTCCATCACGGTCAGGATGTAATTGCAGGTGCCGTTGAGGATCCCGTAAACCCGCTCGATCTCGTTCGCGGCGGCGCCTTCGCGCAGGCCTTTGATCACCGGGATTCCGCCCGCCACTGCAGCTTCGAATTTCAGCGCGACCTTGTGTTCTTCGGCCTTGGCCGCCAGCTCCAGCCCGTGGTGGGCAATCATCGCCTTGTTGGCGGTAACCAGCGCCTTGCCAGCCTCAATCGTGGTCCGGGCCAGCGCCAGCGCCGGGCCGTCTGATCCGCCCACCATTTCTACCACCACGTCGACATCGGCGCGTTCGCCCAGGATCACCATATCGTCTTCCCAGGCATAAGCGGCCAGATCGACCCCGCGCGACCGGCTGCGATCGCGGGCCGAAACAACAGTGATCTGGATCGGCCGACCGGCCCGGCGCGCGATCAGAGCGGCATTGGCTTCGACCAGCCGGATTACCCCGACTCCGACGGTTCCCAATCCGGCAAGTGCAACGCGCAGTGGTTCGGCCATGTTCATCCCCTTATGCGCTGCGGGCCTTAAGCGGCGAGCCCGCGCCGGGCAAGGTCGCTATTTGCGGCTTCTTGGGCAGGGACCCAATTGGTCGATCACAAACCGGTAATCGCGCACAGCCGCGCTGCGATCGGCCGCGGTGGCCGAGATATTGGCCCCGGCCGGCAGTTGCGGCGGCAGAAAACACGCGAGCCGGTACCAGGCCAGCGTATCGCGCCGCGGCGGCTCGGGTTCACCAGCGACGACTTCGGAAAACGATATTGACCAGCGCGGCGATGCCATCGGCTGGCGAACGACAGTGATCGCAGCCGGTTCACCATTGCTGGTGGAGAGGAACAGCTGGGTTTCGCCCGATCCGGCCAGATCCCCGCCGACGTGGATCGCCTCGCGCACCCCGGTCACCCGGTGCGGCGCAGACGGGGCATAGAATTCCTTGATGATCCCGCGCAGCCGGGCATCGAAAGCCGGATCCCACAGGATTTGCGCATCGGGCCGGACCAGTTGCAACTCGCCCGGTTTGCCCGGCACCGAGCGCGCAAACAGCACCACGCTCTTCTTCTTGAACGGTGCGGGCTTACCTTTTGCATCGAGCGGCAGATCGACCAGATAACGCAGCTGTTCACCCAGAGGCACGGTCCCCGCGATCACGCCTTCTGTTCGCGCCTCGACATAAAAGCGCCCCCAGCCAGCTCGCAACCCGCGCGCGCGGGCAGGCTCGACCGGGATAATTTTGCGCGGCTGGGCACGAATCACCAACGGGGTCAGGTCCGTCAGATCGGCAATGTCCGCATAGCTCAGCAATGTGGAAGCAGCTGGAAGCGGCGAATCGGCGGCGAGTGCGGTTGCCGTAACGGCAACGGCCAAGCCGGTGAAAAGGCCTAAAAGTGAAAAATGCTGCTTGGTCATTATGCCTTGTCACTCGCTGCTTTGGCTCAGGTTCAACCGCCCGAAACGCCCCAAACGCCGGACTTTAGGGCTCTCAATCGCCATAGCACAGGTGAATCGAGGATTAACCGATAAAGCGTTGCGCCTCGTCCCTCACCCGTTTAAGGCTCAAAAAATCGGACCAAATAAAAAAACAAAGGTTCGTAATTCTGGCCCTGCGGCCATTGGGTTGCCCGCTAGGTTTCCTGGATTGACCCGCAGGGCGGAAAACTACAAGCTGGGCGCTGCCTCTTGCGATTCTCGCTTGAGGTTGGCGTTGGGTCCGGGTTCTGCCCGGGGGACTGTTTTAGGAGTGATGCGTCAGGATGGCTTACGCTGACCAAGAAGTTAGTGGCAACAGGATTGCTGCCTTTGTCGTCGTTGCCCTTTTGCACCTGGCCCTTGGCTATGCGCTGGTTACCGGCCTAGCCTATGAAGGGTTTAAGAAGGTTGTCCAAAAGGTAACGGCCGTCGAAATCAAGAAGGATGAGCCCAAGAAGGAGCCGCCGCCGCCGCCCAAGAAAATGGCAGCTGCGCCTCCGATCGTGGCTCCTCCGCCGAAGATCAACGTGAGCACTGTCTCGCCGCCGATCACCACGGTAACCACGCCGCCGCCGCCTGCGCCGCCGGTGCTGGTTGTTGCACCTCCGGGTCCTGCTGCGGCTCCGCCGCCGCCACCGCCTAAGTTCACGCCAAAAGGCGCGCAACCTAAGGGCAACCCCGGAAATTGGGCGACAACCAACGACTATCCCACTCGCGCGCTTCGTGAAGAGCGCGAAGGCGTCACGGGCTTCCGTGTCGCAGTGGGAACCGATGGCCGGGCCACAAGTTGCGATGTCACCAGCTCGAGCGGTAGTTCCGACCTCGATCAGGCGACTTGCGCCAACGTGTTGCGCCGCGCTCGGTTCTCGCCGGCAACGAATGGAGAGGGTAACCCCACCACAGGTACCTATTCCAGCCGTGTCCGCTGGGTGATCCCGAAGGAATAAGACCAGTTCCGTTTTTCACGTTTTCGGTCCGCTTTAACCAAATCAAAGTGGCCCAGTCAGTTTCAACATAATTTCTCTTGAGAGGATATTCGCATGATCTTTGAACTTCTCACCGCTGCTGCCGCTGAGGCTCCGCAGAACAAGTTCGGTTTCGCCGAAGCGCTCGAGCAGGGCGGCTTCATCGCCTATGCTACCGTCATCATTCTGGGCGTCATGTCGTTCGGGTCGTTCTTCATCTTGATCACCAAGTGGATCGAGCAGAACAAGATCATGAAGCAGTACAAAGATATGCGCTCGTCGTTCTGGCGCGCGCCTAGCCTGAAGGACGGCGCGGCCAAGCTCGACAAGAACAGCGCCTGGCGCCAGGTGGTTGATGATGGCCTTTCGGCCGAAGACCAGCACAGCAAGATGGTCAACGAAACCGACGCCCACGAATGGCTGCACGGATCGCTGGCCAGCTCGGTTGCATCGATCAATTCGCGTCTGGCTGCTGGCCTGCCGTTCCTCGCAACCGTTGGCGCGACTTCGCCGTTCATCGGTCTGTTCGGTACCGTGGTTGGTATCTACCGCGCCCTGATCGCAATCGGCATCGCCGGTTCGGCTTCGATCGACAAGGTCGCTGGCCCGGTTGGTGAAGCGCTGATCATGACCGCGCTCGGTCTGCTCGTCGCCGTTCCTGCGGTGCTCGCTTACAACTTCCTGCAGGCCCGCAACAAGCGGATCGGCGAGTTGCTGACCGGCTTCTCAAACGACGTGCTAGCGAACATCAACTCGAAGGGCGCCGTCAAGCCTGCCGTGGTTGCTGCTCCAGCCGCCAAGCCTGCTGCTGTTGCTCCGGCCGCCAAGCAGTAAGTCGCCAGGTCGGCGCTGGGGCTTGTCCCTGTAGGCGCCGACATCCAGTCGGACCGGGCCGGGATCAAAATCCCGCCCGGGTCCGAGGAAAAGCAAAGATAGGAAATAGCCCATGGCGATTTCGATGGGAGGCGGCGGCGAGGAAAAGCCGATGTCGGATATCAACACTACGCCGCTAGTCGACGTGATGCTGGTACTTCTGATCATTTTCCTCATCGCGGTTCCGATTGCCATCCAGACGATCCAGAAGCTCAAGCTTCCTGTGATGCCTTCACAGGAATCGAAGGACAAGGTCGAGAATCTCCTGCTTACTGTCAGCACAACCGATGTTGGCGGACGGAGCGCAGGCGACCCCGGTTTTGAAGGAGCTTCACTGGGTGGCGAATGCCGCATTTACTTCAACAACATCACCCCGGTGGACTCGAACGAGCTCGCCAAGCAGGCCTATGACCGCCTAGATGCGATCGTGAAGCGTGCGGGTGGTCCTGAAGCACTCAGGGACAACCCCGAACTGATCCCACAGGTTCATGTTCGTGGCGACGTTTCTGCCCCTTGGCGCTGCGTGGCTGGTGCGATCTACAACGTGCAGATCGCTGGCTATCCAACCGTCGGCTTCATCTCGAACCCGGTTGACCCCAACGGTTAATCGGCGGCTTCACAAGCCTCTTTTTTCAGGAGTATCCCACCATGTCCATGTCAGGCGGCAGCGATGATGGCGAGCCGATGATGGAAATGAACACGACGCCGCTTATCGACGTCATGCTCG
>JAYURW010000086.1:0-6977 GCA_043756025.1 Novosphingobium sp. | reverse complement strand
ATGGTGGGCGTAGCAAGGATTGAACTTGCGACCCCTACGATGTCAACATAGTGCTCTACCACTGAGCTATACGCCCGCACCATTCAGGTCTGCCCGAGACCGTCGCCCCGGGCAGGGGAGCGCCATTAGCGAGGCTCCCACGATAAGGCAAGGTGTTAGATCGACGCCTGCGCCTGCCCACCGAAAATTCGTTCCACTTCCATCACCAGATCCTTCAGATGGAACGGCTTGGACAGCACCTTGGCCTGCGGCGCTTCGCGGCTGGCCTTGAGCGTTACGGCGGCAAAACCGGTGATAAACATGACCTTGGTCCGTGGGCTAACCTCGGCGCAGCGCTGGGCCAATTCGATCCCATCCATTTCGGGCATGACGATGTCTGACAGCAACAGATCGAAATCGCCATCCAGCAGCAGCGGCAGCGCCGCTGTGCCCCGATCGACCGCGACCACATCATAGCCCGCGTTTTGCAACGCCCGGGCCAGATAAGTGCGCATGGCGGCTTCGTCTTCGGCAAGAAGGATGCGGATCATCGCGGGCCTTTTCGTATCGCAGTGCGGCATTTCCGGCGGGTCTGCCGGAATGGAGATCAGCGCTATACACCCGGTCCGGTTAACAATCCGCAGCATTTTAGTTCTGCCCGGCTTTGACACAAGCGGCCGGGCAGGCCAGTTTTGCGGGATATGACCGACGACGCTTCGCCAATCGCTGATTCGCATCGCCAACAGGGCGGATCGGTCCCCGGGGCGGCCGGGCAGTCTGCATTCAGCCTGACTGTGCCGCAGCCATCGGCGCTACCGGTGCTGATCGCGGTACCGCACGCCGGGCGGGCTTATCCCGGCAGCCTGATCGAACAGATGCGTAATCCCGGTTTTTCGACACTCAAGCTGGAAGACCGCTATGCCGACCGGCTGGGGCAGGCCGTGGCGCGGGAAACCGGGGCGGCGCTGCTGGTGGCTCATGCCCCGCGGGCGATGATCGATCTTAACCGCGCGGTAGACGATGTCGATTGGGAAATGATTGAGCAGGGCCAAATGGATCAGCCGGACAGCTATAAGCCGGGCCCGCGAGTCCGCAGCGGTCTCGGCCTGATCCCGCGCCGCTTGCCGGGGCTGGGAGAGCTGTGGAAGCAGCGCCTGGGGGCAGACGAACTGGCCGCGCGGATCGAATCAATCCATGCGCCCTATCATGACTGTTTGTCCGAAAATCTGGCCCAGCTGCGCGCCCGCTGGGGAGCGGCCTTGTTGCTCGATCTCCATTCGATGCCGCCATTGAGCCCGCGCGGCGCGGCAGCTGGGCCGGAATTCGTGCTGGGTGACAGGTTTGGCGCCAGTTGTGGCGGTACTTTGGTGGCCAGCTGTTTTGGCTATTTTGTCCAGACAGGCCGGGTCGCGGCGCATAACCGGCCCTATGCGGGCGGATTTGTGCTCGAACGTCATGCCCGCCCGGATCACGGGATCCATGCTCTGCAGATCGAAGTGGACCGGACTTGTTATCTCGATTCGCGGATGGCCGAACCGGGGCCGGGGTTCGCCGCAACTGTGGCGCTGCTGGCCGGGCTGGTGCGGCGGCTCGCTGCCGATGTTGCGGATCTGGGGCAGGCCGCAGGGTGGGCCAATGCCGCCGAGTAAAGCCCCATAAAAAACCACCCCGTGCGATCTGCACGAGGTGGCCAAGGTTCAGGGAGGTGGTACACTTTCGCGCACCGTACCCTACCGGACCATGAGGGCAGTCCAGCAAGATGGATTGAAGATATGCCTGTCCGCCCCCTGTTGCAAGAGGCGGACACGCAAATCGAAATAAAAGCGCTGGGCGCGGTAGCTCAGTTCGGCAGTGCCGCGATCGGACCCTTGCCCTGCTGCACTTGCCGCGCGAACACTTCGCTCATGTGTTCGAGGCTGAACAGGTGGGCGAAAATCAGCGCCAGCATCCCGTTCTGGTTCATCGTGCGCAGAACATCGCCGCGCAGATCACGCAGCTTTTCCTGATCGATCATTTTGAAACCGCGATAAACGAAGGGCTGCTCGGTGCCCTGCTGCTGGATCGAAACTTCGCCGTCCATCAGCAGGTCATGCTTGATCAGTTCATCAACGAAGGACTGGGTGCGGAAACCGGCTTCTTCAAAATTGCGGCAAAATTCGAGCGTCGCCTTGCAGCTTTCGCTGGGTTGGTCGCCATCAAACAGCGGCGTGCCACCTTCGAATTCGCCAACCAGATCGCTGGTCGGGTCAAAGCACAGTGACAGTTCTTCGGTTTCCTGGGTCAGCTTGGCCAGCATGAACGGATAGCGCCGGGCATAGGCCGGAACGTAGATCGGCGAATCAAGCTTGCCGTCTGCGTCAAAGAACGTGTTCACGCCTTCGTTCAGGCCCATCAGGCCCAACGGCACTGGATTTTCAGCGACTGAAAAAACGATCGGGAAGTGGCGCGAGGCGTGGACAAATTCTTCTGCGGTCAGCGGAATCGCGTGCTGGCCAACCATCCAGGCGGCGTTTTCCGTGGTCTTGCTGCTCCAACCGGAATGGTCGCGGCTGTTGAGCGGCATCAGATCCTTGTAGAACAGGGGCAGTTGGGCGGATTGCGGCGCGCTGGCCATGGTTGTCTCTCCGTATCGTGTTTTGTTGCAACCGGCCTCGGGATCGCCAAGGCTGGCACGAACGCGCGCCTTTAGGCGTTTGGCGGCGTTGGCGCAAGCGTCAGCAATTTGCCGGGGTTGAACAGTCCAGCAGGATCGAGCGCTGCCTTGACGCTCCGCATCAAGGCCAGCTGGACTGGGTCGCCCAGCCGTTCGAGTTCAGCCAGCTTCATCTGGCCGATGCCGTGTTCGGCAGAAATCGTGCCGTGCCACTGGCTGACCAAATCGTGGACTGCGCGGCTGATGTCCTTGCCGGTGTTCGCTTCCCAGGCTCCACGGATCGCTCCTTGCGGAGCCAGCACGTGGAAATGGACATTACCATCGCCCAGATGCCCAAAGCCAAAGGCGTGGGTGCCCGGCCAGCGCGCCTCAATCTGCGGCACGGCAGCTGTGATGAATTCGGCCATCCGGTCGACCGGGACCGCAATATCGTGCTGCATCGCCGGGCCTTTCGCGCGTTCGGCGGGCGAGATCGAATCGCGCAAGGTCCAAAACGCCTCAGCCTGAGCCTCTGAAGCGGCAATCGCGGCGTCTTCCAGCAAGCCCTGGTTGAGCGCAGCGGTCAGCATCGCCTCACCCAGCGCGGCCGGATCAGCTCCGGCCAACTCGATCAGTGCGTGCCATGCGTGCGGAGCCGATAATGGCGCGCGCGCTTCTGGCAAATAGGCCAGCACCGCATCAAGGCACGACTGCGGCAGAACCTCAAAACCCTCCAGCAGATCGCCCGCAGCGGTTTGGCAATGCAGCAGCAATTGCCGGGCTTGCGCGACAGAACCGAGCCCGGCCCAGATCACCTGCCGGGCTGGTGCGGCGGGTATCAGCCGCAAAGTCGCCGCAGTGATGATCCCCAGCGTCCCTTCGCTACCGATAAACAGCTGCTTCAGATCAAAGCCGCGGTTGTCCTTGTTTAGCGGTGTCAGGGCCGAATAGATCGCGCCATCGGCCAGCACCGCCTCAATCCCCAGCACTTGCGCCCGCATGGAACCGTGGCGCAGCACCTGAGTGCCGCCGGCATTGGTAGCGATCAGCCCGCCGACCGTGGCATTTCCCTTGCCGCCCAGCGTCAGGGGAAAACGCCGGCCCTGTGCCTCCGCCGCTTCATGCAGGCTTTGCAACACAACGCCCGCTTCACACAGCACGGTTTGGCCTTGCGGATCGAGCGCGCGGATCGCGTTCATTCGGCGCAGCGAAACCAGCAGCGCCGCGCCGCTGGGATCAGGCGTCGCGCCGCCCGACATCCCGCTGTTCCCGCCCTGTGGCACGATCGGCACATGATATCGCGCGCAGATCTTGACCAGTGCCGCCAGTTCATGGGTGGTCGCGGGCGAGGCGAGCGCGCGCGCCGCACCGGTATAGCGTCCGCGCCAATCGGTCAGCCAGGGCGCCATCAGCTGAGCATCGCAGGTCAACCCGCGCGGGCCGAGCAGGCCGGCAGCCTCTGCCAGAAAAGGATCAGCACCAAAGTTCATTGCTCGCTTCCTATGGCACAGTGCGGGTGCGCCTTGCCAGTCCCGGCCGCATGAGGTTAAGCGGTGGTTCAATCTTGGGCACTATAGAACCGGGTTATGGCAATTTTCGCGCAAATACTGGCACCGATGATGCTGCTGATGCCGGCCATGGGCATGGTCGATGCCCCGCGTGATTTTCCAGATCAATCTGCAGCGCACCAACCCGCTTCGGCTGAACAGGTTTCGATCCAGCAACGGGTCACCATCCGGGTCAGTCCGCGCTCATCACCGATGAACCCGATGATGTTCGACAACGAAATGGATTCTGCGCGCGGCCCACGTTTTATCGAACGCAAGATGGGTGATTGCCTGCCAATTACGGCGATTGTGGGGGTTCAAGCGATTGATAACTCGCGGTTGCTGCTGATCCTCAATGATCGGCGGATGGTCTCTGCCAAACTGGAAAAAGGCTGTCAGGGTCGCGAGTTCTATTCAGGCTTTATCGTCGCCCGCAATGCCGATGCGCAAATCTGCATCGGGCGTGACCGCTTGCAATCGCGCAGCGGGATGGGCTGTCAGATCACTGGCTTTCGGCAACTGATTCAGATCAACGATTGAGCCACCTCGGCAGGGCAATGCCGCCCGGTGCATTTCCTTGACTTTTGCCGCCAATCCCGCCTAGGGCGCGGCTCACGCCAGCGCTGTTTTGGGGGCTACCCTGACCGGACCGGCGCGGTTTCCCTTCTAACAATTGAATGTGCCCATGAAATTTGCCGATATCGGCCTATCCGACGAATTGCTCGCAGCGGTTACCGCCAAGGGTTATGATACGCCTACTGCCATTCAGGCGCAGGCGATCCCCAGTGTGCTGATGATGCGGGACATCATCGGCGTGGCCCAGACCGGCACCGGCAAAACCGCCAGCTTCGTGCTGCCGATGATCGATATTCTGGCCCATGGCCGCCGCCGCGCGCTGATGCCGCGCAGCCTGATCCTTGAGCCGACCCGTGAGCTCGCCGCGCAGGTCGCTGAGGAATTCGCGCTCTATGGCGTCAATCACGATCTCAAGATGGCGCTGCTGATTGGCGGCGTGCAAATGGGCGATCAGGTCAAGGCGCTGAAAGACGGCGTCGACGTGCTGATCGCCACCCCGGGCCGCCTGATGGACCTGTTTGAACGCGGCAAGATCCTGCTGACGGGCTGCGATCTGCTGGTGATCGATGAGGCTGACCGGATGCTTGACATGGGCTTCATCCCGGATATCGAAACGATCTGTTCCAAACTTCCGGCCCAGCGCCAAACGCTGTTGTTCAGCGCGACCATGCCGCCGCCAATCAAAAAGCTGGCCGACAAATTCCTGACCAATCCCAAATATATCGAAGTGGCGCGGCCGGCCTCAACCAACACCCAGATCGTCCAGTTCAAGGTTCCGGTTGCATCGTCGCGGGTCAAACGCGATGTGCTCAAGGAATTGCTGCGGACTGATAACGTCAAAACCGCGATGATCTTTTGCAACCGCAAGACCACCGTGCGCGATCTGGCCAAGGCGCTGAAGCAGAATGGCTTTTCGGCTGGTGAAATTCATGGCGACATGGATCAATCGGCCCGCATTGCCGAGCTTGACCGGTTCAAGGATGGCACGATCAACATCCTGTGCTGCTCGGACGTTGCCGCGCGCGGGCTCGATGTGAAAGGCGTTTCGCACGTCTTCAACTTTGACACGCCTTGGCACCCGGACGATTACGTCCACCGCGTTGGCCGCACCGGCCGCGCTGGTGCCACGGGCCGCGCATTCACCCTGATCGCGCCCGAAGACGCCGAAGCGATTGCCAATGTCGAAAAGCTGACCGGCGGCAAGTTGACCGTGTTCGAAGTCGGGCAGGGCGCCAAGCCTGCGCCGGCCGAAAAGGCCGAACCCGCCGAACGCAAGCCGCGTGAAGAGCGCGAACCGCGCGCCGCCCGTGCCCCCCGCGAGGAACGCGAACCGCGTGCCGCCCGGGCCCCTCGTGAGGAACGCGAACCGCGCGAGCCTCGCCCTGAACAGGCCGAGCGCGCTGCGCCGGAGCCGGAAACCGAAGCCCGGGCGCCGCGTCAAGAACGCCCTAAGCGCGATGGGACAAAGGCTCCTAAGGCTGAAACCAAGCGCGAGCCTGCGGCTGACGGCGATGGCGACGTCTGGAACGGCCCGGTCCCCAGCTTCCTCGGCGTTTCGGCGCTCTGATCAGCAGGCAGGTTGTTGCTCAGTGCCCGGCTTTGCCCTAACGTCTACCCATACGGGTTAAAGCGGTTTCCCGATTAGGCATTCGCCCAATGACCGCATTCTCTAATTGGGAGAATGTGAATGTCTGTGCCCATATTCGATTTGCCTTCAACCGGTGCTCTGCCGTTTTCGCGGCGGCGATTCCTAGGGGCGGCTTCGGTCTCAGTTATCGTAGCGGCTTGCTCGACTGTGCCCGAAAGCCAGCGCGAAACCGTTCTGTTTGTCTGCGAATTCGGCACGGCAAAAAGCGTGATCGCCCGCGAAATGTTTCGCCGTCGCGCCGCCAGCCGAAAAATCGCCGTTTCGGCATTTTCGCGCGGGTTGAGGATCGAGGATCATATCACCCCCGAACTTCGCCAAAACCTCGTCGCCGATGGCATTGATCCCTATTCCGAACCGTTCAAAGTCTTGCAGCCGCAAGACTGGCAACGGGCAAGCGTGGTGGTGGCGTTCAATCCACTGCCGGATGTGGTGCCGAAATCCAAAGTGCGCGATTGGAGTGACGTCCCATCTGTCGTCTCGCAATACCCCGCCGCGCGCGCCGTGCTTGAGCGTCGGATTGACGCGCTATTGGATGAATTTTTCAGGACCTGATCCTCCCCGGCACGGGGAGGGGGACCATCCGCGAAGCGGATGG
>JAYURW010000085.1:0-18513 GCA_043756025.1 Novosphingobium sp. | reverse complement strand
GCGGCAGGATTCGAACCTGCGAATGGCGGCATCAAAAGCCGCTGCCTTACCACTTGGCGACGCCCCAGCAGAGCGCGGCCTATAGGAAGGCCGCGCGCAGTTGGGAAGGGGGAAAACTCAGCCTTCCGCAGCCGCTTCCAATGCATCAAAATCGCTAGCGCTGTGGCGCTCGATCAGGCCGCTCGGCAAGTTGACCTTTTGCCCACGTTTGACCGCCGGACGCTCGCCAATTTCGCCGACCCAGCGGCCCACGTGCGCGTATTCGCTCAGCGACAGGAATGTTGCGCCATCGTTATAGGCCAGCCCGCGATAAAGCAGCCCGAACCAGGCATAGGTCGCCATATCGGCGATGGTGTAATCATCCCCGGCCAGATACCGGCTTTCGCCAAGGCGGTTGTTGGCAACATCGAACAGCCGCTTGGTCTCCATCGAATAACGGTCAATCGCGTATTCGATCTTGATCGGCGCATAAGCGTAAAAGTGCCCGAACCCGCCGCCGATAAACGGCGCGCTGCCCATTTGCCACATCAGCCAGGACAGGCACTCGGCCCGACCTTTGGGATCAGTCGGAATGAAAGCCCCGAACTTTTCAGCAAGGTGCAGCAGCATCGCCCCGCTTTCAAACAGCCGGATCGGTTCTGGCCCGCTGCGGTCTAGCAATGCCGGGATTTTGGAATTGGGATTGAGCGCGACAAAGCCCGAACCAAACTGATCGCCTTCGCGGATATTGATCAGCCAGGCGTCGTATTCGGCGCCAGTGTGCCCGGCGGCGAGCAGTTCTTCAAACAGGATCGTGACCTTCTGCCCATTGGGCGTGCCGAGCGAATAGAGCTGGAACGGATGATCGCCCACCGGCAACACTTTTTCTTGCTGGGCGCCCGCCGTCGGCCGGTTGATCGCGGCGAATTGCCCGCCGTTTTCCTTGTTCCAGGTCCAGACTGCGGGCGGGGTATATTCGGTGTCGGCCATGGGGCAGGCGTCCTCTCGTACAGCGTTTCGACTTGCAACTTGAATGGGCGCGGGCCGCGCAGAGATCAAGGGGGCAACGGCGATCCCGAACGGACAGGTGGAGCAAAGCCGGGTACGGGTCTAGATGACCTCAGCGTTTGCCTTCGAAAGGATCCATCATGACCGCCAGCACCGCATCCCCGCTCGCCGAACTGGCCGAAGCGCTGGGGACGTCCCGGACGGTACTGGTGACCGGCGGGACTGGCTTCGTCGGTAGCCGACTGGTTGCAGCACTGGTCGCAGCGGGTCATTCGGTGACCGTGCTGAGCCGCTGGACCGGTCGCAGTGCGGCGCTGCCATCGGACGTGCGGATCGTCACTTCGCTGGATGACATCGCGGCCGACGCGCAGGTCGATGCGGTGGTCAATCTGGCCGGAGAGCCGCTGGCCAATGGGCTGTGGACCAAAGCCAAGCGGGCGCGGATTATCCAGTCCCGGATCGCCGTGACCGAGGCTTGTCTGACGTTGATCGAGCGGCTGACAGTCCGTCCTGCGGTGTTTGTCTCGGCCAGCGCAATTGGCTGGTATGGGCTGCACGGGGACGCGGAACTGGATGAAACCAGCGGCGGAGAAGATTGTTTTTCAAGGCAAGTTTGCGTCGCGATCGAAGCCGCCGCGACGAAGGCTGAGGCGTTGGGGGTGCGCACGGTCCTGCTGCGGATCGGGCTGGTTCTGGCGGCGGAAGGCGGGCTGCTGGGGCGGATGGTTTTGCCGTTCAAGCTCGGGCTCGGCGGGCCGTTTGGGCGCGGCCGGCACTGGATGAGCTGGATCCACCGCGACGATCTGGTCCGGCTGATCTGCCACGCTATCGCCAATCCGGCGCTGTCAGGTCCGGTCAATGGCACGGCGCCAGCGCCGGTGCGCAACCGCGATTTCACTCGCGAACTGGGCCGGGCGCTGCACCGTCCGGCGATCCTGCCGGTCCCGGCTTTGCCGCTCGAATGGGCACTGGGCGATTTCGCCAAGGAATTGCTGCTGAGCGGACAGCGGGTGCTGCCCCGCGCGGCGCAGCGCAGCGGGTTTGAATTTCGCTATCCGCAGCTGGGCGGAGCGTTGAAGGCGATCTTCAGCGCTTAAGGTGCGTCCACGGCCCAGTGATCGCCAGCGTTAGAACTATTGCGTCGCGCCAGATCAGACCGGAATGTTACCAGCCAGATCAGGGAACTGTTCACGGCACATCGAAACCAGCGGCTTCACCAGTTCCTTGGTTGAGCTCAGCGCTTCTGACATGGCTGGACCGACCAAGCCCGTGTTCATCCGGTTGGCGATCACCCACTGTTTTTCGATATTGGCGCAAACGCGCTGGGTTGGTTTTTCGTCCACCCGCAGTAGCGCATAGGTATGCCCCATTTGCAGCCCAGATTCCATGAAATCATAGACTTGCAGCTGGCCGGGTGTGGCCTTTGGATTTTTCTTGCGGGTCGCCGCCAGTTCATTCAGCGCGCTCTGACAGGAGTTGTAGTGTTCGGCTGCCTGGCGCTGCTTGGCTTTATCTGAATCGGCGCAAAGTTCTGCGGCGGGTGTGCTCAGCGCGCCAAGCATGGTGTCGGCTTCTTTGTCCGAGATGCTCTGCGCCAGCGCCGGGACGGCGGTTAGGCAGAGCAGCGAGGCGGCGGTGGCTGCAATCAGTTTACGCATCAAAATAATCTCCCGAACGAACGGCCAATCGCGATGGACCTTGCACTGTGAATATCAGCAAAACGCCGCGCGCAATTGGAATTTTGCGTCACCCGATCCGGTGGACCCAGCCGTGGCTGTCCGGTTCTTCGCCGCGTTGGATCGCGGTCAGGCGGGCTTTGAGCTTGCCGGTCAGCTGGCCCGGGCCGCCCGAACCGATCACGAATTCGCCGTCATGGTCCGCGACTTTTCCAACCGGGGTGACAACGGCTGCGGTGCCGCAGGCGAAAACTTCGACCAAGTTGCCCGAGGCCGCATCGGCGCGCCACTGGTCGAGGCTGTAGCGATCTTCGCGGACATCAAGCCCTTGTTCGCGGGCGAGTGTGAGCAGGCTGTCGCGGGTGATCCCGGGCAGGATCGTCCCGGTCAGTGGCGGGGTCGATAACCGGCCATCGGCAAAGGCAAAGAACAGGTTCATCCCGCCCAGTTCCTCAACCCACTTGCGCTCGGCCGCATCAAGGAACAGCACCTGGTCAAAGCCCTTGGCATAGGCTTCGGCGGTGGGGACCAAACTGGCGGCATAGTTTCCGCCGCACTTGGCCGCGCCGGTCCCGCCCGGCGCGGCGCGGGTGTAGTCTGAAACCAGGATCGAGACGGCGGGGGCTCCGGATTTGAAATAATTGCCGGCCGGGCTGGCGATCACCATGAACTTGTAAGCCTTGGCTGGGCGGACACCCAGAAACGCTTCGGTCGCGATCATGAACGGGCGCAGATAAAGCGAGCCGCCCTCAACCGAGGGGAACCAGTCAGCATCGGCCCGAACCAGTTCCTCGATCGCAGCAATAAACAGTTCGGGCGGCAGGTCGGGCATCGCCAGCCGCCGGGCCGAAGCGTTCAGCCGCGCCGCGTTGGCTTCGGGCCGGAACAGCGCCATCGCGCCATCAGGGTGGCGATAGGCCTTCAGTCCCTCAAAAATCTCTTGCGCGTAATGCAGCACCGACGCTGCTGGATCGAGCGAGATCGGGCCATATGGGCCGACGGTTGCACCGTGCCAGCCGTCCGCTTCGGACCACTCTATCGTCACCATGTGATCGGTGAACCGCGCGCCAAAACCGGGATTGGCCAGAATCTCGGCGCGCTCGGCAGCGGCCATGGGCGCCGGGTGCGGCAGACGGGTGAACGGGGCAATAGGTGCGGCGGCTGTCGCCATCGGCTGCGATCCTTCAACTGCAAAGCGCGAGAATTGAACTAAAGTTACGTTCAACGCAAGTGCAATGTAATAAATGAATAGTCGTTCTGACTCTTTCCTCCATAGCCGGAATTGCGCCAAAGGCCAAGCGATGCCCGCAAATGAGAAGGGCTGCCCCGGTTAAACCGGAAGCAGCCCTTGACATGGTCAGCGGCCGGAAGCGCCGCTCACGAAACCTCTATCGCACCGGTTACCCTTCGCGATAATGCTCCGTGTGGCGGAATACCGACCCCTCTGCTGAACCATGAGACATCGGTCACCTCCTTTCACGTTACAAAGCCGTTCGCTTCGGATCAGAAGCTGGCTGCGGAGCACTGGTCTGCGCCCCGTTCATGGATGCAGGTGTGAATCATTTTGCGCCGCACCACAAGACTTGCATTGATTTATTTTGGCGTCAGTATCCGGTGTTTCGGCCCTGCGACACAGCAGGTCCGATCCGCCCGCTAACGGCAGTCCTCAATCACCCGGCTCAGCTCTGGCCAGGCGGGGAGGTAGAGCGTGTCGAGCCCAGCGGCTTCGAGTGCAAAACGGCCCCGCGAGAAAGCCATCGCATCCAGCGCCGGGTCGCTTGCAGGCAGCGGCACCACCAGCCAGCCAGCCGGGCTGCGGGCTGGATCGCTGACCAAAGCGCGGCGGCCTGACGAGGTTGCAAGAGCCAGCGGGACGGCGGTGGCCGCCGATCCGGCGCGGACCAGTTGGACCTGTCCGGCAGCGCGGTCGCAGCTCAACACTGCCAGCGGCGCGGCGCCGGGCAGGCCAAAGCTGGCGGTTGAGCGGCCAGCAACCATCGCCCACGACCAAGTGCCCGGGGTCTGCGGGGCATCGCGCCAATCGGCGGGTGGGAGCGGCAGCGGGGCGGGCCGGGGCACCGGGCGCGGCTGGCTGATCACCGGCGGCGGCACCGGTTTTGGCACCGATGCGCAAGCGCTGAGCACCAGCGTGGCGATACCGCAGAGGGGAACAATTGCCTTCACGCCGCTTCTATGGAAGGAGCCGGGCCAATGAGCAAGGTGCTGAAAATTCGGGTCGACCAATTGCTGGTGGAGCGCGGCCACGCCGAAAGCCGGACCCGGGCGCAGGCTTTGGTGCTGGCCGGGATCGTTTTTTCGGGCGAAACCAAGCTGGCCAAGCCGGGGCAAACTTTGCCCGCTGATGCCCCGCTGGAAGTTCGCGGACGCGATCACCCGTGGGTTTCGCGCGGCGGGATCAAGCTGGCCCATGCGTTGGAGGCATTTGCGCTCGATCCCGCTGGCGTCACCGCGATGGATATCGGCAGCTCGACCGGCGGGTTTACCGATGTGTTGCTGAGCAAGGGCGCGGTGCGGGTGTTTGCGGTTGATTCGGGGACCAATCAATTGGCCTGGAAACTGCGCCAGGACCCGCGCGTGACCGTGCTGGAACAGACCAGCGCGCGGATCCTTACCGAAGCTCAGATCGACGCGCCGTGCAGCTGGGTGGTGTGCGATGCCAGTTTTATTGGGCTGGCCAAGGTTCTGGAAGTCCCGCTGAAACTGGCAGCGACACCGTGCCGTCTGGTCGCGCTGATCAAGCCGCAGTTCGAAGTGGGCCGGGGCGAAGTGGGCAAAGGCGGCGTGGTCCGCGATCCCGCGCTGCACAGCCGGGTCTGCGACGAAGTGCGCGGCTGGCTCGAAGAAACCGGTTGGTCGGTGCAGGGAATTGCCGAAAGCCCGATCAAGGGCCCTGAAGGAAATGTGGAATTTCTGATCTCTGCGTACCGGGATTGATTGCCACGCTCCCCGCCTGCCGCCACAGTCGGCGCTGAAATCGCATTCTGATTCGAGGCCCCTTCGATGAGTGAGCTTGCTTCCCCCGGTCAACTTCGGGCCGCTTTGCTGCGGTGGACGCTGTTTCTGGCGCCGCTGCTGCTGATGCTGGGCTTTCTGTCTGGCGCTGTCGCGGGCAGCGGCGGAGATAATCCGTGGTTCATGGGGCTGGAAAAACCGGCGATCAATCCGCCGACGGCAACGTTCGGGATTGTCTGGAGCATCCTTTACCTGCTGATGGGTTTGGCCTTGGCGATGATCGTCACGGCGCGCGGTGCGGCCGGGCGCGGCGCGGCGATTGGCCTGTTTGTGGTGCAGTTCGTGCTTAATCTGGCTTGGTCACCAGTGTTCTTTGGTATGCACCAATTGAGCGCGGCGCTGATCCTGCTGGTGGTCATCGATCTGGCGGTGATCGCCACGATCTGGCTGTTCTACAAGGTTCGCCCCATGGCGGCCTATCTGCTGTTGCCCTATCTGGTCTGGGCGTTGTTCGCGACGGCGCTTAATTATCAGTTTGTAGCGGCCAATCCCGATGCGGAAAGCGGGGCCGATATCGCCCTGCACTTGAACCCGACCACGCAAGAGGCCATTTAGTCGCCATGCAAAGCGAAAACCCCCTGCTCGCCGATATCTCGAAACTGCTCAACAGCGCGGCTGGAACCGTAGCCGGAATGGGCCGCGAAGCCCGCGATGCGGCGCGTGAACGGATGAAAGAGGGCCTTGGCGGGCTCGATTTCGTGACCCGCGAGGAATTTGACACGGTCAAACTGATGGCCGCCAAAGCCCGCGAAGAGAACGAGGCGCTGAAGTCGCGGGTAGACGCGCTGGAAGCGGCGCTGAACGCCAAGACGAAGAAGTAGTTCTCACGCCTAGACGCCAGGCGGTCACGCTTTGGGCGCAGCCGTGTCTGATTTCAGACTTGCGTCTGAAGCAGCGTTTGATTGGCACGAGCCTGCGGCCAGCTGCGTAACATCTTGGCGCCTTGGCGTGAGACCTTCTTTTCTGCAGCGGTTGAACCATAACCCGTTTCCCGCCACACCCAGCCCATGCACCTGCGCACCGCCGCCATCGTCTGTTCCAGCCGTCCGCATGGTGAGACGGCGGTGATTGTGCGGATGCTTTCGGCGGAGCAGGGCCTGCTGGCAGGCTATGTCGCGGGTGGGCGCGGACGGCAGCTCCGGCCGATTTTGGTCCCGGGAAATCTGGTTGAGGCCGAACTGCACTGGCGCAGCGAAAGCCAGCTGCCCAGCGCCCGGCTGGAGCTAACCCACAGCCGCGGACCCTGGCTGGGTGAGCCGCTGGCCGCCGCTGCGATCGGCTGGGTCACCGCGCTGACCACGGCGGCACTGCCCGAACGGCAGACCTATCCCTCGCTCTATTCTGCACTTTCGGCGCTGCTTGATGCGATCTGCCTTGCGCCATCGGCGCGCGGCTGGCTGCCGGGGCTGCTGGCTTATGAGGCGCTGCTGCTGCGCGAGCTGGGTTATGGCGGCGCGGTTCCCGAAGCGGCGGAGGATCACGCTGGCGAACTGGCCCGGTTCGATGCAACCGGCCAGCGGCTGGAACGCTACCTGCTTGCAGATCGGCGCGGCGATGTTATGGGCGCGCGCTCTATGTTGCGCCAGAGGCTGGCGAAAATCGGGTAAGCATTTTACGCTTCGTCATTGCGAGCGTAGCGAAGCAATCCAGTGCGGTTTATGCGGCGCTGGATTGCCACGGGCCTTCGGCCCTCGCAATGACGAGGACTTTGGAGCGGTTATGGCCATGAAGATTGCGGTTCTCGCCGGTGACGGCATCGGCCCCGAAGTAACCCGCGAGGCCGTGCGGGTGCTGGAGGCACTGGGTTTGCCCGGGCTGGAGCTGACCCATGCCGATGTTGGCGGCGCGGCCTATAAGGCGCACGGCCACCCGCTGCCGCCTGAAACACTGGCTGTGGCCCGAGCAGCGGACGCGATCCTGTTTGGCGCGGTCGGCGATCCGGACTGCGACCGGCTGGAGCGTTCACTTCGCCCGGAACAGGCCATTTTGGGTCTGCGCAAGGAATTGGGCCTGTTCGCCAACTTGCGCCCAGCACGCGTTTTCAAAGGGCTGGAGGATACCTCGGCGCTGCGCCCTGAAGTCGCGGGCGCGATTGACCTGCTGATTGTGCGCGAGCTGAACGGCGATGTCTATTTCGGCGAAAAGGGCATCCGCATCCTGCCCGATGGCCGCCGTCAGGGCTGGGATATGATGTCCTATGCCGAAGATGAAGTACGCCGGATTGCCCATGTCGGGTTCAAGGCGGCGCAGGGCCGGAGCGGGCGGTTGTGCTCGGTTGATAAGGCCAATGTGCTCGAAACCAGCCAGCTGTGGCGCGATGTGGTGATCGAGGTTGCGGCTGACTATCCCGGCGTCGAACTCAGCCATATGTATGTCGATAACGCCGCGATGCAGCTGGTGAAAAACCCTGGCCAGTTCGATGTGATCGTCACCGGCAATCTGTTTGGCGATATCCTGTCGGATCAGGCTTCGATGTGTGTCGGATCAATCGGCTTGCTGGCCTCGGCCTCGCTCAGTGAAGGCAAGCAAGGGTTGTACGAGCCGATTCACGGCAGCGCCCCCGATATCGCGGGCCAAGGCCTCGCCAATCCGATGGCGACGGTGCTGTCCGCCGCGATGTTGCTGCGCCATTCGCTCGGGCTGGAAAGTGACGCGGCGCGGATCGAAGCGGCGGTGGCCCGGGCCTTGGCCGATGGGGTGCGCGGCGGCGATCTGGGCGGCAGCATGGGCACTGTTGCAATCGGCAACGCAATCCTCGAAAGACTGTGACATGACCCTTCGGCTTGGCGTTGTCCTTCCCACTTATAACGAGCGCAACAACCTGCGCGGCATGGTCGAGCGGCTCGACAAGGCGCTGGCGGGCATCGCCTGGGAAGCCATCATCGTTGATGACAACAGCCCTGACGGCACGTCTGACGAGGCCCGCGCGCTGGCGCAGGAAGACGGCCGGGTCCGGGTAATCCAGCGGATCGGGCGGCGCGGGCTGTCTTCTGCTGCGATTGAAGGAATGTGCGCCACGGCTGCGCCGGTTGTGGCCGTGATGGACGCGGACCATCAGCACGATCCCGAATTGCTGCCGCAAATGCTCGCCGCGATTGAAAGCGGCGAGTTTGATCTGTCATACGCCAGCCGCTTTGCCGAAGGCGCCAGCACCGAGGAATGGGGCCGGCCCGACCGGGTCAAAGCCTCCAACTTTGCCAACCGGATCGCCAACAAAGTCACCGGGGTGGAACTGTCCGATCCGATGAGCGGCTATTTCATGCTGCGCACCGAAGTGTTGCGGGGCGATGCCCACCGGCTATCCGGGGTCGGCTTCAAGATCCTGCTCGATATCCTCGCTACGCTGGATCAGCCGCTGCGGATCAAGGAAGTGCCGATGAATTTCGCCGCTCGGCTCGAGGGCGAATCAAAGCTCGACCGTACGGTGGTGTTCGAATTCATGGTCGGGCTGTACGACAAGTGGCTGGGCCGCTGGATCCCGACGCGGTTTGCGCTATTTGGAACCATCGGCGGGCTGGGCGTAATCGTCCACATGACCGTGCTGGCGTTGGTGCTGGGGCTGTACGGCGAGGCTTTTGCCGTCAGTCACTATCCCCCTGAAGCCGCTTTCATCGCCGGACAGACCACTGCGGCGCTGGTCGCGATGACCTTCAACTTCGTGCTCAATAACGAGCTGACCTATGCCGATAGCCGCCTGCGCGGATTTGCCCCGCTGCTGACCGGCTGGGTGCGGTTTTTGATCACCTGCGCGTTTGGCCTGCTGGCCAACATCGGCGCAGCAACCGCGCTGGTCCGGCTGGGGTTCAACCCCTATCCAGCCGCAATCGTCGGGATCGTGCTGGGTTCGGTCTGGAATTTTGCCCTGTCGAGCAAGTTCGTCTGGGGTAAGTACTGAGCCGCTTACCGCCAACTCGGCAGCCACATCCACCATTGATAGCTCGGTTTGCCGCAGCACAGCGGGGCGGCGGAGAGGATCGGGTAGAACCAGACGAACATCGCCAGACTGAGCGCGACGCTGGCCGGGGCGATCCAGCGCCAGCGGTCGGTTCGCTGCCACAGCGCATCGAGCGCCAAAGCCAGCAGCGCCATCAGGACCGTGCTGGCCAGCAGATAGTGATAGAGGAATTGGACCGGCTTGCCCGAAGCTGCCCAGAACAGCAGCGTGGCGAAATAGAGCGCGGTAAAGCTGAGCAGATCAAGCCGCCGCTGCCGCACTCCGGCCCAGACTGCCCACACCAGCGCGGCCAGCCCCGCCAGCATGGTGAACGGATTTCCGATCAGTACGATCCCGCGCTGCGCACCGTCGACCTCTTTGTAGAGATACCAGATCGCGCGCCAATTGCTGAACCATTCGTACCAGACCGAGCGGTACGGATGCGGTTTTACGACGCTGTCCTGCAGGGTCAGCATATGCTGATGCCATGCAATCGGCGACCAGGGATCAAGCGGACGGGCCTGCCAGTGGAAGGCCGGCCAGAAGGTCAGCCAATAAACCGCCAAGGGCACCAGCCCGAGCCACAATGCCGCCTCGATCAGGCTGATCCCCGGCACCGGCCCTCCGCGGCGCGCGAGCAGGAACCAGCGTCCGGTATGCTTTAGCTTAAGCGCCAGAAAGGCCAGGCCGGGCAGGATCAGCGCGGGCGCAACCGACCATTTTGACCCGAGCGACAGCCCCATTAGCACCCCGGCCAGCGCCAGCCGCCAGCGGCCTTGGCCGGGCAGTCGGATCGCGGCGGCGATCTGCCAGGCCGCCAGCATCGCCAGCGCGGCCATGGTCATATCGAGCATCGCGATCCGGCTGTGGATGAACCAGAAAAAATCGGTCGCCACCAGCACCATGGCCAACACAGCCGCGCGGGCATTGCCGCTGGCAAACCAGACCAGCCGCGCAAAAGCGAACAGCCCCAACGTCCCCAGCAGCGCCGATGGCAGCCGCCAGATCAGCGGCTTGTCCCCCAACCACTCAATCGCGGCAGCCAGCAGCGTTTTGGCGAAAAACGGATGCTCGGGGTTAAACCGCACGCCTTCCAGCTGCTTGCGCGCGGCGGCGACGTAATGCAATTCGTCGAAATAGATTTCGCTCGGCACGCCCAGCCGCCACCAGCACAGCGCCAGAAAGAACACCGCAATCACCGCGCACCAATCGGCGGGATCGCGGTCAGAGGTGAAGCGGGGCTGCATAGGGGGCAAGTATCGGGCGGGGCGGGGGAGCGCAACGGCCTTGCGCGTCTGCTGCACCATACTTACAGCGCAAATCATTATGAAACGCACCACCGGACAAGACCGCTCGATCACTTCGCAATGGCGCCCGGCCACGCAGGCCGTTCGCGGCGGGACCTGGCGCAGCGAGCAGGGGGAGACCAGCGAAGCGCTGTTTCTGACCTCGGGCTATAGCTATGACAATGCCGAAACGGCGGCGATGCGGTTTCGCGGTGAGGATCCGGGGATGACCTATTCCCGGCTGCAAAACCCGACCGTGGCGATGCTGGAAGAGCGGATCGCGATCATGGACGGGGCCGAGGCCTGCCGGGTTCAGGCATCGGGCATGGCGGCGATGACTGCGGCGCTGCTGTGCCAGCTGTCCGCCGGGGATCATGTGGTGGCGGGGCGCGCCGCATTTGGGTCGTGCCGCTGGCTGGTCGATCAGTTGTTCCCACGTTTCGGGATTGAGGCGACCACCATCGATGCGCGTGACAATGCCCAGTGGGAAGCTGCAATCCGGCCCAATACCAAAGTGTTTTTCTTCGAAACCCCGGCCAACCCGACGATGGATATTGTCGATCTGGCCTATGTCTGCGGGCTGGCCAAAGCGCGCGGGATCACTTCGGTGGTCGATAACGCCTTTGCCACTTCGGCCTTGCAGCGGCCAATCGAATGGGGCGCCGATGTAGTAGCCTATTCGGCGACCAAGATGATGGACGGGCAGGGCCGGGTGCTGGCCGGGGCGGTTTCGGGCAGCGCCGAGTTTATCAACAACGTGTTGTTGCCGTTCCAGCGCAACACCGGGCCCAACCTCTCACCGTTCAACGCCTGGGTGGTGCTGAAGGGGCTTGAGACGCTGAACCTGCGGATCACGCGGCAGAGCGAAAACGCGCTGAAAGTCGGCCAGTTCCTCGAAGGCCGGGTGCCGCGGATCGCCCATCCGGGCCTGCCTAGCCACCCGCAGCACGAATTGGCGATGAAGCAGATGGATGCGGCTGGAACGATCTTTGCGTTCGAAGTCGATGGCGGACGGGACCAGGCTCACGGCCTGCTCAATGCGCTGCGCCTGATCGACATCTCGAACAACATTGGCGATTCGCGTAGCCTGATGTGCCACAACGCCAGCACCACGCACTATTCGGTCAGCGCCGAAGTCCGCGCAGAAATGGGCGTGACCGAAGGGATGCTGCGGCTCAATGTCGGGCTGGAAGATCCCGACGATCTGATCGAAGATCTGGATCAGGCGCTGAAAGTGGTCGGGTTATAGCTCCATCGGCTTGCCCAGAGCGGCAAGGGTATCGTTGAAAGCGACCGCCAGCGATAACGGCGAGGTGGGATTTTCCGCCTCGGTCAGCAGCCGCAAATGGCGCTGGGCGCTGGCCGGGTCTTGCCCCGCGGCGGCCAGAATCTCGACGATCCTGCCTTCGTCCAGTGTCATCCGCATGGCGCAGCATGGCGCAATCTGGATTCGCCGCTGCGAAACCTGGGCGAGCTCAATCACGAAAGCGCGCAACAGCACGAGCGGGCGGCGATAGTGGATCCCGAACTGCTCAAACACCCAGAGCGAAGCTTGGGCATCACGGACGCCGTGTTCCGCCATCCGGCGCAAACAGCGCAGCACAATCCGCTGGGTTTGCTCGTAGGGCAGCGGCAACGGCATTTGGCATTGGCCGGGAGTTGGCGGGTTCATGCAAGGGGCTCCGATCAGCGAGCCGCCGTTCTATCGCTATTGAGAATGATGTGCAATAAGCAATGAGCCGCAGTCGTCAGGTTATCCCGCTTTGCTTTTCAGCCCTTCCAGCTTCTTCAGCGCCGGGGCGACTATCGGAATGGTCAGCATCGTGCTGCCGATCGCGGCCAGCAGCAGCGCGGTGAAAGCGCCGTTGGTGATAATTCCCTTATCCAGCAGCACATTGACGAAGATGATCATGATCAGCGCCTTGGTTTGCAGCAGCCAGCCGATGATCCAGCTTTCACCTTTGCTCCACCCGAGCAACTTTCCGGCGAGCCCGACGCCAGCCAGCTTGCCGATAATCATTGCCCCCAGCAGCAGCGCGGCGGCGGCAAAGGCGGCATAACCGCCCATGTCCCAGCTGGTCCGCAGGCCGGTGCTGAGGAAGAACACCGGCATGAATGCCAGCAGCACGACATCGCGGAACCGGTCGATCGCTTCAATCCCGAACCATTTGGCATCGAGCGCGGCCCCGGCCAGAAATGCCCCGACCATATAGTGCAGCCCCGACCAATCGGCGAGGTAACCGCAGCCCGCCAGCCAGACCAGCGCGACATACCACCGGTCCCGCTGCGGAATGGCAGCAATCAGTTTGCGGACCAGCACCACAGCCACACCGAACCCGATCAGGAATGCCGCCTGCCGTCCGACCCGCTCCCAATCGAGCAGGATCAACGCCAGCACCGCCCAGATCAGGATATCGTCAAGACTGGCATAGCGCAGAATTCGCTGGCCCATCGGGGTGCGCAATATCTCCAGCTTTTGCAGGAACAACACCAGGATCGGCAAAGCGGTAACCGCGCAGGCCATCCCGACCCCAGCGACGAATTGCCAAGTGGCGCCTTTGGCTCCGATCCATTGGGCCGGATCGCTGAATCCCAGCAGAACCAGCGCCGCGCCTGCGCCCAACGCCAGCGGCACGCCCAAGGCCAGCGCCGCGGTCAGCCCGGTCTCGCCGCGCCATTTCCAGGCCTCTTCCAAATCAAGTTCCAACCCGGCCACGAACACGAACAGCATCACCGCCCACCAGGCAATCCCGTTCAGCGCGCCAATTACTGGGGGCGCAAAAATGAAGCTGTAATAGTCTGGAAACACCGATCCCAACACGCCGGGGCCGAGCAGAATTCCAGCGATGATCTGGACCACTACCAAGGGCGCCCAGTAATCGGTCCGCAGCAGCCGCCAAAATGCATAAGGCAGGGCGAAAATGATAATCAGCGCCAGCAGGAAAAGTTCGGTCACGGGCAGGGATGTTTGCATCGCCAGTTGCTAGCAAAGCCCGCGCCCACCGCCAATGCCAGCGCAAACCTATTCCCCCCATTGCAGCGCCGCAGGGCAATCGCTACTTTGCGCCCCATGAAGGAACTGTTCCAACACGCCGCCATCACCGAAGGCATCACCGTGCGCGTCGCGGTGAATTTTTTACCCGAGCAATCACGAATTGAAGCCGGCAAGTGGTTCTGGGTCTATCACATCCGGATCGAGAACGGTTCGGACGAGGCCGTTCAGTTGCTGACCCGGCATTGGCGGATCACCGATGGGCGCGGAATGGTCAATCTGGTCGAGGGCGAGGGCGTGGTCGGCGAACAGCCGCTGCTGGGGCCGGGGCAGAGCCATGATTATGTTTCGGGCTGCCCGCTGACCACCCCAATGGGTACCATGGCAGGGCACTACACCTTTGTCCGGCGCAGCGGCGATGCGTTCGATGTGGCGATCCCGTTCTTCCCGCTGGCCGCTCCGGCCACGGCGGGCTAAGCGCAAGGTCCATGAAGCGCACTCACCTCCCTTTGAACGCCCTGCGCGTGTTTGATGCTGCCGCGCGGCATCTGTCGTTTACCCGCGCGGCGGACGAGCTGGCGGTAACGCCGGCGGCGGTCGGACAGCAAATTCGCGCGCTTGAAGATGTGCTGGGCGTGGTCCTGTTTCGGCGGACACCCAAAGGGCTGGAGCTGACCGAAGAGGCCAGCGCCGGGCTTGAGGCGCTGCGCACCGGGTTCCTTCATTTCGAAGATGCGGTACGGGCGATGCAGGCCGGGCAATCAAGCCATGTCTATACCATCGCCGCCCCGCGCGAGTTTTTCTCGGCCTGGCTGGCACCGCGATTGGCGGCGTTCCGCAAGGCCAACCCCGAAGTGCGGTTTTCGCTGGTGTCCGATGAAGACACCGATTTTACCGAGGCCAATCTCGATCTGGCGGTGCGCTGGGCCGAAGGGCCGGGCGACCTCGAGGGTGCCGCGCTGGGCGAGCCGGGCCGGGTTTCCGTGGGCGAAGGTTGCTGGATCGCTTGGCCGGGGGACGCTAGCCCCGAAGGCGACGGCTGTGAAAGCCCGCCCCTGATCGTCGGCGATGCCGGGCAAGCCATTGCTGCCGCCGCCGCTGGAATGGGCAAGGCGCGGGTGCCCGTGCTGTTGGCGCAATCGTGGCTCGACAATGGCCGGATCGCCGCGCTGGGCGAAGCTGCGCCATGCCGCCAAGGTTATTGGCTGGTCGCGCCTGCGCCGCAATGGCGGCAGAAAAAGGTCAAGGCGCTGGTGGCGTTTTTGACGGCACCGGCGCCCTGATCTTAGCCAGGTTGATCAGGCCAGATCGCGCACTTTTGGCTCCCGGTCCCAATGGCGGACCGCGCCGACCTGCATAAAGTCCTCCGGCAAGGGCACCCCGGCATCGGGTTCGATGTTGGCCTTCGGCAGCAGATGCTCGCGTGTTCCGCCGCAGGCTGCGATGGTCTTGCAGTGGAACCAGGCATCGGCAAACCACGCCACGGCGCCGACATCCTTGGCCAGCAGCGCCGCCTGATCGGGCATCAGAATCGCGATCACCGCGTCGAATACGACTGACGGCGTTCCCGCCAGTTGCCCGTCGGCTTTCAACGTGCCGCCTTTGAGCTTAAGCTCGCCAACCTTGGGCGCGACCAGCTTGACCATGCCGCCCGCCGCCTCGATCTCGCCCTTCAGGCTGTCAATCTGCGCTTTGTCAGACCCTTCGGCGAACAGAATGCCGACGCTGCGGCCTTGCAAGGTGGCCTTGGCCTGCTTCTGGATCGACAGCGCGTCCGATGTTCCCAGCTCAACCGGTTCGCGCTGCGCCTTGGCCTTGGCGGGCAGCGGCATCCCGATCCCGTCGGCAACCCGCTTGGCCAGCGTTTCATCGATATTGCGGACCCGGCTCAGCACGCGAGCCCGAACGTGTTCCAGCGTTACCTTGGACAGTTCAAAGACCATTGCCGAGGCCAGATGCGCCTGCTCGTTTTCTGTCAGCGAGCGATAGAACATCCGCGGCTGGCTGTAATGATCGCCGAACAGTTCGGCGCGGACACGCAGTTTGGCGGTCGGATCATTGCGCTCGGCATTTTCCTGAAAGCTGCTGAACCCTGTTTCAGGGCATTCGCGCGGACCGCCGTCTTCACCGGCTTCGGCCAGGCTGTTTGGTTCGTAATTGGCGCGGCCGGTCGGGACCAGTGTCTGCATCATCCCGTCGCGCTGAAAGTTATGGAATGGGCACTTGGGCGCGTTGATCGGAATCTGGTGAAAGTTGGCAGTCCCCAGCCGCGACTTTTGCGTATCAAGATAGGAGAACAACCGCCCTTGCAGCAATGGATCGTTTGAAAAGTCGATCCCCGGCACAACGTTGGTGGGCATGAAGGCGACTTGTTCGGTTTCGGCGAAAAAGTTGTCGACGTTTCGGTTCAGCGTCATCCGCCCAACGATCTCGACCGGCACCAGCTCCTCGGGGATCAGCTTGGTGGCGTCGAGCACATCGTAAGGCAGGCTGGCGGCGAATTCTTCGTCGAACACCTGCACGCCCAGATCCCACGCCGGAAAGTTTCCGCCGTCGATCGCTTCGAACAGATCGCGGCGATGAAAATCGGGATCGGCCCCGGCCAGCTTGACGGCCTCATCCCAGGTGGTTGAGGCCAGCCCCAGCACGGGCTTCCAGTGGAACTTGACGAACTTGCCTTCACCATCCGCATTGACCAGCCGGAAGGTGTGAACGCCGAAGCCTTCGATGTTGCGCAAGGTGCGCGGGATCGTCCGGTCGGACATGGCCCACATGATCATGTGCATCGATTCGGGCATCAATCCGATGAAATCCCAAAAGGTATCGTGCGCGCTGCCCGCCTGAGGATAGCCGCGATCGGCCTCCATTTTGACCGCATGGACCAGATCGGGAAACTTGATCGCGTCCTGTATGAAGAACACCGGAATGTTGTTGCCAACCAGATCCCAATTGCCTTGCTCGGTGTAGAATTTTACCGCGAAACCGCGCACGTCGCGCGGTGTATCAACGCTGCCTGCACCGCCTGCCACGGTCGAAAACCGCGCAAAGACCGGGCATTGGTTGCCGGTCTTCTGGAACAGCCCGGCTTTGGTCAGCGCCGGGATCGCTTTGGTCACTTCGAACACGCCATGCGCCGCCGATCCGCGGGCGTGAACGATCCGTTCGGGGATCCGCTCATGGTCGAAGTGGAAGATTTTCTCGCGCAAGACAAAGTCTTCGAGCAGCGTCGGCCCGCGCTCACCGGCACGCAGCGCGTTCTGGTTATCGGCGATGCGGTGACCAAAGTTGTCGGTTAGATGGGCCAGACTATCGCTATGATCGCCATCATGCGGCACCCGCTGATGCGTTTCACCGGCAGTCCCCAGCGCCTCGGCCGGGATCGCTCGCCCCGTTCCCGGTGCATGGTTATGCAGGGCATTGTTCAGTGCCGGGCTGGATGCGGATTTCGGCGGGACTACAGGAGATTTGGCCAAGTTTTGATCCTTACGGGCTAGTGCCCCGCACCCCTTGATGAAGGCGCGGCAGAAGCTGGATTGAACCCTTGGATTTCCTGATTGTTCCCCTTGTTGCGCCCGTTGGTGCGGCGGCACCGATGAAGTGTGTGCAGCTGAAGCCTAAGGCCCAACCACCACCTCGCCCCGCGCCATCACAAACGCCATTCGTTTCAGCACCCGGACATCGGCCAAGGGATCGCCGTCGACAGCGATGATATCGGCGGCCTTGCCCACTTCCAGCGTGCCAATTTCCTTGTCGAGCCCGAGCAGTGCGGCGGCGTTGACTGTGGCGGCTTTGATCGCATCGCTGGCGGTCATGCCGAACTTCACCAACCATTCAAACTCGTCAGCATTGCGGCCGTGCTTCGATACCCCGGCATCGGTGCCATAAGCAATCTTGACGCCGAGCGGATAGGCGACCTGCAGCGACTTGCCGGTGATCCCGATCCGCCAGTCAATCTGCTTCTTGATCAGGGGCGGATAGGCGTTGGGATTGGCCGCAAGCCGCTCCAGATAGCCGTTGACCGTGCTGAGCGTGGGAACATAAAACGTGCCGTGCTTGACCATCAGCTTGGCGGTTTCTTCGTCAATCGTGGTGCCATGTTCGATCGAATCCGCACCTAACCTAACTGCCAGCTTGATCCCGTCGAGCCCGTGGGCGTGGACCGCGACTTTGCGGCCATAGGCGTGGGCGGTGTCGATCAGCGCGCGGGCTTCATCCTCGAACATCCGGGTGGCAAGGCCGGTGCCCGAATTGACCCCGCCGGTAGTGGCAAATTTGATCACATCGGCGCCCCGGCCCACCTGACGGCGGACCGCGCGGCGGCAATCATCGACCCCGTCGCAGAGGTTTTCGGTGCCGATCATCGGTTCCATTTCGCCGGCCAGGCCAACCCGGCTATCCATATGCCCACCGGTGGTCGAGATGGATTCGCCCGCATCGAGGATCCGCGGACCCTGAACCCAGCCGCGCCGGATCGCCTCGCGGTAGGCCATAACCTTGCCCTTTTCGTCGCCCAGATTGCGAACCGTGGTGAACCCGGCGCGCAGGGTCTTCATCCCGTTCCACTGGGTTTCATAGGAATTGAGCGGGATCGAATCGGTCATCGCC